>JAOPYY010000229.1 GCA_025964395.1 Actinomycetes bacterium | reverse complement strand
AGCCGACGACTACGTGTACCTGATCATGCCGATCAGGCTCGCCGGGTAATCGCTGCCTGATCGTCAGCAGCGTCACGCTTCGTAGCTACCGGTCGTACGCGGCGCTCGACCTTGCGCTGAGTCCCGGAGTCGTGCTCGTCGTCGGTCGCAACGGTGTCGGGAAGACCAACCTGCTCGAGTCGCTGCACGTCGCGACGCAAGGCTTCTCACCGCGCACGCGACAGGACACGCAGCTGATCCGCTTCGGCGAGAGCGCGGGGCGCATCGTGCTCGAGGGCCACCGTGCCACGTCGCCCATCGAGATCTCCGTCACGCTTCGTCAAGGCCAGGCGAAGGAGGCAAAGCTGAACGGCGCGAAGCTTCCTTCCGCGGAGTCGTTGCGTCGCGAGGTCTCGACGCTCGTCTTCACGCCCGACAGGCTCGCCGTTGTGAAGGGCGGGCCGGCTGCGCGCCGCGCGTACTTCGACCGCGTGCTCGCCCGACTGTTCCCCGCCCGCGCCGGTGTGCCGCAGGACTACCTTGCGACGCTTGCGCAACGCAATGCCGCACTGCGCCGCGTGCAGCTCGGTCTCTCGGGTCGCGACGCACTCGAACCGTGGACAGAACGCATCGCGGAGCTCGGCGCCGCGCTCGTCGAGCAGCGTCGTGTTGCGCTCACACAACTCGCGCCGGGCTTCGCCGAACGCGCAGACGAGCTCGGGCTACCAGATGCGCGACTCGAGTACGACGCGCACCCGCCGACAGTCGAGCTGCTGGAGGCGCGCCTCACCCGCGACCTCGAGCGCGGGACAACCGGAGTCGGGCCGCACCTCGACGACGTGCTCGTCGCGAGCGGCGATCGCGACCTGCGGCAGTACGGCTCGCAGGGCGAGCAGCGGCTCGCAGTCCTTTCGTTGCTCCTCGCTGAGGCCGAGCTGTTGCCGACGCCGCCGTTGCTGCTGCTCGACGACGTGCTCTCGGAGCTCGACCTCGGCCGCCGGGAGGTGCTGGCACGAAGACTTGCGGGCATGGGACAAACGATGATCACCGCGACGCACCGGTCGGCGCTTCCGATTGAGCCCTCGCAAGTCGTGGAGGTGGAACCTGGTGCGGCGAAGTAGCAGGCAGAGTTCAGAAGGATGGGCGGTCGAATCGGTGTTCCAGGTCGGCGTTGATCGGCTTCTGATCCGCGCAGTTGCTCCACCGGAGGTGGACTGAGTTTGGAGCCGCTCGGTCCTGAGATCCGCTCTGAGCTCTCGCGTCACGGCGCGCAGGCCGGCATGGCGGAGCTGGTGGAGCGCTGGCCGGAGGTTGTCGGCGAGGCGATCGCGCGCAACGCGTGGCCGGCGCGCATCGCCCGCGACGGGACCGTGCACGTCAACACGGCCGACTCGGTGTGGGCCTTCGAGCTCGGTCATAAGGCGCCGGAGATCGCCGCGAAGCTCGGCGTCGAGAAGCTTCGCTTCGCCGCCGGACCGCTGCCGGAGGCCGACGAGGAAGCGCACGTTTCGAACCACGTGGAAGCGTCCCCGGAGGACGAGGAGCGGGCCTGGGCGATCGCGTCCTCGATCACCGACGAGAACCTGCGCGAAAGTGTGCAAAAAGCGGTCTCTTTGAGCCTCGCACGGGGGCGTGAAGACACCCCAATCTGATACACTCTCCGTGCCTGGCAAAACCCGCGTTTTGCAGGCATTTCTTTAGTATGGCAAAGACTCAGGCGAAGGCCGGCTACTCGGCCAAGGACATCACCGTGCTCGAAGGCCTCGAGCCGGTCCGTCTGCGCCCGGGCATGTACATCGGCTCGACCGGTGCGCGAGGCCTCCATCACCTCGTCTACGAGATCGTCGACAACGCCGTCGACGAGGCGCTCGCGGGCTACAACGACTCCGTTTCGGTGACGATTCACCCCGACAACTCGGTGACGATCGTCGACCGCGGTCGCGGCATCCCGGTGGACGAGGTCGAAGGCACCGGGACATCCGCACTCGAGGTGATCCTGACCAAGCTGCACGCGGGCGGCAAGTTCGGCGGCGAGGGCTACAAGGTCTCCGGCGGCCTGCACGGCGTCGGCGCCTCGGTCGTGAACGCGCTGTCGGACTGGTTGACCGCGACCGTCGAGTTGAACGGGAAGACGTACCGCCAGGAGTTCGCGCGCGGCGTTCCCCAGGGTCCGATGCAGGAGATCGGCGCGACCACGGAGACCGGCACGACGATCTCGTTCCTGCCCGACGCCTCGATCTTCGACGAGACCGATTTCCACGCGCCTACTCTCGTCTCGCGCTTGCGCGAGATGGCGTTCCTCACCAAGGGCCTGCGTGTGACGTTTGTCGACGAGCGCGTCGACGGCGAAACGATCGAGTTCCACTACGAGGGTGGGATCAAGGACTTCGTCTCGTACATCAACGAGTCCAAGGACATCGCCCACAAGCACGTCGTCTACTTCGAGAGCTCGACCGACCAGGGTGAGGTCGAGGTCGCGATGCAGTGGAACAACAGCTATCAGGAGTCGGTCTTCTCGTTCGCCAACAACATCAACACGCATGAGGGCGGCTCGCACCTCTCCGGGTTCAAGGCAGCGCTCACGCGCACGTTGAACGACTACGCGCGCTCCAAGGGCCTGCTCAAGGAGAAGGAAGACAACCTCGACGGCGAGGATGTGCGCGAAGGCCTCTCCGCAGTCATCTCCGTCAAGCTCGCCGATCCGCAGTTCGAAGGCCAGACGAAGACGAAGCTCGGCAACCCGTGGGTGCGCGGGCTCGTGGAGCAGTCCGTCAACCAGAAGCTGGCGGAGTTCTTCGAGGAGAACCCCACCGACGCGCGCGCCGTGATCAACAAGGCGATCTCCGCTGCGCGCGCACGCCAGGCCGCCCGCAAGGCGCGCGAGATGACGCGGCGCAAGTCAGCGCTCGAGTCGATGTCGCTACCGGGCAAGCTCGCGGACTGCTCGATCAACGATCCGTCCGCTGCAGAGCTCTTCATCGTCGAGGGTGACAGCGCCGGCGGCTCCGCGAAGATGGGCCGTGACCGCACCTACCAGGCGATCCTCCCGCTGCGCGGCAAGATCATCAACAGTGAGAAGAACCGCATCAACAAGGTGCTCTCGAACAACGAGATCCAGTCGATGATCACCGCCATCGGCACCGGCTTCGGCGACGAGTTCGACCTCGAGAAGCTCCGCTACCACCGCGTGATCGTGATGACCGACGCCGACGTCGACGGCTCGCACATCCGCACGCTGATCCTCACGTTCCTCTACCGGCAGATGCCCGAACTGATCGAGCAGGGCCACGTGTACATCGCAGTGCCGCCGCTCTACAAGGTGAAGATCGGCAGCCAGGAGTACTACTTCGAGAAGGACGCGCAGCTCGAGGAGCTCCTCGCGCGCGACCGCATCCCGAACGTCGAGATCACCTCTCGCAACGGTGAGACGTTGAAGCTCACCGAGGCGAAATGGGGCCGTGTTTCCTCGGCGTTGCAGCAGTACGAGGGCTACTACGCACGCCTGCGCTCCGACTTCAGCGCGGCTGCTGCGGAACTGATGGTCGTGCACCGGCTCGTTGAGCACGAGATCGAGGCGCCCGGCGACATCCAGGCCGCGATCGACGCGATCGCCGACAACGGATACGCGCTCTCGATCGTCGACAAGGACGAGGACGTCCTGCGTGTGCGCGTGATCGAGACCGAGACCTCCGCGGCGCACAACGTCGCCGTGCCGGTCGAGCTGCTCGGCTCGCCGATTTACGCGAAACTGCGCCAGGCCTACAACCGCCTCGTCGAGATCGTCGGCCAGCCGCCGTTCACCGTGCGTGTCGGCAAGGAGAACGAGGTCGCCGAGTCGTTCGACGCACTGCGCGAGCGCGTGCTCGATGCGGCGAAGCAGGGCATCGCGCTGTCGCGCTTCAAGGGGCTCGGCGAGATGAACGCCGAGCAGCTCTGGGAGACGACGATGGACCCGGCAAAGCGGCTTCTCATGCGTGTCGACGTCGAAGATGCGTCAGCCGCCGACCTGATGTTCTCGAAGCTGATGGGCGACGCGGTCGAGCCGCGACGCGAGTTCATCGAGCAGAACGCAAAGGACGTCAAGTTCCTTGACGTCTAGGAGAGCTGCTTTTTCTAGCCAAGCGTACGGAGGCGTTACATGTCTGAGCTAGAGACCGGGGCGCTTGGCCCAGGCCGCATCGAGTCAAGGGAGCTCGAGCAGGAGATGCGCTCCTCCTTCCTGGACTACGCGATGTCCGTCATCGTCTCGCGCGCGCTCCCTGATGTGCGCGACGGGCTGAAGCCCGTGCACCGCCGCGTCCTCTACTCGATGTGGACGAACGGCAACCGGCCGGGCCGTCCGTACGTGAAGAGCGCCAACATCGTCGGCTATGTGATGGGCAACCATCACCCGCACGGCGACCAGTCGATCTACGACACGCTCGTCCGCCTCGCGCAGCCGTTCTCGATGCGTTACCCGCTCGTCGACGGCCAGGGCAACTTCGGCTCGATCGACGACGATCCAGCAGCCGCCATGAGATACACCGAGGCGCGCCTCGCGAAGCTCGCCGAGGAGATGCTGCGCGAACTCGACTCCGACACGGTCGACTTCGGTCCGAACTACGACGAGTCGAAACGCGAGCCGCTCGTCCTGCCGGCGCGCTTCCCGAATCTGCTCGTCAACGGCAGCGCCGGCATTGCGGTCGGCATGGCGACGAACATCCCGCCGCACAACCTCGGCGAGGTCGTGAACGCGATCGTCGAGCTGATCGACAACCCGCAGGCGAACGTCGAAGACCTGATGAAGCACGTGAAGGGCCCTGACTTCCCGACGGGTGCGTACATCGTCGGGCGCTCCGGCATTCGCGACGCCTACCGCACCGGCCGAGGCCGGGTGGTCATGCGCGCGCGCGCTCACATCGAAGAGCTGCGCGGCGGCAAGAGCGCGATCATCATCACCGAGCTTCCGTATGGCGTGAAGAAGGGCGGGGACAACGGCGTAATCAAGAAGATCGCCGACCTCGTCAACGAGAAGGTGCTCACCGAGATCTCCGACCTCGCGGATCACTCCGACCGCTCGGGGATGCGCATCCAGGTCGAGCTGAAGCGCGATGCGATTCCGCAGGTGGCTCTGAACAAGCTCTTCAAGCACACGCCGCTGCAGACGACGTTCGGGTACAACGCCGTCGCGCTCGTCAACGGGATTCCGCGCACGCTGTCGCTGCTCGAGCTCGTCACGCACTTCCTCGACTTCCAGCGCGAGATCATCACGCGCCGCTCGAAGGACGAGCTGCGCAAGAAGGAACGCCGCGCACACATCCTCGCCGGCTACCTGATCGCGCTGGACAACCTCGATGCGGTCATCCAGCTGATTCGCGCCGCCAGCGACACCGAGGCCGCGAAGACCGGCCTGATGGAGAAGTTCGAGCTCTCCGAGCAGCAGGCGCTCGCGATCCTGGAACTTCGCCTCCGCGCGCTGACCGCGCTCGAACGGCAGGGCGTCGAGAACGAGTACAAGGACATCCAGGAGCGCATCGCCGAGCTGCGCGCGCTGCTCTCGGACGAGACGAAGATCGACGCGCTGATCAAGGACGAGCTGCTGGAACTCAACGCGATCTACGGACGCGCCGACGACCGCCGCTCGGAGATCGTGGCCGCCGAGGAGGAGCTCGAGCTCGAGGACCTGATCGCGGAAGAGGACATGGTGATCGCGATCACGCAGTCCGGTTACATCAAGCGGTTACCGGTCACCGCGTACCGCGAGCAGCGGCGCGGCGGCATCGGCGTGATGGGGATGGACCTCAAGGACGAGGACTACATCGAGCATCTCTTCGTCGCGTCGACGCATGACTACATCCTGTTCTTCACGAGCGTCGGCAAGGTCTACCGGCTGAAGGTCCACGAGCTGCCGCTCGGGTCACGCCAGTCGAAAGGGCGCGCGATCGTCAACCTGCTGCCGTTCCGCCAGGGCGAGACGGTGCGCGCGGTGATCCAAACGCGCGCCTTCGAAGAGGCGAAGTACCTCCTGTTCGCGACGAAGAACGGCGTCGTCAAGAAGACCGAGCTCAAGGCGTACAACACGAACCTGAAGGCGGACGGGATCATCGCGATCAAGATGCGCGAGGGCGACGAGCTCATCGGCGTGCGTCACAGCACCGGCGAGGACGACGTCTTGATGGTCTCGCGTCTCGGACAGGCGATCCGCTTCTCCGAGAAGGACGTGCGCGCGATGGGTCGCGATGCCTCCGGCGTACAGGGCATGCGCATGCGCGGCGACGACGAAGTGATCTCGGTCGCGATTGCCGCCGACGACGCGGACCTGCTCGTGATCACCGAGAACGGCTACGGCAAGCGCACGCGTGTCTCCGAGTATCCGAAGAAGGGCCGCGGCGGCATGGGCGTGAAGACCGTGCAGTTGACCGCGGCGCGCGGCCATCTAGCCGGCGCGCGTGTCGTGCGCGACGGCTACCAGGTGATGCTGATCTCGACTGGCGGCACCGTGATCAAGATGCCGGTCGAAGACGTGAAGCGGCTCGGCCGCTCCACGCAGGGGGTGATCGTGATGCGGTTGCGGGAGGGCGAGCAGGTCTCGTCACTGGCGCCCGTGGTCGAGTCCGGCGACGACGCGGACGACGGCGCAGTTCTCGAAGCAACAGCCGAAGAGGCTGTCTCGGACGAGGCCATGCCGGACATCGAGCCAGAAGACGCCTGAGCTCGGCGTTTAGCGTTTCTTCAGGTTCCGCCGCGCGATTCTGACGTGGCGTTGAGTGCGCCGCTCGTACGGTTTCGGAGATGCGAAACCGCGCGCCCACTGAGCGCTCTGCCGTGACGCCCGGAGGGTCGTCCGACGAGAATTGCGCATGACGACCGAACCTTCACTATTCTCCGGAAAGTTCATCACCCTTCCGTGTGATTTCGGGCACCACATCTTCCCTTTTTCAACTAAGGGTGGTAGAAGTGTCAATCGAGGGGTCGGGCGACAGTCGAACAAAGGAAACCCTCTTGGCGTACAGCAAGCAGGTGGATCTGCTCGAGCCGATTGACATGGCGGAGCACCTCGACAAGATCGAGCTCTACCTCGGGCAGGTTTGCGCGATCGCGGGGATCTCGAAAATGCAGCTGGATTACTGGACGAACAAGGCCCAGATTCCGACCAAGGGAAAGAAGCAGCGGATCTACGACATGGATGCCGTAGAGACCGTGATGCTGATCAAGCAGGCCAAGGACAAGGGCCTGAACCTCGGTGCAGCGATCGACGCGGCGCGGCGCTTTCGCGACCAGAAGTCCCTCGCAACCATCTAGCCACGCGGCACTGAGTTACGCGGCACGGAGCGACCCGGTTCTCAAGTGCGACGCAGTTCGGCGGCGGCCTGCTCGGGTGGCACAGGGTTGATGTAGACCCCTGCCCCGAGCTCGAGCCCTGCCAGCCGCGTGGTGCGCGGAAAGAGCTCGAGATGCCAGTGCGGGCCGTCGTGCAGCCACGCGTTCAGCGGTACGAGTTGCTCGCCGCGCATGTGTTGCAGGCGGCGCACGAGCTCGGCCAGCACCCGGAGCGCCGGCGCGAGCAGGTCGCTGCGCAATCCGTCCGGTTCGCCCTGCGACGGGGCGATCAACAGCTCGTACGGGACGCGGCTCGCTACGGGACAGCCTGCGGTGACGCCGTCCCGCTCGAGCACCTCGAGCACCTCGGGCACGCCGCGTTCTGCGATCACGCTCGGGGCGGGGCCTGGCAGCCACGCGAGCTGCGAGTGCGAGTGCGGTAGCGACGCGCCGGCGGTCTGACCCTCGTTGAGGATCGGGAAGCAGTTGCCGCCCACGTCGCGCGCGCGGCGCTGCCACGCCTCCGCGACGAGGTCGATCGTTGCGTCGTCGAGCTCGCCGAACGAGTGCACGTGCACAGGCCCGTGGATCACGACCTCCTGGCGTTCGAGAGCCGGGTAGAGGTTCGGCACGACTCGCACGCGCCAGCCCGTCGGGCCGTCGCCGAGGCGAAGGGTCTCGGGCGGCGTCCGCTCCTCGTGGCCCGCGCAGAACGGGCAGTCGGCCGCGTCATCGCTTGCCGCAGCCGAGGCGCCCGGCCGCGCGGCTCGGTCAGGTGCGATCGCCACCCACCGGCCGGTCATCGGATCGTGCCGGATGTCGGCCACGACCGCAGCCTGTCAGAACACGCTGCCTGTCAGAAGGCATGTGGCTTAGCTGGATTTGTCGCCGAACGCCGCGAACGCCTTCAGCATCTCGATCGGTACCGGGAAGGCGATCGTCGTTGACTGCGACGAGCCGAGCTCGAGCAGCGTCTGCAAGTAGCGCAGCTGCAAGGCAATCGGGTGCGCTTCGATCACGACGGCCGCGTCCTTGAGCCGCTCGGACGCCTGATACTCGCCCTCGGCGTTGATCACCTTCGCGCGCCGCTCGCGTTCCGCTTCGGCCTGCCGTGCCATCGCGCGCTGCATGCTCTGGGGAATCTCGACGTCCTTGACCTCGACGATCGAGACCTTGATGCCCCAGGGGGCGGTCTGCTCGTCGATGATCCCCTGCAGGATCGCGTTGATCTTCTCGCGCTCGGAGAGCAGCTCGTCGAGCTGGTGCTGGCCGAGCACCGACCGCAGTGTCGTCTGCGCGATCTGGGACGTCGCGACCATGAAGTTCTCGACCTGCACGATCGCGTCCTCGGGCTTGACGATCCTGAAGTACGCGACCGCATTGACGCGCACCGGGACGTTGTCCTTCGTGATCACTTCCTGCGGCGGGATGTTCAGCGTGATCGTGCGCAGGTCGACACGGACCATGCGGTCGACGACCGGGATCAGCCAGATCAGCCCGGGACCCTTCGGTGCCGGGAAGAGGCGCCCGAGGCGGAACACGATCGCGCGCTCGTACTCGCGGAGCACCTTGATCGCGCTGATCGCGTAGAGAACGGCGAGGAAGACAACGACGACGAAGGCGACCAGGGCGGCGTTCACGAGTCGATCCTATGCACGTCGAGGGTCAGACCGTCGAGGCCCGCGACCCGGACACGGTCTCCCGGGCGCAGCGACTCGCTTGAGCGAGCCCGCCAGAGCTCCCCCCGCACGAAGACCTGCCCTTCGCCTCGAGCAACTCCTTCCATCCCGACAATTTGCTGCGGGCCGACGCGCACGGGCGTGTGGCGCACTGCGATCGCCTTCGAGACCGCGAACGCCCAGAAGCCGCCGATCGCCGCCGTCAGGGAGACGATCAGCCAGACGTTCGTGTGATACGGCGCCGGCGCCTTGTGGAAGAGCGTGATCAGCCCGACGGCGATCGCAACGAGCCCCGACAGCGTCAGCGCGCCGTGCGTTACGACGTGGGCATCGATCACCAGGAGCGCGGCACCGAGCAGCACGAGGATCAGTCCCGCCCAGGAGAGTGGCAGCACCGAGAAGCCGAAGAGCGCGCAGACCATGCAGATCGCCCCGAACGCGCCGGGGATTACGACGCCCGGGTGGAAGAGCTCGAACCCGAGCCCGGCGAGCCCGGCGAGGAAGAGCAGACCGACGATGTTCGGATCGATGAGCGTCGAGAGGAACCGCGTGAAGAAGCCGGGATGCACGTGGACGATCTCCGCGTTCGCGGTGTGCAAGTTGAAGTGGCGCGGCACCGTGACGCGTCCGTCGATCGTGTTCAGCAGCGCGGGCAACGACGGTGCGATCAGGTCGATCACGTGGATCTTCAGCGCTTCTTGCGCGTCGAGGTTCGACGCCTTGCGCACGGCCGCGTCCGCCCATTGCGCGTTGCGGCCATGAGACTTGGCGAGGCCGCGCAGCGACGCAGCCGCGTCGTTGACGACCTTCCGTCGGAGGTCGGAGCCGATGTTCGCGCCGTTGCCGGTGATCGGTGTGGACGAGCCGATGTTCGTCACCGGCGCCATAGCGAGCACGTCGGCGGCCTCGGAGATCCACACGCCCGCCGACGCGGCGCGCGCGCCGTTCGGCGCGACGTAGACGATCACCGGGATACGCAGCGACAGCTCGCGCTGCACGATCTTGCGCATCGACTCTTCGAGGCCGCCCGGGGTATCGAGGACGATCACCGCCGCGGAGTAACCGTGGGATTGAGCGACGGACAGCTCGTGGTTCACCCAGTCCTGTGTGACCGGGTTGACCTCGGTGCTGAAGTGGATCGCCAGCACCTTTGGGGGCGCGGCTACCGCTCCGGCAGGCAAGACCACGGCCAGCAGGAACACCGCGAGGAGCAGGCGTTTCACGCTGTCAAGATTCTATTAGGAAAGGGCTGGCGGCCTCGACCGCGAAGGCTGAAAACGGCACCGTGCACCATCGGCGCCGTTGTCATGCAGAAGCTCGTTGTCACCCTCGCCGCGCTCGCGGCGCTTGCCGTTCCGTCACTCGCCCGCGCGGGCGACGTCGCCATGCGCGTGCAAGAGGTGCCGCTCGGGCAGCGCACGCTCGCAGCAGCACCGTCGCCGATGCACTTCAACATGCTGGCGCTGCACTGGATCGGGGCCGGCACGGTGAGCTACCGCGTGCACCGGTTGCACGGCAGCTGGTCGGCCTGGGTGACGGCCGACGCCGATGTCGCGCCCGACGGCGGCACGGGTCGCTGGCACGACGGCAACCTCGACTGGACCGGGGCCGCCGATGGCGTACAGTTCCGGCCGCACGCCGCCGTGAAGCGTTTGCGCGCGTACGAGCTCTGGTCGCGCGTCACGACGAAGCCGATCCGGCGGACCAGCGGCACGGGAACGCCCGCGATCGTCTCACGCGCCGGCTGGGGCGCCGAGGAGGAGATCGTGCGCGCGAAGCCGAGCTTCGCGCCCGCCGACCGGCTCGCAGTCGTCCACCACACAGCGGGAACGAACACGTACACGGCGACGCAGGCGGCGGCGATCGTCCGCGGCATCGAGGTCTACCACGTGAGAGGAAACGGCTGGAACGACATCGGCTACAACTTTTTGGTCGACCGCTTCGGGACCGTCTACGAAGGCCGCGGCGGTGGGATCGAGAAGAACGTGATCGGCGCCCACTCGGAAGGCTTCAACACCGGCACGGTCGGTGTCGCGCTGATCGGGAACTACGCGCACGCAACGCCGCCGAAGGCGCAGCAGGACGCACTCGTCACGCTGCTCGCGTGGCGCCTCGACGTCGCGCACGTCGACCCGCTCTCGACCATCGTCTACACCTCGGGCGGCAACCTCAAGTTCAAGTCCGGGAAGAACGTCACGCTGCGTGCGATCTCCGGCCACCGCGACACCGGCCCGAGCGAGTGCCCAGGGACAGGCACCTACGTGCTGCTGCCCGCGCTCGCGAAGCGCGTCTCGCTGACCGGCCTGCCGAAGCTCTACACGCCGACGGTCTCCGGCGCGCTCGGCGGCCCGGTCCGCATTCAGGCGCGGCTCTCCTCGGCCCTGCCGTGGACGGTGACCATTGTCGACCAGCTCAGGCGGACGGTTGCAACCGGGAGCGGAACCGGAGAGCTGGTTGATTGGACATGGAGATCGCTCGTCGCGGGCAAGGGCCTCTTCACCTGGACGATCAGCTCGCCGGGCGCGCGGCCTGCGACCGGCACGATCGGTGTCGGCCGGCCCGTGCCCGTGCCCACCCCGGCGCTGTCGCTGACGAACCTCGCGGCGACACCGAACGTGATCACGCCGAACGCCGATGGAAGCGCCGATGCGATGACGGTCAGCTTCACGCTCGGGACGGCGGCGCTCGTCAGCGCGCAGGTGCTCGACGCGGGCGGCGCGCCGCTCCTGACCCTGATCAGCGAGCAGCGTGACGCCGGCAACAACTCGTTCGAGTGGGGCGCGCACGTGCTGCCCGACGGCCGCTACCGGATGGTGGTGACCGCCAAGAGCGGCACGAAGACGATCACGAAGACGGCCGACGTGGTCGTCGATCGCACGCTCGCCGGGTTGCAGGCGATGCCGATGGTGATCTCGCCGAACGGCGACGGCGTCAACGACGGGACGACGCTCACGTTCTCACTGGCGCAGAACGTCCCGGTCCGACTCGACATCATGCAGGCGGGCGTGATCGTCGGCTCGCCGTTCCAGGGACAGCTGGGCATCGGCCCGCAGACGATCGACTGGAACGGCTCCGGCTTCGGCGCGCCGCTGTTCGACGGCATATACCAGGCGACGATCACCGTCACCGACCAGCTCGGCGACGTGCAGCTCGCGATCCCGATCACGATCGACAACACGCCACCGAAGCTCACGCTCGTCGACAAGGCGACGCTCAAGTTCACACTCGACGAGCCGGCGACGGTGACGCTTCTCGTCAACCAGAAGACGAGGATCGTGCTCGGCGAGCCGAAGGGG
The DNA here is from genome assembly GCA_025964395.1 of Actinomycetes bacterium. Lineage (GTDB taxonomy): Bacteria > Actinomycetota > Thermoleophilia > Gaiellales > Gaiellaceae > PALSA-600. The sequence goes on along the minus strand of JAOPYY010000229.1, from coordinate 4,232 downwards.
ACGTTCCGCATCCCCTTCCAGGGCGCCGTCTACCAGTTGTCGGCGGAGGCGCAGGACCTCGCCGGCAACCTCAGCCCGGCGCTCGTGGGGTGACTGCTCGCCGGCTGAGCCAGCCGTCGTAACCGCGCTCGAGTCGTTCGAGCACGTCCACGAGCAGCTCGAGCCGGTCGCGCTCGACCCACCCGGCTCCGGGCCACGCCGTCCCGCCGACGTTGATTCCGATCCCGAGGACGACTCGCTCGCTCGCCTCGGCGAGGATCCCGGCCACCTTGCGTCCGTCGATGAGCACGTCGTTCGGGTCCTTGATCGCCGCCTCCGGGCCGATCGCGTCCGCGACCGCGCGGGCCGCGACAAGCGTCAGCTCCGGCCAGTCCGCCACCGGCGGCGTCGGCTCGAGGAGCACCGAGAACATCAGCCCGGAGTCGACCCACGTGCGCCCGAGTCGACCGCGGCCCTCGGTCTGGCGCTCGGCGAGCGCCACGGCGCCGTGCGCGGCGTCCTCCGGCAGCATCCGCTGGGTCGTCGGCGCCTCGCTCGCGTGGTGGTACTCGCGTCCGAATCCGCCTCGCAGCGAAGGCAGGACCACGTCGGCGGTCAACTTCACGGTCCGAGAGGCTTGATGTGGATTCAAGCCTCTACAGTAAGCGGGCCGTGCAACCTCCTGCCCGCCGCTCCCGTCGAATCGTCCGTGACCTGCGGCCGGACGGGCCGCTCGTCTACCAGAGACTTTCGGACCCAATCCTTGTTCGACGCGCCAGAGATGGAGACGAGTTGGCACTAGCCGCCCTGTGCAATCGGCATTCAGACCGGGTACACAAGATCGCGCTGCACGTCCTCCGCGACCCGGAAGACGCGCGCGACGCCGCGCAGGAGTCGCTCGTGAAGCTCGTGCAGCGCGTCGGCCAGTTCCGCGGCCAGTCGCAGTTCTCGACGTGGCTTCACCGGCTTGTCGTGAACACGTGCAAGGACGTCGCGCAAGCCCGCTGGGCCGCGCAGCGGCGGACCGAGCCGCTGTTCGAGGACACACGCGTCGCCTCTGACGGCGATCCGGCCCGCGCGCTCGCCGAGTCGGAAGCGCGCCTCGAGCTCGGGCGCTGCCTCGCGGAGCTCCCCGCGGCGCAGGCCACGGTCGTCGCGCTGAAGGACGGCTTTGACGTCTCGTTCGAGGACATCTCGCTCTCGACGGGGCTGCCCGTCGGCACGGCCAAGTGCTATGCACATCGCGGTCGAAACGGCCTTCGGGCGCGGTTGTCAGCTTGAGCGATGATCGGCGTAGGCTCGACGGAGCCGACGAAGTACTGCTGGACAAGGCCGCGATCGAGCGGATTTTGCCGCATCGCGACCCGATGCTGCTCATCGACGAAGTGCTCGAGCTCGTGCCCGGCGAGCGCGTGCTCGCGCGGAAGACGGTGACGGAGGAGGACTGCGCCGGGCATTTCCCCGGCAACCCGATCATGCCCGGCGTGAAGATGGTCGAGGCGCTCGCGCAGTGCGGTGCCGTCGCCGTGCTCTCGCTCGAGGAGAACCGCGGCAAGCTCGCACTGTTCGCCGGCATCGACGACGTGCGCTTCAAGCGCATCGTTCGGCCCGGCGAGGTGCTGACGCTCGAGTGCAACGTCGAGACCGTTCGCGGCCCCGTCGGTCGCGGCAAGGTCAAGGCGACCGTCGACGGCAAACTCGCCGTGCGCGGGACGCTCACCTTCGCAGTCGGCGTTGAAGAAAGCAGCGACGAAGCATGATCGGGAAGGCAGAAGGCAAGCGGATATCGATCACCGGGCTCGGGGTACATGTGCCGGAGAAGGTGATGACGAACGACGACCTGTCGAAGCTCGTCGACACGAACGACCAGTGGATCGTCGAGCGCACCGGGATCAAGGAGCGCCGCATCGCGGCAGACGACGAGGCGCTGACGGACATCTGCCTGCCGGCCGCGCGTCGCGCGCTCGAGATGGCGAAGGTCGACGCCGCGTCGATCGACCTGCTGATCGTGGCGACGGTCACCCCGGACATGGCGTTCCCCTCGAGCGCCGCGATCCTCGCCGACCAGCTCGGGATGCCGGACGCCGCGGCGTACGACCTGGCTGCGGGCTGCACCGGCTTCGTCTACGCGATTGCGCAGGCCCACGCGATGCTCGCCTCGGGCCTGTCGAAGCGTGCGCTCGTGATCGGCGCAGACGTGCTCTCGAAGATTCTCGACTGGACCGACCGCTCGACGCTCGTGCTCTTCGGCGACGGCGCCGGCGCGGTCGTTCTGGAAGAGGTCGACAAGGGCGGTTTCATCGGCTTCGAGCTCGGCGCCGACGGCGGCGGCGGCGCAAGCCTCTGGCTCCCCGGCAGCGGCTCGCGCAAGTTCGAGGATCCCGAGAAGTTCGTGAAAATGAACGGCCGCGAGGTCTTCAAATTCGCGACGCGCGTGATGGTGAGCTCTGCCGAGGCGATCCTCGACGAATGCGACAAGACCATCGATGATGTCGACGTGTATGTCCCGCACCAGGCGAACGTCCGGATCATCGATCACGCTGTGAGGAAGCTCGGCGTCGCGCCGGAGAAGACCGTGATCAACGTGCAGAAGTACGGCAACACCTCGTCGGGCTCGATCCCGCTGGCGCTTGCTGACGCAGCGGACGACGGCCGGCTGGAACCGGGCAAGCTTGTGCTGCTCACCGGGATGGGAGCAGGATTGACGTGGGGATCAGCGCTGATCGAGTGGACCCATCAAACGACAGGAGCAGCGGCATGAGCAAGATCGCATTCATGTTCCCGGGTCAGGGCTCGTTCGAGGCCGGCATGGGCCGCGACATCGCGCTTGCGGTGCCGGAGGCGATGGCGATCTACGACGAGGGGAATGAAGCCTCGGGGATGGATCTCAAGGAGCTGTGCTTCGACCGCCCGGTCGAGGATCTCGTCGACACACAAGTGCAGCAGCCCGCGCTCGTCACGACCTGCCTGGCGATGGACGCGGCACTGCGCGCGCGCGGCATCACACCGGACGTCGTCGTCGGGCACTCGGTGGGCGAGTTCTCGGCGCTCGGCTCGGCGGCATCGCTCTCCGCGCGCGACGCGATTTCGCTCGTGCGCGATCGCGGGATCGCGATGGCAGAAGCTGCGCGCGCGCACCCCGGATCGATGGCGGCGATCCTCGGGCTCGCTGACGAGGCGGTCGAGGCTCTCTGCAAGAAGATCTCGAACGTGTGGCCGGCGAACTACAACTGCCCGGGCCAGCTCGTGATCTCGGGAGAGACGCCGTCGGTCGACGAGGCGTGCGTCGAGGCCGAGAGCCAGGGCGCGCGCCGCGCGATCAAGCTCCGCGTCTCCGGCGCGTTCCACACGCCGCTCGTCGCGCGCGCGGCGGAGGTGCTCCGCCCGGCCGTTGAGCGCGTGCACCTGGCCGAGGGCCGCGCGGCGTTCATGTCGACCGTGACTGCACGCGTCGAAGACGCACAGCGCTACCGCGAGCTGCTGATCGAGCAGCTGACAGCGCCGGTCAAGTTCACGCAAGCTGCGCGCGAGCTCGTGAACCAGGGCGTCACGACCTTCGTGGAGGTAGGGCCCGGCAACGTGCTCGGCGGTTTACTGAAGAGGATCGACAGATCGGTTCGCATCCTCTCGGTCCACGACCTGGAGTCGCTCGACGAGGCGACGGAGGCTCTTGGCTAGAGTCGCGTTCGCGTCACTCGACGGCAAGCGCGCGCTGGTCACCGGCGCCTCGAAGGGCATCGGCCGCGCGATCGCGCAGGAGCTGGCGCGCGCCGGGGCGACCGTCGTCGTCGGCTACCGCTCCGGCAAGGACGAGGCGGAGCAGCTCGCGTCCGAAATCGGCGGCATCGCCGTGCAAGCGGACGTCTCGTCTCCGGAAGACGCGAAGCGCCTCGTCGAGGAGGCGGGCGACATCGACGTCCTCGTCAACAACGCCGGGCTCACGCGCGACGGGCTGCTCGCGCGCATGTCGGACGACGACTGGCGCACGGTGATCGACACCAACCTCAGCTCGGTCTTCTACACCTGCCGTGCGGTGACGCGGCCGATGATGAAGAAGCGCGGCGGCTCGATTGTCAACATCAGCTCGGTCGTCGGCGTGCACGGCAACTGGGGCCAGACGAACTACGCCGCATCGAAGGCGGGGATCATCGGCTTTACGAAGTCGATCGCGCGCGAGCTCGGTTCGCGGAACATTCGCGCCAACGTCGTCGCGCCCGGGTACGTGAAGACGCAGCTCACCGACGTGCTGCCCG
>JAOPYY010000192.1 GCA_025964395.1 Actinomycetes bacterium | reverse complement strand
TGGTCTGCCGCTCGACCGAGCCGCTGCCGCGCGAGATCCGCGAGAAGATTGCGCTCTTCGCCGACGTCGATGTCGACGCGGTGATTACGAACCCCGACGTTGCGGACGTCTACCTCGTGCCGCTCGCACTCCAGGAGCAGGGGCTCGACGAGCTCGTCGTGCGCAAGCTCGGCATCGACGCGCCGGCCGCCGAGCTCGGCGAGTGGCTGGAGCTGACCGAGCGCATCAACCAGCGCACCGAATCGGTGGAGATCGCGCTCGTCGGCAAGTACGTGAAGCTGCACGACGCGTATCTCTCGGTGCACGAGGCGCTCAAGCACGCGGGCATCCACAACGGCGCGCGCGTTCACGTGCGCTGGGTCGATGCGGAGGACATGACGCTCGAGGAAGCGCGTGCCGCGCTCGCGGGCGTCGACGGCGTGCTCGTCCCCGGCGGCTTCGGCTCACGCGGGTGGGAGGGCAAGATCCTCGCCTGCCGTGTCGCACGCGAAGACGAGATCCCGTATCTCGGCATCTGCCTCGGCATGCACGTCGCGGTCTCGGAGTTCGCCCGCCACGTCTGCGACCTGGACGGCGCGAACTCGACCGAGATGGACCCGGAGACGCCGTTCCCTGTGATCGACCTGCTCCCGGAGCAGAAGGAGGTCGAGGATCTCGGCGGCACGATGCGCCTCGGTGCCCAGGCGGTCGAGCTCGGCGAGGGGACACGCACCCGCGAGGTCTACGGCGAGTCCGTGATCTCCGAGCGGCACCGTCACCGCTACGAGGTCAACAACGCCTACCGCCAGCAGCTGCTCGACGGCGGCCTGGTGATCAGCGGGACATTCCAGGAAGGCCGTCTCGTGGAGATCGTCGAGCTGCCCGACCATCCGTGGTTCGTCGCGTCGCAGTTCCACCCGGAGTTCAAGTCGCGGCCCACGCGCCCGGCGCCGCTCTTCCGCGAGTTCGTCGCGGCCGCAGTCGTGCGCGCCCGCGCGCGCACGGGCTCCGGCGTCGAAGTCGCTTAGCCTCTACGTCGCGGCGCCGACGGAAACGAACAGGGGCATGCCGGCGACCGTCGTGGCGCCGGCGGCGTAGCTGAACTCGACGATCGTCCCGTCGTTGCATGTGAGCCGGGAGCTCCCGACGCGGGCGCCGTCGCGGAGCATCTCGCTCCACTCCTGGCTCGCTTCGCTGTACCGGGCCACATCGGTGACGCGGAGCGCCAGCAACTCCTCCCGGCTGTAGCCGAGCAGGGTGCAGGCGCTCTGATTGACCGCGACGTAGCGGCCGTGCTCGTCGGCGACGAAGACCGCGACGGGTCCGTGCTCGATCGCCTCGCCCAGCAGGGAGGCCTGGATCAGCGGTTCGGAGACGCCCGTCATGCGTAGGAAAGTTCAGCAGTTCTCGGGCAGGCCCGCAATGGGCCGGTCGGCCCATCATCTCTACGTAGGATCTGCGTCCGGTGCCGCCGGACGTCCTCGATCTGTTCACGGAGCTCGCCGCGGTCCCGAGCCCGCCGGGCGAGGAACGCGCGGTCGCCGACCTCGTCACGCGCTATCTGCACGATTGCGGTCTCGAGGTGGACGAGGACGGCGCCGGGCCGGGGATCGGCTCGACGATGGGGAACCTCTACACGCACCTCGAGCCGACAGCCAAGGGGGAGCCGCTCTTTCTCTGCGCGCACCTGGACACCGTGCCGCCGACGGCTGCGATCGAGCCGGTGGTGGAGGACGGGGTCGTGCGGAACGCCGCCGGGACGATCCTCGGCGCCGACAACAAGGCCGCCGTCGCCGCGATGCTCGAGGCGACCCGCCGCGTGCTCGCCGAAGGGCGGCCGCACGGAGGCATCGAGCTGCTCTTCACGCCGAAGGAGGAGGTCGGGCTCGTCGGCGCCTACGCCTTCGACCACACCCGGCTTCGCGCGAAGACCGGCTACGTCTACGACCAGGCAGCGCCGGTCGGCGTCGTGATCCTCGGCGCGCCGTACTCGCAGTCGATGGAGGTCACGTTCCACGGACGTGCCGCGCACTCCGGGATGCACCCGGAAGACGGCCGCTCGGCGATCCTCGCGGCTGCACGCGCGATCTCCGAGATGCGCCTCGGGCGCGTCGACGAGGACTCGACCGCGAACGTGGGGACGATCCAGGGTGGGACCGCGACGAATATCGTTCCCGAGTGGTGCACCTTCGTCGCGGAAGCGCGCTCGCAGGACGAGCGCAAGTTGGCCGACCTGGTGCAAGAGATGCAGGATGCGGTCACCTTCGCGGCCGGCGTCGCCGAGTGCGACGTCGAAACGATCCTGCGCAAGAGCTACCGCGGCTACAAGTTCACGAAGAGCGACCATGCAGTCGCGCTCGCAGCGGCCGCGCTTGCGCGGTGCGGGCACGAGGTGTCCTACGACGTCTCGGGCGGCGCTGCGGACGCCAACGTCTTCAACGAGCGCGGGCTCGCATGCGTGAACCTCGCGAACGGGATGACGGACATCCACACGCCTGCAGAGCACATCACAGTCGCCGACCTCGAAGCGATGGTCGAGGTAACGCTCGCCCTCTTCGAAGTAGCGATCAGTTAAATGGACGGGCGGCGTCTCGGTCCCGTCGTGGGTCTCGGCACGTGGAACACGTTCGATAGCGACGCAGCGCTCGCGCGCGAGGTGGTCGCGGCGGCGTTCGAAGGCGGGACGCGCCTCTTCGACACCTCGCCGATGTACCACGGCGCAGAGGCCGCCCTGGGCGCCGCGCTCGCAGGGCTGCGGGACGAGGCGAGCGTTGCGACGAAGATCTGGGCGACCTCGATCGAGGAGGGCCGCGATCAGTTCGGCCGGCAACTCGAGTGGTACGGCGGTCGCGTCGAGATCGAGCAGGTGCACAACTTGTTGTTGTGGCGTGAGCACCTTGAATGGCTGCGCGCCGAGCAGGACGCCGGCCGCGTCGGGAAGCTCGGGGTCACGCACTATCAGACCTCGGCGTTCGGGCAGCTCGTCGACGCGATGCGGACGCACTGGTTCCAGGTGCTGCAGGTGCCGTACAACCCGTGGGAGCGCGAGTGCGAGCGTGAGCTGCTTCCGCTGGCCGCGGAGCTTGGGATCGCGGTGATTGCGATGCGGCCGCTCGGCGGCTCGGGCGAGGATCGGCGGCGCCGGGTCGAGCTGACGGACGAGCAGCGGTCGGAGCTCGGCGTCGAGTCGTGGGCGGAGGCTCTGCTCAAGTGGGCGCTCGGCGGCGAGCGGATCGACTCCGTGATCCCGGCGACGAAGAGCCCGGACCGGGCGCGGGCGAACGCACGCGTCGGCGAAGGCCCGCGCTTCACTTCCGAGCAGCGCGCGCTCGTCGAGCGCTTGGCTCTTTAGAAGACGGCTCAGTAGAAGAGGGACGTGCGCACGCGGCTGAGCAGCTCGTCGCCGCGGAGGTAGCGGCGGAGGTTCTCCGCGAAGAGCTCGACGATCCGCTCGTTCTCGTGCCACGAGAGCGCCGCGGTGTGCGGGCTGAGGATCACGTTCTCCAGCTCCCAGAGCGGGCTCTCCGGCGGCAGAGGCTCCTTGGCGGTGACGTCGAGCGCCGCGCCCGCGAGCTTGCCCGAGCGGAGCGCGTCGATCAGGGCCCCTTCGTCGACCGCACGGCCGCGACCGACGTTGACGAAGATCGCGCCGTCGCGCATGAGACCGATCGTCTCGCGGTCGATCAGCCCTCGCGTCTCGTCCGTCAGCGGCAGGGTGACGACGATCGCGTGAGCGTCGCCTACGAGCTCGCGCAGTTGGTCGGGTGGATGGAGGGAGTCGACGTGCGGGAGGCCCTCCGACACGTTTCGCTTCACGCCGACGACGCGCATGCCGAAGGCGCTCGCGAGGCGGGCGACCTCGAGCCCGATCGCACCGACGCCGATCACGAGCAAGGTCTGGCCGCGCAGCTCCGTCGTTGGATAGTGATCCCATCGCCGCTCCACCGCGTCCCGGCGGAGGCGTGGCAGCCCCTTGGTGAATGCGAGCAGGCCGAAGATGCTCCATTCCGCGAGCGGCACCGCGTGGACGCCGCTCGCACTCGAGATCGCGACCCGCTCGAGCTCGTCCGTCGTCAACTCAGCGCGGCGCACTTGCTGGCCGGCGCCGGCCGAGGTTGCCTGTACGAAGCGCAGGCCGGGAGCGGCGCGGACGGCCCAGGCGAGGCGCTCCGGCGACTCGGCCGGGATCCCGAACAGCACCTCGGCGCCGGTGACGAGCGCCGTGAACCGTTCTTCCTGTTCGGGCGTCCGCTCGAATCCCGCCTCGCCGAGGTGGTCGGACGGGTAGCGCGGGGCGGGGAGGAGGTCAGGCTCGAACCGCACGTCGAGCCGCTCATCGACGCTGCGGAGGAGCTCGACGAGCTCAGGCTCGAGCGGCGAGGCGATCACGACGGGCACCCGTTCCACGGCATCGTTTTATCGATCCTGGGCACAAGCCGCCGCATGGACCGCGAACCTGTCTTCAAGGGGACGTTCATCGAGGTCGTCCGAAAGGACGGAAAAGAGATCGTCGAGCACGGCGATGCCGTGGCGATCGTCCCCGTCTCCAACGGCCACGTGACGCTCGTGCGCCAGGAGCGGCCGGCGGCCGGCGGCAAGGTGCTCGAGCTGCCCGCAGGCATGCTCGAAGACGGCGAGTCGCCCCTCGCGAGCGCACGGCGCGAGCTCCGCGAGGAGACCGGCCTGCACGGCGGGGAGTGGGTCGAGGTCGCGACGTTCTTCACCTCGCCCGGCTTCACCAACGAGAAGATCCACCTCTTCATCGCGACCGGCCTCGACCAGGGCGAGGCGGCTCCGGAGGCCACCGAGGAGCTCGAGTTCGTCCGCGTGCCGCTCGACCAGGTTCCGGGCCTGATCGAGGAGGTCGAGGACGCCAAGACCCTGGCCGGGCTTCTGCTGCTCCTGCGCCGCTAGTCTTCCGCCGCCATGAGGATCGGTGTCGCCAAGGAGATCAAGCCGGACGAGTACCGCGTCGCGCTGACGCCCGCGGGCGCGCTCGAGCTGATCAACAACGGCCACGAGGTCTCGGTGGAGACGGCCGCCGGTCTCGGTAGCTCATTCCCGGACGAGGCCTACGAGCGCGTCGGCGTGAAGATCACGTCGGTCGACGAGGTCTGGGAGCGTTCGGACCTCGTGCTCAAGGTGAAGGAGCCGATCGCGGCGGAGTACGCGCGGCTCCGTGACGGCCAAATCCTCTTCACGTACCTGCACATCGCCGCCGACGAACCGCTGACGCGCGCGCTGATCGACTCCGGGATCACCGCCGTCGCCTACGAGACGGTCGAGCTGCGCGGCGGGTTGCCGCTGCTGGCGCCGATGTCGGAGGTCGCAGGCCGGCTCGCCCCGCAGGCGGGCGCGTACTTCCTCGAGAAGCCGCTCGGCGGCCGCGGGCTGCTGCTCGGCGGCGTGCCGGGCGTCGCGCCGGGCAAGGTCGTGGTCATCGGAGGCGGCGTGGTGGGCTACAACGCGGCCGTGATCGCGCTGGGCCTCGGCGCGCAGGTGACGATCCTCGACCGGTCGATCGACCGGATGCGCCACCTGGAAGAAGTGCTCTCGGGGCGCGTGACGCTGCTGATGAGCTCGCAGCTGCAGATTGCAGCCTCCGTCGAGGACGCAGACCTCGTGATCGGCGCAGTGCTCGTGCCGGGCGCGCTGGCCCCGAAGCTCGTGACGCGCGAGATGATCGCCGGCATGAAGGAGGGCGCCGTGGTCGTCGACGTTGCGATCGACCAGGGCGGCTGCTTCGAGACCTCACACGCGACGACGCACGCAGATCCGGTGTACGTCGTGGACGGCGTCACCCATTACTGCGTCGCGAACATGCCGGGCGGGGTGCCCATCACCTCGACGAAGGCGCTGACGAACGCCACGTTGCCGTACGTCGAGGCGATCGCGAACAAGGGGCTGCGTGCCGCAGTCGCCGCCGATCCGGCGCTTGCCCGCGGCGTGAACGTGATCGAGGGCAAGGTGACCTACGAGGCCGTTGCCGAGGCGCACGGCCTCGACTACACGCCGCTCGAAGCCGTTCTCCCGCTCTCCGCGGTTTAGTGGCTTGACGTGGGATTAGCGCACCCCCGGCTGGTGCGCCAGACACGGCGCATCTCGCCCGGTTCGGGCTTGAACGTAGGCACCGCTATGCCCTGCGCCCGACCCGTGCGACCTGCTTGGTCTGGCGCATCCCCGCGGGCACGCCATCCCACGTCAAGCCGCTCGGCCTACGCGGTCTCGGCGGGCTCGGGCTTGGTCTTCTTGTTGCCCGGCTTCGGACTGATCCGGACGACCAGCCACGTCACCGCCGCCGCAAGTGCGATTACGCACACGATGAAGACGATGATTCCCAGCAGGCCCAAAGCGTTTGCCACCACGGAAGTAGGATAGCCGCGTGGCTCGGGCGTGCGTCATCGTGTTGGACGCTGTCGGGGCGGGCGAATTGCCGGATGCGGCTGAGTTCGGTGACGAGGGGTCGGACACCCTCGGGAATGTCGCTCGCGCCGTCGGTGGTCTCGACCTGCCAACGATGGAGGCGCTGGGCCTCGGGAATGTCGAGCCCCTCGAGGGCTGTGCACCTCAGCCGGGGGCGCCCGCGATCGCGGGGCGGCTCCTCGAGCGCTCGAAGGGCAAGGACACGACTACGGGCCACTGGGAGCTGATGGGGATCGTCACACCCACGGCGATGCCGACGTATCCGTACGGCTTCCCCGACGAGGTGATCGACCCGTTCATGAACCGGACCGGGCGCGGCGTGATCGGCAACAAGCCTGCGAGCGGGACGGAGATCATCCAGGAGCTGGGGGAGGAGCACCAGCGCACTGGGAAGTGGATCGTCTACACGAGCGCGGACTCCGTCTTCCAGATCGCGGCGCACGAGGAGACGGTGCCGCTCGACGAGCTCTACGACGCGTGCAAGACCGCGCGCGAGATCCTCACCGGCAAGCACGCCGTCGGAAGAGTGATTGCGCGCCCCTTTCTGGGCGAGCCCGGCTCGTACGAGCGGACGCCCAACCGGCACGACTTCTCGCTCGAGCCGCGCCGGCCGAACTACCTCTCGCTCGCGCGCGAAGCCGGCCACAAGGTCTACGGCGTCGGGAAGATCGGCGACATCTTTGCGCACCAGGACATTGACGAGGAGTTCTCGACCAAGTCGAATGTGGAAGGGATCCAGAAGACGGAAGAGCTCTTGCGGACCATCGAGGACGGCCTGATCTTCACGAACCTCGTCGAGACCGACTCGCTGTGGGGCCATCGCAACGACCCCGTGAACTTCCATCGCTGCCTCCAGGACTTCGACCGCCGACTGCCGGACCTGCTCGACGCACTGCGGCCGAACGACCTGCTCATCATCACCTCCGACCACGGGTGTGACCCGACGACACCGTCCACCGACCATTCGCGGGAGCACGCGCTGCTGCTCGCGTACGTCGAGGGGCGAAACGCTGCGGGACGCATCCACGAGGCTGGTGAGTTCGCCGACGTCGGCGCAACCGTCAACGCCTGGCTCGGCGGGAAGTCAGCACCGCGCGGCGTGCCGGGGACACCGATTGTCGAGGCGCAATGAGCCGTAGGCTCGACGGAGGCGGCAACACATGAGCGAGGAAGATTTCAAGCTCGACAATCCGATGCTCGTCCGTTGGGAGTTCGCGAGCGAGGAGCGGCTCGAGAAGCGCAACGCGATCTACCGGCGGCTGGTCGAGGGCGACAATGCGGAAGAGGTCTTGTTCGCGGCGGTCAAGGAGTTCGCCCCGACGCGCGTGCTCGAGGTGGGTTGCGGTGCCGGCGGCATGGCGGAACGCGTGCGTGACGAGGTCGGCGCGCAGATTGTTGCTGTCGACAGCTCGGAACGGATGGTCGAGCTGACGCGTCAACGCGGCATCGAGTCGTATGTCGCCGACGTGCAAGAGCTGCCCTTCGGTGACGGCGAGTTCGACTGCGTCTTTGCCGGCTGGGTGCTCTACCACGTGCTCGACCGGGCGCGCGCGATCAGCGAGTGCGCGCGCGTGCTTCGGCCGGGCGGCCGCTTTGCGACCGCGACCCTCTCCGACGAGAACATGAGCGATCTCTGGGACTTTCTCGGCTCGCCACGCGATCGGATCCTGGGGTTCTCCTCCTCGAACGGCGCCGAGCAGCTCGAGCAGTGCTTCGTGAACGTGCACACGCGTGAGGCGAACGGCGTCGTGGTGTTCGCGACGCCGGACGACATGACGCAGTTCGTGTCGGCGAACATCACGCGCGCGCACCTCGCCGCGGTGGTACCGGAGTTCACCGAGCCCGTCCAGGTTCGGACACACCACACGATCTTCGTGGCGGACAAGTAGATGCTTGACGTGAATTGCGGGCACTCGCGGATGGTGGCTCAGACACGGCGCATCTCGCCCGGTTCGGGCTTGAACGTAGGCATCGCTATGCCCTGCGCCCGACCCGAACGACCTGCTTGGTCCGAGCCATCCCCGCAAGGACCCAAATCCACATCAAGCCTCTCGCGCCCGTGACGCGACTCGACGATCCGCTACTCGTCGCTGACGAATACGCGGACGATGCGCGCCTGCGGCGGCGCGCGGCGGCGTTCACGGGCGAGACCACGGCTGTCGACGCGCGCGCACCGCTCGTCGCCGCCGTGGTCGCTGCGCAGCCGAAGCGCATCTTGGAGGTCGGCTGCGGCTGGGGTGAGCTGGCGCAATGGGTCAGACGAGAGACGGGAGCCGAGGTGGCCGCCCTCGATCTCTCGCCGCGCATGGTCGAGCTGGCGCGCGAGCGGGGGGTGGACGCCATCGTCGGGGACGTGCAGGAGCTTCCGTTCGCCGACGGTGAGTTCGACGTCGCTGTCGCCGCGTGGATGCTCTACCACGTGCCCGATCTCGACCGCGGTATCGCGGAGCTCGCGCGCATCCTGCGCCCGGGCGGTCGCCTCGTCGTTGCGACGAACTCGCGTTTCCATCTGCTCGAGCTGCGCGAGCTCGTCGGGAGCGGCCCGTCGACGCTGAAGTTCTCGCGCGAGGACGGGGAGGAGCACCTTCGCCGACATTTCGACCGCGTGAGGCGCGAGGACATCGACGGGCAGCTCCAATTCGCGGACCGCGACGAGGTCGAGGAGTACGTGCGCGCGTCGATCTCGATGTCGCCGTTCGTCGCGAACCTCCCCGCGGTGGTGGCCGAGCCGTTCTTCGCGCGCCGCGCGAACTCGATCTTCGTCGCGGAAACGGCGGCCTGATGGCCTTTGACGACCAGGCTGTCGTGCGAGAGCAGTACTCGACGGAAACCAACCTGCAGGCCCGCAAAGCGCTGTGGGAGGACGCCGCGGGGGACGATCCCAAGGAGATCCTGTGGCGCACGATCGAAGCGTGGCAGCCGCAGCGCGTGCTCGAGGTCGGAGGCGGCGAAGGTGAGCTCGCAGAGCGGATAATGCGCGAGCTCGGCGCGCACGTGTCGTTCGTCGATTTCTCGCCCCGTATGGTCGAGCTGGCGGGCGCGCGAGGCATCGAGGCACAGGAGGGCGATGTCCAGCGGCTGCCGTTCGCGGGCGGCGCGTTCGACACGGTTATCGCGGCGTGGATGCTGTACCACGTGCCGGACCTCGACGCGGGGCTCGGCGAGATCGCCCGTGTCCTGACGAAGGGCGGCGCGCTGATCGCCGTCACGAACTCTGAGCAGCACATCGCGGAGCTCCGTGAGCTGCTTGCGTACCCACGCGGGGCCTTCGACATGTCGTTCAACAGCGAAAACGGCGAGGAGCACCTGCGGCGCCACTTCTCCAGCGTCGAGCGCTTCGACACGGTGGTCACGGCGACGGTGCGCGAGCGGGAGAAGCTCGTCGCGTACCGGAACTCGGTCTCTGTCCCGACCCAGCCTGTTCCGGAGGACGTGCAGCTGCCGTTCATCGTGCACGGGCGCACGTCGATCTTCGTGGCGATGACGTGATCCGTCCCGCCGAGCTCATCCACCGCAAGCGCGACGGCGAAGAGCTGTCGGCCGACGAAATCTCGGAGCTCGTTCTCGGCTACACGCGCGGCGAGGTGCCCGACTATCAGATGGCCGCGTTCTGCATGGCGGTGTTCTTCCGGGGGCTCTCGCCGGCAGAGACGTTCGCATTGACGGACGCGATGATCCGCAGCGGCGAGACGATCGATCTCGGCGCTGCACTCGGCCGGAAGGTCGTCGACAAGCACTCGACCGGCGGCGTCGGTGACAAGACGTCGCTGTCGGTCGGCCCGATTGTCGCCGCGTGCGGCGTCCCGCTCGGGAAGATGAGCGGCCGTGGGCTCGGCCACACGGGCGGCACGCTCGACAAGCTCGAGTCGATTCCCGGCT
>JAOPYY010000176.1 GCA_025964395.1 Actinomycetes bacterium | reverse complement strand
CCTGTTCCTATGACTCCTACGCGCATGCCGCCACTTTACGGACCGGTCTCCCGAGAAACTCCCGAACCTGGTTGAAGAGCGAACCAGGTTCGACCCCTAGAACTGAACCTGGTTCGGTTTGTGAACCAGGTTCGACCCCTACAACTGAACCTGGTTCGGTTTGTGAACCAGGTTCTTGAGTTTCGATCCGCAGCTTCGCTACCGCGGCGCGCGCTGCATCAGCTCGGCCAGGCGGAACGCGAGGTCGAGCGACTGCCGTGCGTTCAAGCGCGGGTCGAGGAGCGTCTTGTAACTCGAGGAAAGGTGCTCCTCGAGCACGTCGTCGGCGCCGCCGAGGCATTCGGTGACGTTCTCGCCGGTGAACTCGAGGTGCACGCCGCCGGGCCACACGCCGACCTCCCAGCACGCGTTGAAGAAGCCTTCGAGCTCGTCCATGATGTCGTCGAAGCGCCGCGTCTTGACCCCGTCCGCGGTGACGATGCCGTTGCCGTGCATCGGATCGGAGGCCCAGAGGATCGGGTGCCCTTCCTCCTTGATCGCGCGCAGCAGCGGCGGCAGCTTCTCGCGTACGTGCTCGGCGCCCATGCGCGCGTAGAACGTGAGACGACCAGGGATCCGAAGGGGATTGAGCCGTTCGGCGAGCTCGACCAGCTCGGCCGGGGTCGCGGTCGGCCCGACCTTCACGCCGATCGGGTTGTGCACCCCGGAGAAGAACTCGACGTGCGCACCGTCGGGTTGGCGCGTCCGTTCGCCGATCCAGAGCAGGTGCGCGGAGCAGTCGTACCAGTCGCCGGTCAGCGAGTCCTTGCGCGTCAGACCCTCCTCGTAATCGAGCAGCAGGCCCTCGTGGCAGGTGTAGACGTCGACCTCGTGCAGGCGCCGCTCCGCTGTCAGGTCGATGCCGCACGCGGCCATGAACGCGAGCGCGCGCTCGATGTCGCCGGCGAGCTGGTCGTAGCGCTGGCCCTCGGGTGACGACGCGACGAAATCTTTGTTCCAGAGGTGCACCTGCGTCAGGTCGGCGTAGCCGCCCTTCGTGAACGCGCGCAGCAGGTTGAGCGTCGCCGCGGACTGGTTGTAACCCTCGACCATCCGTTGAGGGTCAGGGATCCGCGCCTCGGCGGTTCGTGCGTCGTCGTGGACCATGTGGCCGCGGAAGCTCGGGATCTCCTCGTCGCCGACACGCTCAAACGGATTGGAGCGCGGCTTCGTGAACTGCCCGGCCATCCGCCCCAGCTTCACGACCGGCAGCGTCGCGCCGTAGGTGAGCACGGCGGACATCTGGAGCATGATCTTCAGCTTCTCCCGGATCCGCATTGTCGAGAGCTCGTTGAACGACTCGACGCAGTCGCCCGCCTGGAGCAGGAAGGCGCGCCCCTCGATCACCTTCGCGAGGTGGTTGCGCAGGTCGCGGGCCTCGCCGGCAAATACGAGCGGCGGGCTCCCCTTCAGGCGCTCGAGCGCGACGCCGGCGGCAGCCGCGTCCGGCCACTCGGGCTGCTGAAGCGCCGTGAACTCGCGCCAGGAGGAGGGCGACCAGGTTGAGGAGGTGACTGTCACTGCAATCAGTGTAGTGACAGCGTTTCTCGTCTATTCTTCGTGTGTGACCTCTGCCTCCCGCACACGTTGGTCGTGGCCCTGCGGGCGAGGCGGAGGCCTGCGCTGATCTACACGCGCGGCCGCCTCGTCCGCTGATTCGACCCGGCGTCCACACACACTCAAAGAGGTGAGCTCATTGCGCGTTTTCTCCGGCATCCAGGCCACGGGTGCCAAACACATCGGTAATTACATCGGCGCCATGCGCCAGTACGTCGAGACCCAGGAGGAGAACGACGCGTTCTTCTGCGTCGTCGACCTGCACTCGATCACGTCCGACTACGACCCGCAGGACCTCCACGACCGGACGCTCGACCTGGCCGCCCTGCTCTATGCGGTCGGCCTCGCCCCGGATAAGTGCACGCTCTTCCTCCAGAGCCACGTCACCGGCCACGCGGAGGCGGCTTGGCTGCTCTCGGCCGTCACCGGGTTCGGGCAACTCGGCCGTATGACCCAGTTCAAGGAGAAGGGCGAAGGCAAGGATTTCGTCTCGGCAGGCCTCTTCACCTATCCGGTGCTGATGGCGGGCGACATCCTGCTCTACCAGACCGACATCGTCCCGGTCGGCGACGACCAGCGGCAGCACATCGAGCTGGCCCGCGATCTCGCAGAGCGCTTCAACTCGCGCTTCGGTCAGACGTTCAAGGTGCCGCGCGGCGTGTTCCCGGAGGTCGGGGCGCGGATCATGGATCTCCAGGAGCCGACGAAGAAGATGTCGACGACCGGCGGCACCCCGCAGGGCACGGTGCTCGTCCTCGATCCGCCCGACGTGATCCGCAAGAAGTTCAAGACAGCGGTCACGGACTCTGGCCGGGAGGTGCGGTACGCACCCGACGAGAAGCCAGGCGTATCGAACCTGATCGAGATCCTCTCGGTCGCATCGGGCACGGCGATCCCCGAGGTCGAGGCGTCCTACGACGGTCGCGGCTACGGCGACCTGAAGGGCGACGTCGGCGAGGCGGTCGTCCAGCTGTTTGCGCCGATGCAGGAGCGGTACGCCGAACTGCGCGCCGACGAAGCCGAGCTGCGGCGGCTGCTGCGGGTCGGCGCCGAGAAGGCGCGCGAGACGTCCGCACCCACCCTGGCCGACATGTATGAGCGCATGGGGTTCGTCCGCCCGTAGAGGGTTGATCGGTAATTCGAGTGCCTGCGGGGATGGCCTCGATCAAGCAGGTCAGTCTGGTCGGGCGCAGCGCATAGCGGTATCTACGTGTAAGCCCGACCAGGCTGAGATGCGCCGTATCGAGGCCACCATCCGCGGGTGCGCCAATTGCCGATCAACCCTCTAATGTCCGCCCCACAGTCACTCCCGACCCAGGGGGATCTCGTTTGGGGACACGGACAGCGACTGCGGCAGGTACGGCGCACCACTTTGTCACCGCATTGCACGGGACCGATCACCCCTGTGTCGATAACCGCGGCGTAGCTTCGCCGCGGACCGTCAAACGATCAAGGGGGACCGATGAAGAGGGCAAAACGGGCGGCATTGATTGCCGTCCTGGCAGCAGCATGCTTCACGACCGCGCTCGTTTCCGGCGTGGGCTCGAAGTCGACTTCGGCGGCAGCGGCCGCAGGCCCGTGCCAGCTCGCAAACGGGCGAGTCAAGCACGTGGTCTACCTGCAGTTCGACAACACCCACTACCGGCGCGACAACACGACGATCGCATCGGATCTCGAGCAGATGCCCCACCTCTTGAGCTTCCTCAAGGGCAACGGCACGCTCTTGACGAACCACCACACGGTTCTCATCTCGCACACCGCAGGCGGGATCCTCTCGTCGCTCACCGGCCTCTACCCCGACCGGCATGGGCAGGCGGTATCGAACAGCTACGACTACTTCGCCGCGAACGGCGTGCCGAAGTTCACGACGTCGTTCAAGTACTGGACCGACGCCGCTGCGACGGACAACTCGCTCCCGAACATGGTCGGGCCAAGTGGCGAGACCGCTCCCGCACCGTGGCAGACCTACACGGCTGCCGGCTGTGACGTCGGCGGCGTCTCGACCGCGAACATCGTGCTCGAGAACACCTCGACGTCCGCAACGGGCGACATCACCAAGGTGTTCGGCAACCCCTCGCCCGAGTGGACGGAGGCAAGCACGAACCCGTCGCTCGCGCAGACCGACTTCGTCGGCTACGCAATCCACTGCTCGCTGGCAAGCACGCTCTGCGCCTCGGGCAAGCCGGACGACACGACGATCGTCCCCGGCTCGAATGACGGCTCGAAGGCACTGTTCGGCGCCAAGTACATCAACCCGGCGATCACGCCCGACCACAGCGCGTGCGTCAAGGCAACGGACGGGACGAACGTCGCCGACCCGGCCGGCAACTGCGGGTTCCCCGGCTTCGACGGGGCCTCCGCGGCCAACACGCTCGGCGTAGTCGCACAGATGCAGGAGGCGGGCGTTCCAGTGACGTTCGCGTACATCTCCGACGCGCACGACAACCACCACGACGCGTCCGGCAAGAACGTCGCCTATGGGCCAGGCGAGAAGGGCTACCAGGATCAGCTCGCGTCATACGACGCGGCGTTCCAGGCCTTCTTCACGCGGCTCGCGGCCGACGGTATCGACAAGAGCAACACGCTCTTCGTCGTCACCGCCGACGAGGGTGACGTGTACGCCGGCGGGACCGGCTCGCCGGATACGGCGAACCCGGGCGCACTGACCTACGCCCACTCGTACTGCACCGTGATGACGGCGTGCCCGTCGAACCAGATCGGTGAGGTGAACGCGAACATCAAGGCGCTTCTGCCTGCAGACGCGACCCGGCCGTCGTTCGACCTGCACTTCGACTCGGCGCCGACGTTCTACGTGAACGGCCAGCCCGGCCGCTACGACACCGGCGTCCGCAAGCTCGAGCAGGACCTCGCCGGCCTCTCGGTGCCCGACCCGTACAACGGCGGCGCACCGACCAAGGTCGCCGAGTTGCTGGCGGACACCGTGACGGAGAAGACGCTGCACATGGTGACGGGCGATCCGAAGCGGACGCCGACGTTCACGATGTTCGGTGACCCGCGCTTCTTCTTCGCCGGGTCGAACCAGTGCAAAGCGACATCCACCGATCCCGGCTTCGCCGAGTGCGTCGACTACCACTTCGCGTGGAGCCACGGCGACGTCCAGGATCCGATTGCCAACACGTGGCTCGGTGTCGTCGGCCCCGGCGTGAAGCGTGACGGGATCAACACGAGCGTGTGGAGCGACCACACCGACATCAGGCCGACCATCAACGCGGTCCTCGGTCTGACGGACAGCTACGAGGACGACGGTCGTGCGATCACGCAGATCCTCTCGGGCGAGAACGAGGGGCAGTCGACGAAGCTTGGTGACGCGTACAAGCAGGTGAACGCGCCGTTCGGGCAGTTCTCGCTCGCGATCCTGCAGGCGTCCACCAAGGCGCTCGCGTCGACCGATCCACTGAAGTACGACTCGATCGAGACGAAGATCGGGAACCTGACCGCGCAGCGGGACGCGGTCGCTGCCCAGATGCGCACGGCGCTGAACGCGTCGTCGAGGGGTGACATGAACGGCCAGGCGGAGACCTGGATCAAGCAGGCGCAGGACCTGATCAGCGCCGCGCAGGCGCTCGCGGCGGCTTCGTAGTCGCCCGAAGACGCTCGACTTCAGAGGGCTCGAGCTCGCGCCATTGGCCGGGCTCGAGCCCTTTGAGCGTCAGGTGCGCGTACTGCGCGCGATGGAGCGCCTTCACGCGGTACCCGACCGCTTCGAACATGCGCTTCACCTGACGGTTGCGGCCCTCGTGGATCGTCAGCTCGATCGTCGACCCGGCGAGGCGCCGCACCTCCGCCGGTGAGGTCTTGCCGTCCTCGAGGTTCACGCCCTCGGCGAGCTTGCGCAGCGTGCCGTCGGTCGGCTGCTTCCACAGCTGGACGACGTAGACCTTGTCGACCTCGTACTTCGGGTGCGCGAGCTGGTGTGCGAGGTCGCCGTCGTTCGTCAGCAGCAGCGCGCCGGTGGTGTCGGCATCGAGGCGGCCGACGGGAACGACGCGCGTCGGCAGGTCGATGAGGTCGACCACTGTTTCTCTCCCCTGCGGATCGCTCGCGGTCGTGACAACGCCGGCCGGCTTGTGCAGCAGGACGTAGGCGAGCTCCTGCTTGACGAGCGGCTTCCCGTCGAGGCGGACGTCGTCGGTGCGCTGGACGAACGTGTTGAGCTGGCCGGGCTCCCCGTTCACGGTCACGCGGCCGTCCTTGATCAACTCGTCCGCCTTGCGGCGCGATGCGACGCCCGCACGGGCGAGCCAGGCGTTCAGGCGCATGGGGGGAACGTAGCGGTAGCCCTCTTTCGGGCTATTGACGGTCGTCAACCTCGCCGCGATTCTCCCGAGATGCGTCAAGAGCTCCTGGCGGCCAGGAGCCCAGACACGTGCGCGTATTGCCCATCCGAAATCCCGGAGGGGACTCGGGCGTGGTGGGACTCCGAGGAAAAGATCTGGGCGTGCACGACGTGCGTGCCCACGAACGACTCGCACTCGGTCGGCTATAGCGCCGCGTCCGCGCGAGACCGCAACCGTCAGAAAATCGCTGCCGCGAGCTTCTTGCGGTAGGTGCTCGCGAGCGGGTGCTCCTGGCCGAGCTCCTGGAAGATCTGCACCATCAGCTCGCGCGCGGCGTTGCGCTCCTCCGGCGTCTTCACCGTCTCGACGCGCTCGAGGAGCGTCTGCAGCGCGCGTTCGTAGTCCTTCGCCTTGAGCGCCTCGGCGATCTCAGGATCGTCGATCGAGTCGGCGAGTGACGGTTTCGTCAGGTCGTCGAGGAACGACTTGACCTGCGCCGGCGGTACCGCGCCGACGAACTCGGCGACAACCTGGCCGTCGCGGAATGCCTTGACCGCCGGGATGCCGTTGATCCCGTAGGTGCGGGCGACTTCCTGGTTCGCATCGACGTCGACCTTCGCGAGGGTCACGCCCCGGTCGCTCGTTTCTTTCTCGAGGACGGGCGTGAGCATCTTGCACGGCCCGCACCAGTCCGCCCAGAAGTCGACGACGACGGGCTCGCGCTGCGAGCGCTCGATCACCTCGGTCTGAAAGGTCTGGTCGGTGACGTCCACGGCGCTGGTCTACCACACCCGGGGTGGCGGAAACCCGAATGTCACCAGGCCGACAAAAACCGGTTGACGCGCGCCCGCGCCAGTCCTAGCGTCGTGGTACCTGCAACGAAGGGGGAATCCGAAATGACGGAGACCGTGGCGCGTGCCGGAGCGCTGGAAGCGACGGCACTGGACGAACTACGGGAGGGCTTCCGCGGCCAGGTGATCGAGCCCGGCAGCGCGGAGTACGACGAGTCGCGCACGATTTTCAACGGCATGTTCGAGCGCCGGCCCGCGACGATCCTGCGCCCGGCCGGCGCGGCGGACGTGATCCGCGCGGTCGGCCTCGCGCGCCTCAGCGGCCTGCCGCTGGCCATTCGCGGCGGTGGGCACTCGGTGGCCGGGTTCTCGATGTGCGACGGCGGGATCGTTGTCGACATGCGCGGGCTGAAGGGCATACGGGTCGACCCGAACAAGAAGACGGCGCGCGCGCAAGCCGGCGTCAACTGGGGCGAGTTCGATCGCGAGACGCAGGCGTTCGGCCTCGCGACCACGGGCGGCCGCGTGACGACGACCGGCGTGCCGGGATTCACACTCGGCAGCGGCAGCGGCTGGCTCGAGCGGAAGCACGGGTTCGCGGCCGACAACCTGATCTCCGCCGACATCGTCACCGCCGACGGAGAGGTGGTGACGGCGACCGAGGACGAGAACGCCGAACTGCTGTGGGGTCTGCGCGGTGGCGGCGGCAACTTCGGCGTCGTGACCGAGATGGAGTTCCAACTGCACGAGGTCCAGCAGATCGTCTACGGCGGCCTCGCCGCGTTTGACCCGGCGCAGAGCCACGAGGTGATCAGCATGTGGCGCGACATCTCCGACGATGCGCCGGAGGCGCTCGGGTGGGCGGTCGCGTCGGTCACTCTGCCGCCCGAACCATTCGTGCCGAAGGAGTGGCAGGGACGCCGCGTGATCGCGATCGCCGGACAGTTCGCGGGCGATCTCGAGGAAGCCGAGAAGCTGATGAAGCCGCTCCGCGGCCTGAAGCCGATCGTCGACCTGTGGCAGCCGATGCCGTACCTCACCGTGCAAGCGCTCCTCGATCCGGGGAACCCGTACGGGGCACGGGCCTACTGGCGGGCGTACAACGTCGGAGGCCTCGACGAGAAAGCGATCGACCTGTTCATCGAGCGGGCGGCCACGATCCCGTCGCCGCTCACCGCATTCGTCATCCTCGGCCTCGGCGGTGCGATCTCGCGCGTCGGCGAGAACGACACGCCGTTGAGCGGCCGCAACGAGCCGTTCAACGTGCACCTGAACGCCATCTGGGAAACCGCCGCCGACGACGACGAGAACATCGCTTGGGTCCGGGAGACGACGACGGCCTTCGAGCCGCACACGACTCCCGGCATGGCGCTCAACTTCACCACCGAGATCACCACCGCGGACATCGAGGACAGCTTCGGCGACAAGCTGCAGCGGCTCCGCAAGCTGAAGAGCACGTACGACCCGACGAACGTCTTCCGGCTGAACCAGAACATCCCGCCGGCGTGATTCGTGCTGGGAGGCGCCCGGGGCTGCTCCGGACGCCTCCCAGCTAGAGGCTTGATGTGGAACTGCGTGCCCGTGGGGATGGCTCAGACCAAGCAGGTCGTTCGGGTCGGGCGCAGGGCATAGCGGTGTCTACGTTCAAGCCCGACCCGGGCGAGATGCGCCGCGTCTGAG
>JAOPYY010000173.1 GCA_025964395.1 Actinomycetes bacterium | reverse complement strand
TTCTTCTGGGGCGACTGCTCGCTGTCGAACGCGCTCTTCCGCCGCGACGCGGGTGCGCTGTCGGCGTACCTCGTCGATGCGGAGACCGGCGAGCTCCACACACAGCTCAGCGACGGACAGCGCAACTACGACCTCGACATCGCGCAGACGAACATCATCGGCGAACTGCTCGACATCGAAGCCGAGATTGGCCTGCCGGCCAACCTCGATCCGGAGGAGACGGCCGAGGAGATCATCAAGCGCTACGAGTCCCTGTGGCACGAGCTGACGCGTGAGGAGACGTTCGGCGCGGACGAGCGGTACAAGCTCGACGAGCGGCTGCGGAAGCTGAACTCGCTCGGCTTCGACGTCGAGGAGATCCAATTGAACGCGACACCGGACGGTTACCGCCTCCACCTCGACCCGCACGTCGTCGAGCCGGGGCACCATCGCCACCGGCTGCTGCGGCTGACAGGCCTCGACGTGGAGGAGAACCAGGCGCGGCGGATGCTCAACGACATCGCGCGCTTCCGCGAGTCGATCGAACGGACGGAGAAGCGGCCGCTCTCGGAGTCGGTCGCCGCCTCACGCTGGCGCGACGAGGTCTTCGAGCCGACGGTCTCTGCCGTGCCGGAGAACCTGTGGGCGGCACTGCCGGCCGCCGAGGTCTTCCACCAGGTGCTGGAGCACCGGTGGTTTCTCTCCGAGAAGGCGGGCAAGGACGTCGGCATCGACAAGGCCGCCGAGGCGTACGTGAAGTCCGAGCTGCCGATGCTGCGGCCCGAGCGGATTGTGCTGCAGGAGCCCGACGACGAACTGCTCGAAGAGGAGGCGTGATGGGCATCTATCGCACACCGGAGAACCGGTTCGACCGTTTGCCTGGCTTCGACTTCCAGCCGAACTACCTCGACCAGGACGGCCTGCGGATGCACTACCTCGACGAGGGCGAAGGCGACCCGGTGCTGCTCCTGCACGGCGAGCCGACGTGGTGCTTCCTCTACCGCAAGATGATTCCGCCGCTTGCCGCGGTCGCCCGTTGCATCGCGCCCGACTACTTCGGCTTCGGCCGCTCCGACAAGCCGACCGAGCGCGCCTGGTACTCGTACGACCGCCACGTCGCGTCGATCACGCGACTCGTCCAGACGCTCGACCTGCGCAACATCACGCTCGTCGTGCAGGACTGGGGCGGCCCGGTCGGCTTCCGCTTCGCGGTCGAGAATCCCGAGCGCGTGGCGAAGATCGTCGTGATGAACACCGGCATCGGCGCGCGCGCCCCGGGCGACGAGTGGCTGCGCTTCCAGTCGTTCATGCGCCGCGTCGGGACGGAGATCGTTGCCGGCCAGCTCGTGCGCCTCTCGCTCGTCCAGCCGACGAGCGACGAGATCATCGCCGCCTACGACGCGCCGTTCCCCGTGCCGGAATCGCGGATCGGGATCGTCCAGTTTCCGGAGCTCGTCGCCACGAGCTCCGACCATCCGTCGGGGCCGGCGATGCTCGCCGTCCGCGACCGCCTGCGGGAGCTCGACCGTCCCGCGCTCGTCCTCTTCAGCGACAGCGACCCGATTTTCTCGCGCCAGGCAGCCGAAGTGATGGCGGAACTGCTGATGAACGCCGAGTTGGATCCTCCGGTCGACGGGGCAGGCCACTTCCTGCAAGAAGACCGCGGCGAGGTGCTCGGAACGCGCATCGCGCAATGGCTTGGTGCGTGACACCCCTTCGGCCCTCGACGCGAGCCCGCGCTTCGAACCAGTGTCAGACACCTTTTCGTACTGAGCTACGCGCTCGCGCTTCAGGCAGGTGTCAGACACCCGTCGGCTCCGACCGGATTCATACAGAACTGAAACGGCCCTCCACCCTGCGTCGCTCAGAGTCCTAATCACTGCTCGAGACAAGTTCTGCGGCGCCCGCCTTGCGGCGGCGGGCCACGGTCTCGAGAGCATCGCGCGAGGGTGGAGGTCGACGGCTCTGCGGCGCCGCCGGTCTCCACCACGCGCGCATATCTACGCTCCAAGGCTTGCGGATCATTCGCTGGATCCTTCTCGCCATCCTCGGCCTCGTGGCCGCGCTGACGGTCGCGTCGCTGATCTACAACGCCTCGACTGCGGACGCGAGCGTCCCGGTCAGCGAGCTCTGGCACGGCAAGACGGTCGACGGCACCGCATATCGCCAGTGGGGCACGAGCGGAACGCCGGTCGTGCTGATCGGCGGCTTCCTCGAGCCGTCGTTCGTCTGGGCGGACGTCGCGCCGCTCCTCGCGGAGGGCCACCGCGTCTACGCGCTTGATCTCGACGGCTTCGGCTACACCGTGCGCCGCGGCCCGTGGACGCTCGCGCACTGGGGCGACCAGGTACAGGCGTTCTGCAAGGCGCTCGGGCTGAAGAAGCCGCTCGTCGTCGGCCACTCGCTCGGCGCCGCCGTCGCGGCGGAGGTGGCGCGCCGCGGGATCGCGTCGCAGATCGTGCTCGTCGACGGTGACGCGCTACGCGGCGGCGGGCCGCCACGCTGGCTGGCGACCGCGCTCGTCAAGTCACCGTTCTTCACGACGATCTACCGCTTCCTCTTGCGCTCCCCATGGGCGGTGAAGCGGATCGTGGAGAACGCGTACGGGCCGAAGCATCCGACGATCGACGCCGCCGAGATCCGCCGCTGGACCGACCCGTTCCGCGCGAAGGACGCGCGGCGTGCGCTCGAGGGGATGGCGCAGAACGGCATCGCCGGCTTCACGCGGCAGGGCCTTCGCGCGCTTCACGTGCCTGCGCTCGTCGTCTGGGGTGCGAGCGACAACGTCGATCCGGTCGCGTCGGGCAGGCAGAGCGCGCGCGACTTGCATGCACGGTTCGTCGTCGTGCACGGCGCAGGGCATCTCTCGATGCTTGGCGCCGCGCGCCAAGTCGCTGCGGCGATCGCTAGTCGGTGATCGGCCGTCCGACCGTGAGCGGCTCGCGGACATCGTCCGGCAGCTCCCGGTAGGCGGCGTCCGGGCTGAGCCCAACTTAGACCGCCGAACCTGGTTCGCTCTTCAACCAGGTTCATGAGTTTCGTTGTGCCCCAAGCATCGTAAACTCGACCAATGGCTCACTCAATCGGTCTGAAGATCGATCACGAGCTGCCGGTCGGGAACGTCGACGTCAAGATCGTCGTGACGCGTGACGGAGAACGGCTGGGCGTCGTGAAGATCAGCCGCGGCTCGATCGACTGGAAGCCCGGCAAGGCGAAACGCACGTGGTCGCTGACGTGGCAGCAGTTTGACGACCTGATGCGCGAGCACGGACACCCGCCGCGCTAAGAGGGTCTTAGGCTGAACCTGATTCGGTGTCAGCCGAACCAGATTCAAGAGTTTCGAGCTGCCACGACTCCCGAGAAACTCTCGAATCTGGTTCGCTTCGCGAATCAGGTTCGGCCGTAGTTCTGAACCTGGTTCGGTTTGTAAACCAGATTCAAGAGTTACGTGCTGCCACGGCCTCCGGAGAAACTCTCGAACCTGGTTAAGAGCGAACCAGGTTCGGGTCCAGGGGTTACGCGCGAGGCTCGGAACCACTGAACGTGTGCCAGCGCCAGTCGCGGCCGCGGCGAACCAGCACACCGGCAACCTGGTACGGCGCGGCGCGGCCGTCGACCGTCAGCGTGCCGCTCGCGGTCACCCACGCAACGTCACCTTCGACATGAACGCGCTTGTCGTTCCAGGCGAAGCGGATCGTCGCGCTCGCCCCCGCGATCGCCTCCATGTGCGCGCGCATCTCGGCGGGCCCGCGCGCCGTGTCGGACTGCTCGGAGCCGAACAACGTGATGTCGTCGTCCTCTGCCCAGAGGGCGAAGGCCGCCGCCGCGTCGCGCTCCTCGCACACGTTGCGAAAGAGCGCATCGAAGGTCGCTAGAGGATCAGGCCCTGCCACGGCTGCAGCGTACGGCCTTCGTGGCCGGCAACGTCGTCGGTCATGTTGAGTAGGCACGTCTTGTCGCCGCGGCGGTAGGCCCACACGCCGGACACGGACTTCAGCGTCTCGTAGCTGTCGTCGCTGAACTGCTTGCGCTGCGCGATCAGGTCGCGGACGTAGTGGAGCGTGCTGTCGGGGTCGGCGCGCTGGTCCTCGACATTGCGCTTCGTGCTCCCGAGCGGGAGCCACGGCTCCTGCCACTCGTCGCCGGAGCGCGTCCACGGGAGCGGTGTGCGCTCGGGGTCGCGCGGCGGGTCTCCGATGTCGGTGATGCGGTCTTTCGGCACCTTGCCGTCCTCGAGCGCGATCTCGTCGCCCTGGAAGAGGATCGCGTCGCCCGGGAGCGTCAGGATGAGGAACAGCGCGGCGCGTGCCCGCGCCTCGTCGCCGAAGGCCCAGCGGGTTGCGAGCCGCGAGTGGTCGTGGTTCGAGCCGAACCACAGCGGCGTGGCCCCGGCAGGCAGCGTCTTCAGCGTCCGCTCGACGATCGGCCGCAGGTCGTCGAGCTCGAACTCGGCGTTCGTGAACGCGAAGTTCTGTGCGAGGTCGAGGTGCGCGTAGTACGGCGGAAGGTGGGCAAGCGGGACGTAGGTCTCCCCCATCAGCGTCGGCTTCGGGTCGTACTCGTGCGCGACTGCCTGCCACGCGCGAAAGATGTCGTGCACCTCGGGCCGCTCGCGCTGATACCGCTCGCCATCGCGGAGCTCGCGATCCTTGATCAGCGCGTGCGCGACGTCGATGCGGAAGCCGGCGACGCCGCGGTCGAACCAGAAGCGGAGGATCTGCTCGAATTCGGCGCGCACGTCGAGGTTCCACCAGTCGAGGTCCGGCTGCTCCACCGCAAACTGATGCAGGTAGTAGCGCTTACGCCGCGCGTCGTACTCCCACGCCGTGCCGCCGGAGAAGCCCGACTTCCAGTCGTTCGGGATGTCGGTCGACCAGACGTAGTACTCGGGGCGGTCGCTGAACCAGTCATGCTTGTCCGAGGTGTGGTTCGGGACGAGGTCGAGCCAGACGTCGATGTTGCGCGTGCGCGCGTCGGCGATCAGCGTGTCGAGGTCGTCGAGCGTCCCGAGCTCGGGGTGGACGTCGCGGTAGTTGGAGACGTCGTAGCCCCAGTCGACGTTCGGGCTGGGGAAGGTCGGGCTCGACCAGATCGCGTCGATGCCGAGCCACTCGAGGTGGTCGAGTTTCGAGGCCAGGCCTCGCAAATCGCCGACGCCGTCACCGTTCGAGTCCGCGAACGAGCGCGGATAGATCTGGTAGATGAGGCGCCCCACCGGCAGGCAAGCTACCTTCCCAGTAGTGACCCGCGCGCATAAGCTCGCGAACCTCCTCGGTGTGACGCTTCCGCTCGTCGGCTTGATCGCCGCGATCGGTCTGCTCTGGAACACCTGGATCGGTTGGACGGAGCTGATTCTCTTGATCGGCGGCTACCTGCTGACGGGGGTCGGCGTCACCGTCGGTTACCACCGCCTGTTCACACATCGCGCGTTCCAGACGAAGCAGTGGGTGCGCTGGACGTTCGCGATCCTCGGCTCGATGGCCGTCGAGGGCCCGGTGCTCGCGTGGGTCGCCGACCATCGCAAGCACCATCAGTTCTCGGACGTCGAAGGCGACCCGCACAGCCCGCACGTCGGCGGCGGTAACGGCTTCGTCGCCGCGGCGAAGAATCTGTTCCACGCGCACGTCGGCTGGCTCTTCGTGCACGAGGGCCGCGCGGAGATCAAAAAGTACGTCCCGGACCTGCTCGCCGAGCGCGGCATGAAGACGATCAACAAGCTCTTCTGGGTCTGGCTGCTCGTCTCGCTGCTCGTCCCCGCTGCGATCGGCTACGCGATCGCCGGCACGTGGCAGGGCGCAGTCACTGCCTTGTTGTGGGGCGGCGCGATCAGAATTTTCTTGCTTCACCACGTCACGTTCTCGATCAACTCGATCTGCCACTTCTGGGGTCGGCGGAACTTCAAGTCGTCGGACGAGAGCCGCAACGTGTGGCTGCTCAGCCTGATCTCGTTCGGCGAGTCGTGGCACAACAACCACCACGCGTTCCCGAGCTCAGCGTTCCACGGCCTGCGCCGCTTCGAAGCAGCGCTCGATCCGGGCGGCTGGGTAATCACTGGGCTCGAGAAGCTCGGCTTGGCTTGGAAGGTCGTTCGCATTCCTCGCGAGCGCCAGGCGAGCAAGTCGCTCGTCGCCTGAGCGCCCACAGGTTTTCTGTCAACCAGAGAAGCGTTGCCTAGGGCCAGGCGGTCGCGTCGGCAGATCGGATGTCGAGCTTGCCGCCGGGCCGGCAGTCGGCCGACCAATACGGACGGCTGGTGTGAACCGACGCGGCTCGCGGGTACTGAACGCGCCAGAAAAAGTTGGCGATGGTCTGTGCGTCGTTAGTGGAGGCGCCGAGCTGCTCAGCGACCCAGCGCATCCACTGCATGCCAGAGCAGTCCGCCTGGGTCTCGACGAGTTCGGGTCCAGGACGGGGACGCCCTACGACCGCCTGTTGTGTATGGATGGCTTCGTGTGCGAGGACCAAAATCGCGAGCGAGTATCGGCTATAGGCACTCCAGTAACTATGTCGTGACGCGACGACGCTGTAGCACCCGGTGTCCCAACAGACTGCTGGAGTCCCGGAGCCGCGGGCGACGGGTGTCCCAAGGAAGCACGGAACGTTTGTCTGGCGCTGCGAATCGAGGCAGCGGGTCGGCTTCTGCGCGGCCTGAGCGAATCGCTGCAGCGGGCCGCACACCTGAGATGTGAGCTCGATGACGGTCGCAGTCGCGGCATACGTCCCGGTGTCCACGTCGACGAGCGTGTGGACTAATCCCAGTGCGTCGGCTCCGTCAGTCAATCGAAACCTCGGGACACCCTCGCAACTGACTGAGACCGGATGTCCCGCAATCCGCGAGGCGATCCGGGCAGCGGTCGCCTCGATCGGTGTCACGGTTCGGGCTCCGCCAGCCCAAGGCTGCGGCGCATCCCACGAAACGGTCGCGCGATCCGCGCTCGCCCCGGCAGCCAGTGCTCCGACAGCTACGGCCAACAGGACGAACACCAGTGGCAGCAGACGTTTGCCGTGCACGAGAGGAGCATCGGTCGCGCGGGCCAGCGGCTTGAGTGTGTTGCCACCGGCGCGCGCGGCCCCGTCGGGCTATTCGCCGACCTACGGGTCCGAAGTCACGTCGGTGATGCTTCCTAATTCGACTCAGCCGACGCGGTGGCGGAACCAGACGTTCGGCTCGACGTACACGCCGCGCCCGCCGGCGAAGCGCACCGGCACGAGCGCGCCTGGCAGCGTGTAGTCACCGTCGTCGGGGAAGGTCATGCCCGTCCAGCCCTCCCACTCCTCGCGCGTGCCCTCGATCCGCATCGACTCCGGTGCGACCTGGAGCAGCTCGCCGCCGAGGCGCGCGTGGACGCGGAGCCATGGGTCGAACGGCAAGCCGTCTTCGCGCGTCCACCGTGCGTATCGCTCTATCGGGATGAGCGGGTAGCGGTCCTTCCACGTCGGGCGCACGGGTGCAATCAGCGAGCTGAATCCCTCGCGTCCGGCGAGATCGCGCATCGCCTCGATCAGCAGCCGGGAGAGACCCCGGCCGTTGTGCCCGCGGTCGACGACGGCGACCATCGCCGACAGGACGTCGGCCTCGGGACGCGGGCCGTCTCCGAACCACGTCTCGAGCATGTCGTCGATCCCACCCGGCAGCCCGTCGGCCTCCCGCGCCGGCAAGGTCCGCCCATGTCCGACGACGCGGTCGTTCTCGTCGTCGTAGAGGATGAGCTGCAACTCGGGCAGCTCGGGCCGCAGCTTCGCCCAGTGACGAAGCGCCACCTCGCCGTAGCCCATGAACGGCGCGAGCGTGTCCTCGATCTCGCCGGTCCGTAAGGCGAGGTCGGGCCGCTCCGCATAAGTGAACGTCTGCACGGGCGGCAAGCTACCTACGGGCCGCGGCGGAACGCGCGACAGGAGGCGTTCAGAAGTCGGCCGCGTGTGCCGATAGCCAGCGTGTGGGCGTTGCCGATCGGGATTGGTATCGCGAGGACCCTCCTGGCGGCGACGGGCGCGGGATGCGGTCGTACGCCCTTCCGCTTGTCGTGCTCGCAGCGCTCGTCGCTGTGCTGGCGGGGCGTTCGCTACATCACGCTGCCCCGGCAGATCCGGAGCACGGCGTTCACTACGACCAGTCGATCAGCTTCGCACCGGGACTGACACTCCCGATCCGGCGAGACCCGCTCTATGCGGCGAACGATCCATGGAAGCCG
Organism: Actinomycetes bacterium; assembly: GCA_025964395.1. Taxonomy (GTDB): domain Bacteria; phylum Actinomycetota; class Thermoleophilia; order Gaiellales; family Gaiellaceae; genus PALSA-600. The sequence goes on along the minus strand of JAOPYY010000173.1, from coordinate 2,021 downwards.
TATCTGGCCGACGAGCAGACGTGTCCGAACGCCGAAGACCTGAACGCACCGCTGCACGAGCAGGCGCTGACGATGACCTGTCTAATCAATCACGCGCGCCGCGGCCGTGGCCTCGCGACACTCCCTGTCTCCGCGCAGCTCTCGACCGCAGTCCGGCTGAAAGGCGCAGAGATTATCCAGTGCAAGGTCTTCGCGCACGCCCCGTGCGGCGGCGACGCACACGATGTGGCCGACCAGGCTGGATTCGCCGGGTCATGGGGCGAGAACCTCTACATCGCCGACGGCAGGTGGGGCGCGCCGCGCCCCGCGTTGGACGGGTGGCTGAACTCACCCGGCCATCGCGAAAATCTCTTCCGCCCGGAGTGGCAAGTGCAGTCGGTGTACGTCGTGAAGCTCGACTCATTCCCTGGCTTCCACAGCCCAACTCTTTGGGTGTCTGAGTTCGGCGCCTGATTCACCGCAACCGCAGGCCAGTGAATCTTCAAGTTGTCGGACAGTGCCGCAAAACGTGGGGATGCTGAGCCTGCTGTGGTTCGGCGAGCCGGCGCATACCAACCACCACACGTTCCCGAGTTCAGCCTCCCACGGCACGCGACGCCTCAAAGCAGCGCTCGATCCGGGCGGCTGGGTGATCACCCGGGCTCGAGAAGCCCGAACTCGTCTGGAAGGTCGTGCGGAACGACGCGTCAAGTCGCAGAAGGGCCGGACCCGTCCTCAGACGATGAGGATTAGCCGATAAACCAGGTATCGCCTGAGCCAACGAGCGCCTGCAAGTCGCCGTCACCCTTCGCATTCGCGAGTTGCGCTGCGACTAGTTCGTCATAGCTGTCGCGTTGCACGTCGCGGAACACGCCCAGCGGGACCGTGCCATGCGTTTCGAACGTCACCCGTGAGAGGGCGAAAGCCGTTGCCAGGTCGGTCTCGTCGTGCTTGATGCCCGTGTCGCCGGCTACTTCGCCGTGCTTCAGGTACATCCGGTTCTCCTTCGCCTCGCGGACGAAGTCGAACGCGCCGTCGTTGTAGATGTTGCAGTTCTGGAAGATCTCGACGAACGACGCTCCCCGGTGCGCGGCTGCTCGGCGCAGGACATCGGTGAGGCCCGGCTTGTCCGTGTCGATTGCGCGCGCTACGAACGTTGCTTCCGCGCCCAGCGCAAGGCTCAACGGATTGAACGGATAGTCGACGCTGCCCATCGGCGTCGAGCCTGTGACCTTGCCTTGCTCTGACGTCGGTGAGTACTGGCCCTTTGTCAGCCCATAGATCTGGTTGTTCAGCATCAGGATCGTGATGTTCACGTTGCGGCGCAGCGCATGGATCAGATGGTTACCGCCGATCGACAGCGCGTCGCCGTCGCCGCTGACCACCCACACCGACAGGTCGGGGCGCGAAACCGCGAGGCCCGTCGCGATCGCCGGCGCGCGGCCGTGAATCGAGTGCATGCCGTACGTCTGCATGTAGTAGGGGAACCGCGCAGCGCAGCCGATTCCTGAGACGAAGACCATGTTCTCCCGATCGATGCCGAGCTCTGGCATGAAGCTCTGCACCGCGGCGAGGATCGCGTAGTCGCCGCAGCCCGGGCACCAGCGCACTTCCTGGTCCGACTTGAAGTCCTTGGCGGTGAGCTTCAGTTCGCTGGTCACGGGGTCCTCCGGATCGAAACTCTCGAACCTGGTTCAGAGAGCGAACCAGGTTCGGAAGAAGCGGCGCCGCGGGACGAAACACTCGAACCCGGTTCAAAGAACGAACCAGGTTCGGAAACAGCGGTGGCGCCGCGGGACGAAACACTCGAACGTGGTTCAAAGAACGAACCAGGTTCGGGAAGGAGGATCGACACTTTCGAATCTGGAGCGCAGTCGGCGCTTCGGCGAGTCAGGTTCGCGACCATCACCCGGCATCCTCCACGGTGCGGCGCATCAAGAGTTGCTGGCCCGTGCGGTCGGTCGATTGAACGATTGCGAGGAAGCGACGGGCGCGGTCGGCGCGCAGCGTTTTGACGCGCTCGCCGTCTCGTTCGATGAAGA
>JAOPYY010000114.1 GCA_025964395.1 Actinomycetes bacterium | reverse complement strand
GCGAGACGTGCTCGAGCACGCCGTACAGCGCGAGGATCTGCGGCCAGTCGGTCTCCTCCGCGCTCGCCGCCTCGTCGTGCACGGCCGCGATCGCCGCTTGCAGCTGGTACGGCCCGGCCGGCCCGCGGCCAAGCGTCCGCGTCAGGAGCGCGACGCCCTCCGTGATCTGCTCCGCGTCCCACAGCTCGCGTCGCTGCTCGGCGAGCGGGACAAGCGTCCCGTCGGGCTCGGCGCGTGCCGCTCTCCGGGCGTCCGTGAGGAGCATGAGCGCGAGCAGCCCGGCGACCTCATGCTCGTCCGGCAGCAGCCGGTGCAGCAGGCGCGTCAACCGGATCGCCTCGGCGGTCAGGTCCGCGCGGTGCAGATAGCCCTCGTTGAACACGAGGTAGAGCACCTGCATCACGACGCGCAGCCGCTCGGGCCGTTCGCCGGTCGGCGGCAGGTCGAAGGCAGCGCCGGCGGCCCTGATGCTCTGCTTGGCCCGGCTGATCCGCTGCGCCATCGTCGCCTCGGGAATCAGAAACGCGTTCGCGATCTCCGCGGTCGTCAGGCCGCCCACCGCGCGCAACGTCAGCGCGAGCTGCGAGGGTGCAGACAGTGAGGGATGACAGCAGAGGAAGAGCAGCGTCAGCGTGTCGTCGTGCCCCGGAGTGGACGCCGGACCCGCGGCGGCGAGCACCGCGTCGGCCTCCTCGCGCCGCCGCCGTGCGCTCTCGCTGCGCCACTCGTCGGTGAGCCGCCGTTCCGCGACGGTCACGAGCCACGCGAGCGGGCTGTCGGGAAGCCCTTCGGCCGGCCACTGCTGCGTCGCCGCGAGCAACGCCTCCTGCACCCCGTCCTCGCAGGCGTCGAATTGGCCGTGCCGCCGCACGAGCAGCCCGAGGGCCTGCGGCGCGAGCTCGCGCAGCAGGCCCTCGATCCGCGAGTCGTCCGTCAAACCTCCGGCGGTGCTTCGGCGAGCGGCCGTACCTCGACGACGCCCGACCACTCCGCGATCTGGCCGGCGATCTCGATGATCCGCGCGTCGTTCTCGACGTCCAACACCCAATAGCCGATCAATGACTCCTTCGCCTCGGCGTAGGGGCCGTCGGTCGCGACGGGCAGCCCGTCGGCGAGGCGAACGGTCTTCGCGGCGCTGCCGTCGGCGAGGCCGGCGTTGAACACCATCTCGCCGGAATTCCTGAGATCCACGTCGAGCTGCTGCATGAACTGGATCATCTCCTTGATCCAGTCCGTCGACTGCACGTCCATCATCTCGCCCGCGCTGCCGAACATCATGATCATGTACTTCATCTCGTCACTCCTTCTAAGAGGTCGCTTTGACCAGTAGTCGGAGCGGACGCGCCGTTCTCGACATACATAGAGGCGTTACACCAGTAGCGGTGCCAGCGTATTGCGCGCGAGCAGGAACCCGCGCTCGACCAGCTCCTGCGAGCCTTCGAAGCGCCGGTCCTCGTGCTCCACCGACAGCACGTGGTCGTACCCGACCGCGTAAAGCGCGGCGACGAACCTGCTCCAGTCGACCGCGCCGAGGCCCGGGAGCCGCGGTACCTGCCAGCCGATGCCGCCCGAAAAGGTGCCGTGGCGGTAGAGCCCCTCCTTGCGCACCTCGAGATCCTTGGCGTGCGCGTGGAAGATGCGGTCGCCGAAGTCGTAGATCGCACGCTCGTAGTCGATCATCAGCCAGACGAGGTGCGAGGGATCGAGGTTCAGCCCGAAGTTCGCGTCGGGGATCACGGTGAACATCTCGTCCCAGATCGCCGGTGACCACGCGAGGTTGTTGCCGCCCGGCCACTCGTCGTAGCTGAAGATCATCGGGCAGTTCTCGATCGCGATCTTCACGTCGCGCTCGCCTGCGTAGGAAACGAGCGACGGCCAGATCTGGCGGAAGCGGTCGAGGTTCTCCGGCAACGGGCGGTCCTTGTCGTTACCGATGAACGTCCCGACGATCCCGACGCCGAGCGCCTGCGCTGCATCGATCACCTTGCGCAGGTGGCCGTTGACCTCCTCGCGCACGGCGTCGTCGGGGTGGAGGTTGTTCGGGTAGTACGCGAGTGATGAGATGCCGACGCCGTGGCGCTCGAGCGTCGCGTGCACCGCGTCGACATCGAGCGCATCGACGTCGATGTGCGAGACGCCCGCATAGCGCCGCTGCACAACAGAGTGGCGCTTCTCGGCGCCAGGGCCGGGCCAGCACGCCACCTCGAGCATGTCGAAGCCGTTCGCGGCCGCCCAGGCGGCCACCTCGTCGAGCGACAACTCGTCGAACGCAGCGGTCAAGAGTCCGAGCTTCACGCGGTCACCTCCACCCATCTCTGTTCTGTGTTGGACAGCGCAACGGCCTCGCCGAGGACATTTTCGCCGTGGCCGGCGCGAAAGGTCGGGTAGTCGTCGCCCGGCTCGCCCGCTGCGACGGCGCGATAGACGGCGCGGTAGAGCTCGCGGAACGTGTCGGCGAAGCCTTCCGCGTGACCGGCCGGCAGGTGCGTCGTCGCCGCCGACGAGCCGGCCATCAGCGCGGGATTGCGCAGCAAGGTGCCGTTCGGCTCGTCGCGGTGACCGAGCCACAGCTCCTCCGGCTGCTCGCCTCGCCACGCAACGGCCCCTTGCGAGCCGGCGACCTCGAAGCTGACCGCGTTTTTGCGTCCGGCCGACACCTGCGAGATCACGCACGACCCGCGCGCGCCGCCCCGGAAGCGAACGAGGATGTGGCCGAGGTCCTCCGTCGACATCGGCACGTCGACGCGTTCGACGTCACCGGCGTCGGCGAAGGTCTCCACCTGGCCCGTCGGCCGTTGTCGGACAGGGATCGTCGTCGCGAGGTCGGAAAACACCTGCTCGACCTCCAGCCCGGTCACGAACTGCACCAGGTCGAGCCAGTGCGAGCCGATGTCGGCGACCGCACGCAGCGCGCCGCCCTGGTCCGGCTCGAGCCGCCAGTTCCAGTCGGTCGGGAAGAGCAGCCAGTCCTGCAGGTAGCCGCCGTGGACGTTCCACACCTCGCCGAGCGCGCCGCTGCGCACGCGGGCGCGCGCTTCCTGCACCTGCGGGTAGAAGCGAATGTTGAAGTTCGTGCAGTGCACGAGCCCGCTCCGTTCGGCGAGCGCGAGCAGCTCCTGTGACTCGGTCGCCGTCAGTGCGAGCGGTTTCTCGCAAACGACGTGCTTGCCCGCCTCGAGCGCCGCCTTCACCTGCGGGTAGTGCAGGTGGTTGGGCGTCGTCAGGTGGACGACGTCGATGCGTTCGTCGGCGAGCAGGGCGTCGTAGCTCTCGTAGGTCGGCGCCAGCCGCTTCGCCTCCGCGCGTTCGGGGCTCGAGCCGACAACGCCGGTCACCTCGACGCCGAGACGCCGCAGTGCGTCGACGTGGACGACGCCGATGAACCCGGTGCCGACGACACCGGCGCGCAGTTCGTCGATCCGGCGCGTCACTCGGCAGCGGTCGCCCGCGCGTAGATCGCTGCGAGCGCGAGCACGATCAGGCCGTAGATGATCTGCCGTACGGCCTGCGACGCGTTCAGGATCGTCAGGAGCGAATCGAGGACCGTGAGGATCAGCGCGCCGAGGATCGTCCCGGCGTAGCCGCCGAGCCCGCCGAAGATCGACGTGCCGCCGATCACCACCGCCGCCACGGACGGGAGCAGGAACGGCGCCGCGATGCCGAGGTCTGCAGCGTTGTTGAAGCCGACGAGCAGGATGCCCGCGGCGGCCGAGAGAAGTCCGCAGATCGCGTAGACGAACAACAGCACCTGCCAGGTGCGCACGCCGGCGAGGCGCGAGGCGACGGGGTTGTCTCCGACCGCGTAGATCATGCGGCCGATGCCCGAGTAGCGCAGCCCGAGAATGATCAGCGCCGCGATCGGCACCCACACGAACAGGTCGTACGGGATGTAGGTGAGGACGCGCCCCGACCCGAGCGTGACGACGAAGTTCGGCACGAGCGACGTGAACTGCTTCTGCGCCTGCACGGTCAAGAGGCCGAGCGTGATCGTCGAGATGCCGAGCGTCATGATCAGCGCGTTCACGCGGAAGAGCGCAACGCCGATCCCGTTGACGAGGCCGATTGCCAGCCCGATCACCAGCGCGATCAGGATCGCCTTCGCCGAACCTTCCGTCCCGAAGCGAGAGACCGCGAACGCACCCGCTGTCGCCGTCGTCGCCACGGAGAGATCGACGCCGCCGGTCAGCATGACGAGTGTCTGGCCGGCCGCCATCAGCCCGAGCACCGCGGCGAAGAGGAACGTCGTCGAGATCTGCTTCAGCGTCAGGAACGCGCCTCCGCCCTGCGCGCGGTTGACGATGTCGGTGCCGATGAAGATGCCGATGAAGACGAGCGTGAGCACCGCCGCCGGGCTGTCGCCCGCAAGGCGGCGGAGCGACGGACGCTCACGCGTTTGGGGCGCCGCGCTCACGAGCCCTTGCCCTTCTGCCGGATCGCGAGGCCGCCGACCATGACGACGAGCACGATCAGCGCGCCCTGGATCACCTGCGCGTAGTTCTGGTCGACGCCCCGCAGGATCATCAGCGTCTTGACGAGCGTAAGGACGAACGCTGCCGCGATCGGCCCGATCAGGCCGCCGACGCCGCCGAGCAGCGAGACGCCGCCGAGCACGGCCGCGGCGACGGAGTTGAGCGTGTAGATACCGCCGGCGTTCGGGTCGCCGAGGCCGGATGCGGCGGTGAACGCGAGCCCGCCGAGCGCGGCGAACGCACCGGAGTACGCATACGCGAGCACGCGCGAGCGTTTGACGTTGACGCCAGCGAGGTACGCGGCGCTGCGATTCGAACCGGCCGCGTACAGCGCGAGGCCGGGTCGCGTGCGCCGCACCGTCAGCCAGAGCACCGCAAACGAGCCGAACAGGATCAGCAGCGCAGCCGGGAACCACTGGGTCAGCACGGTGTCCACCGATACGAGCCCTTGAAAGCGCACGGGTGCGCCGCCGCCCGGAACCTGGAGCACCGCGAGGGCCAGCCCTCCGAGCACGAAGAGCATCGCCAGCGTGACGATGATGTCGGCGACGCGCGTGACGACGATCGTCAGGCCGGTGATCGCCCCGACAAAGGCCGCGCCGGCCACGACCGCGAGCGAGAAGAGGATCGCCTCGTCGAAGCTCATGTGGAGCATGTACTTCGCGGAGACGACGTTCGCGAGCGACATCATCGACCCGACCGAGAGGTCGATCCCGCCGCTGATGATCACGATCGACTGGGCGCACGCGGCGAAGCAGAGCGGGAGCGCGTCGATCACGAGCGACTGCACGTCGAACGGCCCCCACTTCACCGTCGTCTGCGACCGCCAGAAGAGTGTCAGGGCAAACAGCAGCACGTAGATGCCGACGGTCCAGCCGTGCCGGCGCACAAAGCGCGCAAGGCCACCACGCCGCTCCACCGCGACCGCAGTCGTCGACGTCACGCGACCGCCTCGGCCTCGGCCGCGAGCCCGTGCATCGCGCGGAGCAACGATGCCTCGTCGGCGGCAGCGCCCGCAAGCTCGGCGGTCACCTCGCCGCCGAAGAGCGCCAGCACGCGGTCGCAAACGAGCGGGAACTCGGCGAGCTCGCTCGAGAAGAAGAGGATCGCGGCACCGTCGTCGGCGAGCCGCCGCAGCAGCGCATAGATCTGCCGCTTCGTCCCCACGTCGATCCCGCGCGTCGGATCGAAGCAGAGCATCGTCGCGAACCCGTTCGCGAGCCAGCGCGCGATCGTCACCTTCTGCTGGTTGCCGCCGGAGAGCCGGCGCACCTGGCGTGCGGCGCGCGTGTCGATCTGAAGCGCTTCCTCGGCCTCGCGCACGCGGCGTCCCTCGTCGCGCACGTTGATCGGCCCCCAACGCCGGACGGAGTTGTACCGCGGCGCGGCGATGTTCTCGCGCACCGAGCGCTGCGGGAGGAGCGCCTGCAGCCGGTCCGCGGGCACGAGCACGACGCCGGCGCGAATCGCGTCGTATGGATGGCGCGCCTTCAACATCTTCCCCCCGGCACGCACTTCACCGCTCGCGGGTGATTGCTGCCCCGAAAGCACCGCGAAGAGGTCGTCCTGGCCCTGCCCCTCGAGCGCTGCGACACCGAGGATCTCGCCGGGACGAAGCGAGAACGAGACACCGCGCACACGCCCCATCGAAAGGTCGATCACCTCGAGCGCCGGGGTCACCCCGGTCGCGGCAGGCGTCGCGCGCACGTCGCCGGCATCCTTGTCGACGGCGGCGACGACCGCTTGTGCGGCTTCGGGACCGAGCATGTACTCGACGATCGTCTCTTCACCGCCCTCCTCCGGAACGATCGTCGCGACGGCTCCGCCGTCACGCAGGATCGTCGCGCGGTCGCAAGACGCGATCACTTCCTTGAGGCGATGCGTGATGAAGAGCACCGACCGACCGCGCTCGCGCGAGGCGCGCATGACGGTGAAGACGCGCTCCGCGAGGTCGGACGGCAGCGCCGCCGTGATCTCGTCGAGCAGCAAGAGCTGCGGGTCGCGCGCGAGCGCGCGGGCGAGGTCGATCATGCGCAGCATCGGCAGCGGGACGTCCCGCGCCTGCTCGGAGAAGTCGACGGCCAGGTCGAGTGCGCGGAGCTCCCGCTCGACCGCCGCAGGCGACGCGCCGGTCAGGCGCATGTTCTGCGCGATCGTCAAGTCGGGGACGAGCGCCGGGTCCTGGAAGACGGGCGCGAGGCCGTTCCGCGCGGCCTGCGCGGGCGACCCGATCCGCACCGGGTTGCCGTTGATCGCGAAGGTGCCACGGTCCGGGGAGATCACGCCGGTCAGGACTTTGACGAGCGTGCTCTTCCCGGCGCCGTTCGCGCCGAGGAGCGCGTGCACCTCACCCGGCTCGACGACGAGGTCGGCCGAGCGAAGCGCCTGCACGGCGCCATAGCTCTTCGCAATGTCACGTGCTTCGAGAAGTGGGACTGAGTCGGTCATACAAAGAAGAACGCGGGAGAGGGCGTTTGCCCTCTCCCGCGGTTCGACGTTACGGCCCCTTGCAGGCCGTCAGCTGAGCGGTCGTGTACGTCGTCCAGGGCTTGATCTGGAGCCGTGCGCTGTAGGTCGGCGCACGCTTCGACGAGTAGTTCGC
>JAOPYY010000112.1 GCA_025964395.1 Actinomycetes bacterium | reverse complement strand
GCGGCCGTGCCGTGGACGCGAATCGCACGGACGGTGCCGATGCCCGGCCAAAGGGACGCGAGCAGCGCCCGCCACCGTTCCGTGCGCTCCCACGCGATGTCGGACACGACGACTCGCGGGAACAGCTCCGCGAGTTGCGCGTAGGCGCCCGGCAGGTCCGGCCATTCGGTCGAGTCGACGACCAACCTGTCGACGATACCGACGAGTTGCTCGAACTCCGCCGAGCCCCAGTTGGGCTGACCGCGCCAGCGCAAGAACACCGGCAGATCGGAGATGAGCAAAGGAAGCGCGATCGAAGCGGGCGCCGACGCGCGATTCCCGCGCAGAACGAGCTCGATCACCTCGCCGCAGACGGCCCGGTCTCCGACCGGATAGCAACGGATCGAAAGCTGCGCGTCGAGACCATCCGGCTCGTCAGGCTTCGGGACGAGCAACAGCGTCCGCGACGGGTGGCGCTCCGCCATCCCGGATAGGGTCCCCTCCGCGGCTGTCTGCCACTCGGGCGGCGCCCACGCGATGTGCGTCATCACCGACGTGCGGAGATTCGGCTGAGCTCCCTCGCCCGACGACTCGAACCGAAGACGTGCGAGCTCGCGCTCGATCTGGGCGATCGTGACGTCCTCGCCCGTCCAACCGCTTTCGATCAGTGCCTGCGCCACGAACGACCATCCCGGTGGATGAGCTCATCGGAGGCGGCCGGGCCCCAGGTTCCCGCCGCGTAGTTCGGGAACGAGATCCGTTCGCGCTTCCAGAACGCGACGATCGCGTCTACGAGCGCCCACTGTTCCTCAATTTCATCCGATCGAGTGAACAACGTCGCGTCGCCGAGCATCGCGTCGAGGATCAACCGCTCGTACGCCTCGGGCAGGCCTTCGCGGAAGGTGCCGCCGTAGAGGAAGTCCATGTGAACGGTGCGAATCGTCATTCCCTGGCCCGGCACCTTTGCGCCGATCGCGAGCGACACGCCCTCGTTAGGCTGCACGTGGATCAGCAGGGTGTTCGGACGCAAGCTTTCTTCGGTCGCGTCCGCGAACGGCGGGTGCGGCGCGCGCTTGAACTGGATCGCGATCGTCGTCTCACGGCGCGCGAGCCGCTTGCCCATCCGGACGTAGAACGGCGTGTCGGCCCAGCGCCAGTTGTCGACGAACAGCTTCGCCGCAACGAACGTCTCCGTCATCGAGCCCGGCGCGACGCCCGACTCCTCGCGGTACCCCGGCACCTCCTTGCCCTCGACGAACCCAGGCCCGTACTGCCCGCGCACGACGTGCTTCGGCCCCGGCGTGTGCATCGACTTCAGCACCTTGAGCTTCTCGTTGCGCACGGAGTCGGCCGTGAAGTCGATCGGCGGCTCCATCGCGGTGATCGCGACGAGCTGCAAGAGGTGGTTCTGGAAGATGTCGCGGATCGCACCCGCCTGCTCGTAGTACCCCGCGCGTCCCTCAATCCCGATCGACTCGGCGACGGTGATCTGCACGTGGTCGATGAACTGGCGGTTCCAGATCGGTTCGAAGATGCCGTTTGCGAACCGCAGCGCCAGCATGTTCTGGACCGTCTCCTTGCCGAGGTAGTGGTCGATCCGGAAGACCTCGTCCTCGGAAAAGTGCTCCTGGATCTTCGCGGTGAGCTCACGCGCCGACTGCAGGTCGTGACCGAACGGCTTCTCGATCACCAGCCTGACCCAGCCCTCGCTGCTGCGGCGCTCCGCGATCTCGTCGACGAGCGTCCCGATCGCGCTCGGGGGGACCGCGAAGTAGTAGACGCGGTTGCCCAACGTCCCGCGTTCGTTGTCGAGCTCGATCAGCTTCTCTGCCAGGTGGTCCTCGCCGTCGTTGTCCGCGAAGTCGAGGGTCACGTAACGCATGCCGGCGGCCAGCCCGTTCCAGACCTCCTCGTCGAAAGGGTCGCGCGCGTGCTCCTGCACGGCCTGCTTCATCCGCTCGCAAAAGGCCTCATCGCTCTCTTCGCTGCGCGCGGCGCCGACGATCCCGAACTTCTCCGGCAGCAGCCGCCGCAGCGCGAGTGAATAGAGCGCCGGCATGAGCTTTTTCGACGTCAGATCGCCGGACGCGCCGAAGATCACGAGCAGGCACGGATCCGGGCGCCGCCGCACGGTCAGGCCCTCGAGCAGGGGGTTCGGCGCTTCGGTCACCGCGGGTCCTGCGTGGAGGTCCGCGCGGTCTCCACCGCCTGCACGGCATGCCCGCCGAACTGGTTCCGGAGGGCCGCATTCACCTTGGCCGCGAACGACTCGTCCTGCCGCGAGGCGAATCGCGCGAACAGCGCTGCGGTGATCACCGGAACCGGTACGTCCTCGGCGATCGCCTCGGCGATCGTCCACCGTCCTTCGCCGGAATCCTCGACGTAACCCTTGATGTTCTCGAGATCGCCGCCGTCCGTCTCGAACGCGGCATGCAGCAACTCGAGCAGCCACGAGCGCACGACCGAGCCGTACCGCCAGATGCCGGCGATCTCGTGCAGGTCGAGGCCGAACTCCGACTTTTCCATCACCTCGAATCCCTCAGCGTAGGCCTGCATCAGGCCGTACTCGATCCCGTTGTGCACCATCTTCGTGAAGTGCCCGGCGCCCGAGGCACCGACGTGCGCGTACCCGTCCTCGGGTGCGAGCGCGACGAAGACCGACTCGACCTGCCCGACCGCGTCGTCGTCACCGCCAACCATCAGGCAGTAGCCGACGCTCAGCCCCCACACGCCGCCGGACACCCCGGCGTCCACGAACTTCACGCCGTGCTGCTTCGCTTCGGCGTACCGTCGCTGCGAGTCTCGGAAGTTCGAGTTGCCGCCGTCGACGATCACGTCGCCCGCCTCGGCGAGCCCGATCAGCGTCTGGAACGTCTCCTCGGTGATCTTCCCCGCAGGGACCATCATCCAGAAGGCGCGCGGAGCATCGAGCTGGTTGCGCAGCTCCTCGAGCGACTTCGCCGTCGAGTCCACCTGTGGGTCGAACGTCTTCACCTCGTGGCCGTGCTCCTCGAGCCGCTTGGCCATGTTGCCACCCATGCGGCCGAGGCCGATCATGCCGAGCTGCATTACGCCTCTGCCTCCTCGATGTGGATGCGCGCGACCCGGCGGCCGCGCTCTTGCAACGACGCGAAGTCGCCCGCCGCCTGCGCGCGGATCAGCTTCCCGAAACCGAACGGCTGCCCGGGGATCGCGAGCTCGTCGCCGGTGTCGTCGACGACCTGCAGGAACAGCCCCGTCGGCGGACCACCCTTGTGCAGCTGACCGGTCGAGTGCAGGTACCGCGGGCCGAAGCCGTGCGTCACGACGCAACCGGTCGCCTCGCGCGCGCGCGCCGCGAGCTTGAGCACCTTCTCCTCATTCGCCGCCGTGGGATTGACGAACGCCTGGATGCAGACGTAGTCGCCGGGGCTCGCCTGCGCGAACAGCTCCTCGGGTGAGCCCGCCGGCGAAACGTCAGGCTCCGCGCCCGACGCGAGCACCTCGCGGGTCCTGTCCTTCGCCGACTGCACGTCGGGCTGATCGAACGGGTTGATGCCGAGGATCGAGCCGGCGACCGCGGTCGCGAACTCCCAGCGGAAGAACTCCTGGCCCAGCTCGTACTCGCCGGAAAGGCGCACCTCCTGCGCCTGACGGTCAGGCCCGTCAGGCGGCTCCTCGGGCGCGGGGATCAGGCCCTTCCCCTGCTTGCCGGTCGACTCTGCGATGAGCTGTTCCGCCCAGAGGCCGAAGTCGCCACTGTGTGGAATGGCATCGCTGGGCGCGATGCACACCTTGTCGCGACCGTCCTTCCAGTTCTCGCCGAGCGACAGGCCGAGCTCCAGGCCCGGGTTGCCCTCCGCGAGCCGGCACGCCTCGGCCATCTCGATTGCGCGCAACAGCAACACCTCGACATCGACGCCCATCAACGCCGCCGGCAGCATCCCGAATGCCGACAGCGCCGAGTAGCGCCCGCCGATCGTCGGCTCGCCCGGGAAGATCCCGGCCCATTCCCGCTCCCGCGCAAGCTGCTCGAGCTCGGAGCCGGGATCAGTGATGGCGACCCAATTGTCGCCGTCCGGGCGGCGCTCCCAGAAGAAGTCGGTGTGCGAGCGCGTCTCGATCGTCGAGCCGGACTTCGATGCCGAGACGAACAGCGTCCTCGAGATGTCGAGCTGGGCTTCGAGGTCGCGAATCGCCTGCGGATGCGTCGTGTCGAGGACGTGGAACGTCTCCTGCCGGAACGTCCGCTTGATCACCTCCGGCGCGAGCGACGAGCCACCCATGCCGAGTAGCACGACCGCGTCGATGCGGTCGACCACCGAGTCCGCGAACTGCATGAGCAGGTCGACGTCTTCGCGCATGCGCCAGGGCTGGTCGAGCCAGCCCAGCCACTTCCCCTCGTCCTTGCCCGTCCAGACTGTCGGGTCGCGCGACCAGATCCGTTCGACCAGCTCTGCACTCATAGCGCCTCCGCCGAACGTAGCTCGATCATCGACTCCGTCGAGCCGGCGTCGGTGCTCACGCAGCCGCCAGCGTGGCGCGCTTCGCGCGGATGCTCTCGACGATCTGGTCGAACGAGTCGGCGAACTTCAGCACGCCCTCCTCTTCGAGCGTCTCGGTGACGTCGTCGTAGTCGACGCCGGCCTCGGCGAGGTTCTCAATCAGCTCGCGTGCCTTCTTGACGCCTTCGAGCACCGTGTCCCCGCGTACCTTGCCGTGGTCCTGGAACGCGCGGATCGTTTCGAGCGGCATCGTGTTCACCGTCTCCGGCCCGATCAGCTCCTCGACGTACATCACGTCCCGGTACTCGGGGTTCTTCGTCGAGGTGGACGCCCAAAGACATCGCTGCTTCGTCGCGCCCTTCCCTTCGAGGTAGGCCCACCGCTCGCTGCTGAACTCCTGGAGGTAGTGCTGGTACGCGAGCTTCGCGTTCGCAATCGCGAGCTTGCCCTTCAGCTCGGGGTGACCGACCTCGTCGAGCCGCTTGTCCGCCTCCGAGTCGACACGCGAGACGAAGAACGACGCGACCGAGGCGACCTTCGACGGGTCGCCGCCTGAAGCAACGAGCCGTTCGAGCCCGCGCAGGTACGCCTCGACGACCGCCTTATAGCGCTCGAGCGAGAAGATCAGCGTGATGTTGATCGACGTGCCCTTCGCCGTGCAGTCCTCGATCGCCGGCAAGCCGGGCATCGTCGCGGGGATCTTCACCATCAGGTTCGGGCGGTCGACCTCCGACGCGATCCAGCGCGCCTGCTCGAAGGTTTTCTCGGTGTCGTAGGCAATCCCCGGCTCGACCTCCATCGAGACGTAACCGTCGACGCCGTTCGACGCGTCGTAGGCCGGCCTGAGCACGTCTGCCGCGTCACGGATGTCCTGCAGCGCGAGCGAAAAGAAGATCTCTGTCGGGTCGTCCGTATCCGCAAGGAGCTTCTTCAGGTCGTCGTCGTACGCATCGCCTGAGGAGAGTGCCTTCTGAAAGATCGTCGGGTTCGACGTGACGCCGGTGACGGCGTCCTCGTCCATCATCTTCTTCAGCTCGCCCGAATGGACGAGATCGCGTGAGAGCGTGTCGAACCACACTGCCTGCCCGCGCGCAGCGAGCTCATGAAGCGGTGACTTCGCCATCGTGCATCATCCTTTCCATCTCTGCGACCTTGAGCAACCGCGCCACATAGCGCTCGCCGCCGTCGAAGGTCGCGTTCAAAAATGCCGCCACGAGCTCGCGCGCCAGCGAGGGGCCGACGACCTCAGAGCCGAGGCAGAGAACGTTCATGTCGTCGTGCTCGACGCCCTGGTGCGCGCTGTAGATGTCGTGGCAGATCGCGGCGCGGATGCCGGTCATCTTGCAAGCCGCAACCGATGCGCCGACACCGGAGCCACAGACGAGGATCCCGCGCGCTGCGTGGCCGCGCTGGATCGCCTCACCCACCTCACGCGCCTTGTCGGGGTAGTCGATGCGCACCGCGTCGGTGTCGGTGCCGAGATCGAGGACCTCGTGCCCGACGATCGCTTCGAGCACGGCCTCACGCAAGTGGACGCCGCGGTGGTCGAAGGCCACCGCGACCTTCACAGGACCTCCACCCGCGCGATCTTGCCCTCGTCGAAGGTGAAGCGAATTGGCAGCGTGCGCCCGTTTGCTTCCACCATCGCGACCGCGTGACCGTCGAGCTTGATCTCGATGCCGTCGAGGTGCACGGCCGGCAGATCGCCTTCGACTGTGAACCCGGGGGTGACAAGCGCGAGGAAGGCCTTGATCGTCTCTGCTTCGTTCACGCCACGCGCTCCAGCAACGCCGCAGCACGCGCCACCACGTTGTCGAGGTTGAAGCCGAACTGCTCGAGGACGGTGTTGCCGGGAGCAGAGGCGCCGAAGTGCTCGATCGAGATCGAGTCTCCACGGTCGCCGACCCAGCGCTTCCAGCCAAGCTCGACACCGGGCTCGATCGAGAGACGCGCGCCGATCTCGGGCGGGAGCACCTCGTCCCGGTACTCGTGCGACTGCGCGTCGAACAGCTCCCAGCACGGCATCGACACGACGCGTACCGCGGTGCCGTCGCCGGCAAGCTTCCGGCCGGCTTCCAGCGCGAGCGCCACCTCGGTGCCCGTCGCGATCAGGATCAGGTCGGGCGAAGAGCTCGACTCCCACAGCGTGTACGCGCCGCGCTCGAGCAGCGACGCCGACGCCAGGTCGCTCCGGTCGAGCGTCGGCACCTTCTGGCGCGACAGCGAGAGCGCGACCGGACCGTCCTTGCGCTCCAGCGCGACCTTCCACGCTGCCGCGGTCTCGTTCGCGTCGGCTGGCCGCACGAACCAGAGGTTCGGGATCGCCCTCAAGGCTGCGTAGGTCTCAACAGGTTGATGCGTTGGCCCGTCCTCGCCCAAGCCGACCGAGTCGTGCGTCCACGCCCAGACAACGGGCAGCCCCATCAGCGCGGACAGGCGAACTGCCGGCCGCATGTAGTCGCTGAAGATCAGGAACGTCGAGCCGTACGGCTTGACGCAGCCGCCGTGCGCGCTGATCCCGTTGACGATCGAGCCCATCGCGTGCTCGCGAATCCCGAACGGGATGTTGCGGCCCGACCACTTGTCGGAGAAGTAGCCGCCGCCTTCGAACTCGGTGTACGTCGACTCGACGAGGTCCGCAGCTCCGCCGATCATCGTCGGCACCGCGTCCTTGAACGCCTGCATGACCTGCTTGCCGGCCATGCGGGTCGCGATCTCCTCGCCCGGCTTGAACTCGGGCGGCGTCCACGGCCCGATCTTCCCCTCCCAGGCTGCGTCCCACTTCTCGCGCGCGTCGGGGAAGGCCAGCGACCAGTTCGCCAACCGCTGCTGCCATTCGGTCTCGAGCTCGTTTCCGCGGTCGACCCGGTTCATGTGCGCGTAGACCTCGTCCGGCACGTAGAAGTGCTTGTCCGGATCCCAGCCGAGCGCCTTCTTCGTCGCCGCAACCTCTGCTTCGCCGAGCGGGGCGCCGTGGGCCTTCGCCGTGTCGACGGCGTTCGGCGCGCCGAACCCGATGTGCGAGCGGACGATGATGACGGAAGGGCGCACTGTCTCCGCTTGCGCCGAGGCAACTGCTTCCCGAAGCGCGCCCAGGTCGTTCGCGTCCGCGACCGATTGCACGTGCCAGCCGAGCGCGTCGAACCGCTTGGCGCGGTCCTCCGTGAACGAGATCGAGGTCGTGCCGTCGATCGTGATGTGGTTGTCGTCGTAGAAGTAGATGAGCTTGCCGAGGCCGTTCGTGCCCGCAAGCGAGCCGGCTTCGTACGAGACGCCCTCCATCAGATCGCCGTCGGAGCAGATCGCGTAGACGCGGTGGTCGACGAGCTTGTGGTGCGGGCGGTTGAAGGTGTCTGCGAGGAAGCGCTCGGCGAAGCCCATGCCGACGCCGTTCGCGTAGCCCTGACCGAGCGGTCCGGTGGTCACCTCAACGCCCTCGGTGTGGCGGAATTCCGGATGACCCGGCGTCGCCGACTGCCACTGGCGGAAGCGCTTGAGCTCCTCGAGCGAGAGGTTGTAGCCCGTTAGGTGGAGCGTCGAGTACTGCAGGACGGCCGCGTGGCCGGCGCTGAGGATGAAGCGGTCGCGGTCGGGCCAGTGCGGGCTCGCCGGGTTGTGCCGCATCACCTCGGTGTAGAGCAGGTACGCGATCGGGGCGAGCGCCATCGCGGTGCCGGGATGGCCCGCGTTCGCCTTCTGGACGGCGTCCATGGAAAGCGTCCGGATGGTGTCGATGGAGAGCTGTTCGATCTCCGAGTTGGGCAACGATCCTCCTCGCAGTGGCTTCCCTGCGAGCGTAACGGCTAAAGCCCTGATGCTGCGCCGGCTCTGATCTCGTCTTTCAGCTCATTTTCCGCGTCTTCGTCGAGCCCGGTCGTGACCGCACCCACGGCCTTGCCGCCGCGGAGGAACCGCAGAACGGCACGCTCCTCGCGAAAGTCGCCCTCCAGCGCGGTCGTATCGTGGCCCAGCGGGTCGCCGAACGACTTGAACGAGCGGCCGAACTGCTCGGAGAAGAAGGACGAGACGACGTCGTAGCGGGCGTCCTCTCCGGCGAGGATCCGGCCAAGCGTCGTCCCGTGGTAGGCCGCGTTCGACCAGTGCTCGATCCTCCGGTGGCGACCGAACAGCGGATCGAAGAACTCGGCCACGTCACCGATCGCGTACACGCCCGGCTTCGACGTCTCGAAGCGCTCGTTGACAACGATTCCGCTGCGCACCTCGAGCCCTGCGTCACGCCCGAGTTCGACGTTCGGCTCCACGCCGACGCCCGCCACGACGAAGCCGGCGCCCGCGGGGACGTCCGAGGCGTCCAGCCGCAGGTCGACGCCGTGCTCGCGAAAGCGCTCGTGCAACGCCTCGGACAACGCCGGTGCCTGCAGCGCCGCAAAGACCAGCGGCTCGCGCACGATCTGGGTCACCTGGACGCCGAGCTGCGTCAGCGACGCCGTTACCTCGAGGCCGATGAAGCCGCCGCCGACCACGACCGCCGTGCGCGCCTCGCCGGCGCGCCGCCGCAGCTCGAGCGAGTCGTCGAGCGTCCGCAGCGCCAAGGCACCTTCGAGTGCCCGCGGCCGCGCGCCCGTCGCGAGCACGATCGTGTCGGAGTCGAACTCGTCGAGCGACCCGACATGCTGGCCGGTCCGAAGGTCGACGCCCTGCTCGTCGTACCACTCCGCGGGATGCACGAGCGCGTCGGCGGGCTCCGCCTCGCCGCGCAGCAGCCGCTTCGAGAGCGGCGGCCGGTGATACGGGCCGTGCGGGTCCTGCGACCAGATCGTGATTGCGTCGGTTCCACCCGCCTCGCGGTACCCCTCGACCAGCTTTGCGGCGGACAGGCCGCCACCGACGATCCCGATCATCGCGCCTCCAGAGCAATCGCGTTCCTATGACCTTCCCGCGAGCGTAGATGGATCTCGTGCCACGCCGCACGAGGTTCGACGATCCGCGCGATCGGCGCCGCAGGCAGCGGCAGGCCAAGACGCTCGAACGCAACCCGTGCGGCGCCGTGTGCGGACCCCTCCGGCACGGCGGACACCTCGAGCGGACGTCCAAGCACGTCCGCCAGCACTTGCAGCCACGCCGCGTTGCCAAGGAGCGCGCCGCCGGTGGCGACGACCGACTCGATCCCGCCGATCGCGTCGAGCACGTCCGCAAGGCGGTAGCAGACCCCTTCGAGCGCGGCCTGTGCGATGTCGAGCGGCGTCGTCGCAAACGTGAGGCCCTCGATCGCACCGCGCCGATTCGGGTCCCAGCCGAGCGAGCGCTCGCCGCCGAGGAACGGCAGGAACCTCAAGCCGTGCGCCGCGGCCGGTCGGTCGGCGATCTCCGAGGTGTCGACGTCGCGCAGCGTCCGCAGCAGCCATGCGTGCAGGTTGCCGCCGTCGGAGAGCGCGCCTCCTTCGCAGAACCGCGTGGCGTCGAGCCGGTAGAGAAAGAGGCCCGGCCTCGCCTCTGCGTGCGGCGCCTCGTAGACGACGCGCGCCGCCGCCGACGTGCCGACCATCACCGCCGCTCGGCCGCGCGTGACGCATCCGACCCCGACGTTCGAGCATGCGCCGTCGCCAACCGCCGGCCACACGCCCGCGACCGGCTCGTCCGAGAGCGGCGCGAGCTGCGACGTCTCCAGGCCGAGCGCCGCGAGCGTCTCCCCGTCCCACGCGAGCGCATTCGGGTCGAAGAGGCCGGTGCCGCTCGCGGTCGACACGCTCGTGCGCGCCTCGCCCGCGAGCCGCAGCAGGAGGTAGTCACCGAACGAGAGGTAGCGGGCGGCGGCGACACCTTCGCGCTTGAGGCGCTGGACCTTCGCCGGCCAGTAGGCCGGATGAAGGAAGCACCCGGTCCGGCGGTGGTACGCGGTCGCGTCCAGCGGCGGCAGCTCACCGGCGAGGTAGCGCCACGTGAGCACCGGGGTCAGCGGCCGGTCGTGCTCGTCGACCGCGACGAGCGAGTGCCAGAAGCACGAGATCGCGAGCGCGTCACCCTCACCAACCTGCGCGAGCACCGCGCGGCAGGCATCGACCAGGTGGTCGGCGTCGAGCCCGTCGTAGGCGAGGTGCGCACCGCCGGGTGCGGCGTTCCCCTCCTCGTCGTAGGCGATCGCGCGGATCGAGGACGAGCCGACGTCGAGCGCGACGATCCGCGTCAGGCGGCGACCTCTTCCGGCTCGAGCGGAATCTCGACGCGGAATGTCGTTCCCTCGCCGGGCGCGGAGGTCACAGTGATCGTGCCGCCGTGCGCCTCGGCGATCGCGCGCGAGATCACGAGGCCGAGGCCCGTGCCCGGGATCGCCTGCTCCGTCGCGGTAGACGAGCGGAAGAAGCGCTGGAAGAGCCGGCTCTGCTCGCCGAGTGGGATGCCGATGCCGGTGTCGGCGATCTCGACGACTGCCTGGTCCGCATCGACGAACGTGCGCGCGATCACGCTTCCTCCAGCGGGAGTGAACTTGAGCGCGTTCGAGACGAGGTTGCTCACGAGCTGCAAAAGCCGCTCCCTGTCACCACTCACCGGAGGCACCTCCCCGAGCTCGGCGACGAGCGAGACCTCGCGCGAGCGGGCGAGCGCGCCCGATGACTCGACGGCGTCACGCACGATGTCGTCGAGCTGCGCCTCGCCGAACCGCAACTGTAGGCCGTTGGCGTCGAGTCGCGCGACGAAGAGCAGGTCTCCGACGAGTCGCTGCAGCCGCTCGGAGCTGCGGTAGACAATGGCGAGGAAGCGCTTCTGCTCGTCGTTCAGCTCGCCCGCCTCACCTTCGCGGATCATCTCGAGGAAGCCCATCATCGACGTCAGCGGTGTCCGCAACTCGTGCGACACGGTTGCGACGAAATCGTCCTTCAACCGATCGAGCTCGCGCTGCTGTGTGACATCGCGCAGTGTCCAGAGGCGGCCGAGGAAGCCTCCCCGGTCATCGAGCACAGGCGAGGTGAACCCCTGGTACACGCGGCCGGTGACACTGTCCTCGAACTCGTCGAACGTCGAATCGTCCGGGTTCGTGCGCAAGCCCTCCATCGTCCTGCGGTACCCCTCCTCGTCACGCACGCGATGCGCGACCGACAGCAGGCGGTCGACGATCGTGCCGTCGTAGCTCATGCCCATCTCGCGCGTCAGGCGCACGAGCGGCCGGTTCGCGAGCTGCATGTTCCCTTCGGCATCCGACAAGAGGATGCCGTCGATCGTCGAGTCGAGCACTGCGGTCAGCACGTTCGCAAGCCGTTCGAGATCGACGTTCTGCTCCGCCAGGTTCGTCTGGTGCCGCGTGAGGGCCCGCGACATCTCGTTGAACGAGGTCGCAAGCTGGCCGACCTCCCCCGGGCCGCCCTCTGGGACCGCGACCTCGAACTCCCCGGCCGCGACGCGCTGGGTCGCGGCAGCAAGCCGGCGAATCGGCGCCACGATCCAGCGGAGGAGGTACGCGGTGATCGCGGCGAGCACGAGGAGCCTCAATCCGCTGCCGACGGCCCCCAGGACCACGCCCGAGTTCTCGGCCTTTTCGACTCGCTGGGCGGCGCGGGTGGCGATCTCGTTCTCGCGTTGCACGAACGGTTCGAGCAGCCCGCGCATTCGGTCGACGCGACGTTTGCCCACGCCGCTCGCGATCCTCGCGCGGGCGGCGGCCGGGGCCTGCTCGGCCAGCCGGACGAGTGGAAGCGAATAGTCGGCCAGGTATGCGCGCCACAGACGGTCGAGCTCGGCCGACCACGGGCCGGGGGCCAGCGCCATCAGGCGCGCGGACTCGGCCGGCAAGGAGCGCCGGGCTTTCTCGTACGGCTCGAGGAACTGCTTGTCGGCCGCGATCGCGTAACCCCGCACACTCGTCTCGAGATCGAGGACGAGCTTTTCGAGCTGCACCGCGGCTACAACCGCCTGCTGGGCCCGCTGCTGATTGCGAGTGTCCTCGCGAATCCCCCGAAACGATTGGACGACGAGCACGAACTGAACGGCGAAAATGACGGCGACGACGACCCCGCCGATGAGTATCCGTCCTGTCAGGCCGAGGCGCATCTACGGATAGTTTCACTGCATGGCGGTCGTCATCGCATCCTCACTGCGCAAGGAGCACTCCGGAGACGTCCTGTTCGACGGCGTGTCGTTCAAGGTCGAGCGCAAGGACCGGCTCGCGCTCGCAGGCCCGAACGGCGCCGGCAAGACGACGCTGCTGCGCCAGCTGGCCGGGCAGGTCTCGATCGACGGCGGCGAGCTCGCGCTGCAGAAAGGGACGCGAATTGCCCTCCACGACCAGCGCCCGCCGGCGCACAGTCCGCGCCCGCTGCGCGAGTACGTGCTCTCGGGCACGGCGGATCTCGCTGCGGTCGAGGAGGAGCTGCGCACGCTCGAGAACGCGATGGCGGCGGGCGACCACGAGCCGGCGACGATGCGGCGCTACTCGGAGGCGCAGGCGAGGCTCGAGCACGCGGGCGGGTACGACTGGCGCGACCGCGCGGCCTCCGTCGTGCGCGGGCTCGGGTTCACCGACGCCGACCTCGACAGGCCGCTCTCGACGTTCTCGGGCGGCGAGCTGACACGAGCGTCGCTCGCGCGCGCGCTCGCCTCGCAGCCCGATCTCCTGCTGCTCGACGAGCCGACAAACCACCTCGACATCGAGTCGCTGGAGTGGCTGGAGTCGATGTTGAAGACGCTCGACGCCGCCGTGATCCTCGTTGCGCACGACCGCTGGTTCCTGGAAGCGGTGACGACGGCAGTGCTCGAGCTCGAAGGCGGCAAGTCCGTGTACTTCCCGGGTGCGTGGCACGTGTGGCGGCGCGAGGCGGCGGCGCGCGCGATCCACCAGGCGAAGACTGCCGTCCGCCAGGCCGAGCAGATCGAGCGCCTCGAACGATTCGTCGAGCGGTTCCGTTACAAGGCGAGCAAGGCGCGCCAAGCGCAGATGAAGATCAAGCAGATCAAGAAGCTCGAGGCGGTGCGCGTGCAGAAGCCGGAGGAGCGCAGGCGCGGGCTCGGCTTCGAGTTCCTGAAGCCGGCGCGCTCCGGTCGCGACGTCGCGGTGGTCGAAGACCTGTCGCTACGCGCAGGCGACAAAGAGCTGCTGCACGGCGCGTCGTTCGCGATTGAGCGCGGCGAGCACGTCGCGCTGGTGGGCCCGAACGGTTCCGGCAAGACGACGCTGCTCGAGACGCTGCTCGGCGAGCGCGCGCCGGCCGGCGGGAAGCTCCGGCTCGGGCACGGTGTGGAGGCGGCGTACTTCTCGCAGCACGAGGCGGAGCTCGACGAGCGCGGCTCGGTTCTGGACGCGGCGATGTCGGGCACGGGCCTCAAGCGCCCCGAGGCTCAAAACTTGCTCGGGCGCTTTCTCTTCTCCGGCTGGGACGAGCACGAGAAGCCCGTCGCGGTCCTCTCCGGCGGCGAGCGCCGGCGGCTGGCGCTCGCGATCGCCGTCGCCTCCGGCGCGAACTTCCTCGTGCTCGACGAGCCGACGAACCACCTCGACCTCGAATCGCGCGAGGCGCTCGAGGCAGCGCTCGAGGCTTTCCCGGGGACCGTGTTGCTCGTCTCGCACGATCGTGCACTGCTCGACGCGGTCGCCGACCGGCTGCTCGCGGTCGAACACCGGGCGATCGCGTCGTATCCCGGCGGCTGGGCCGACTACCAGCAGGCGCAAGAGGCGGACGCCACGCCGCCGCCACCGCCGACGCGCGAGAAGCGCGAGAAGCCGAAGCGGCCCGCGAAGGCGAAGCCGTCCGCGCTCGAGCTCGTCGAGGGAGAGGTCGAGCGCGCCGAGGCACGCGTCGCCGAGCTGGAGCAGAAGCTCGCCGCGGACTGGGGCGATGTGGATTTGCTGAGCGCGCACAAGGCGGCGCGCGAGGACCTCGAGGCCCTGCTCAAGCGCTGGGAAGCGCTCTTCGCCGATGCGTCGAGCTAGAAATGAGGATTCGCCGCGTCGAAGAGGGGCGTGATCCCCTGCTCGGCGACCAGCGCGTCCATCTGCTCGTCGCTCGGACGAACGCCCGGTGACGCTGCGGCCTCGAGCACCAGCGGCAACAGCTTGAGGTCGCTGACCGTGTTCAGGAAGATCCCGGGCCTGCCGAGCGTCCACGACACCGCTGTGTGGATCGACGCGGGCTCGGTCAGCGGCTCGTACCACGGTGCAGCCGTGCGCTCCTCGGTGCGCCAGCGTCCCTTCGAGAGGCTCTTGATCGTCTGCACGGCGATCTCGCGCTCGGCGCAGAGGTCGAGCAACTCCTCGACCGCGGCTGCGTACCGGTGATCCTGCAGTTGGATGTAGGTGTACGGAAAGAGCACCGAGTCGAACGGAAACTCGGCAAGGCTCTGCAGATGGCGTTCGGCAACGTCGACTCCGTGCCCGGTGACGCCGATGAAACGAACGAGGCCCTCGTCGCGTGCAGCCACCGCAGCTTCGAGCGCCCCGCCGGGGCCCATCGCGGTCTCCCACTCGGCACGGTCGACGAGGTTGTGAAGTTGGATCAGGTCGACCGAGTCGACGCCTAGCCGCTCGAGAGACCGCCGGATCTCGTCGTGCGCGGCGCCACGCTCGCGCTCGCCGGTCTTCGTCGCCAGGAAGAAGTCCTTGCGGGGGTCGACGAGCCACGGCGCGATGCGCAGCTCCGCATCGCCGTAGCTCGCAGCCGTGTCGATGTGGTTGACGCCGCGCTCGAGCAGCAGCGCGAGCGCGTCGTCCGCCTCGGCCTGCGTCACGGAGCCGAGTGCGGCCGCGCCGAAGATCGTGCGCGTGCTCTCGTGCCCGGTGGAGCCAAACGGGATCTTCTCGATCGCCACGGCTAAATGGTACGCGCGACCGACCGGATCGCGTCTTCGGTGATCGGATCGAGCACGAGAATCGCCTCGTCGGCGCCCGCTTCCTCCAGCGCGCGCAGGTGACCGGGCAGCTCGGCGGCAGGCACCGCCGGCACGTCGCGTGGCCGCTCACCCGTACCGCCGTCGACCTCGACGAGCACGCACGCGCTCCGCTCGATCTCCGCCGGGTCGCGGCCCGCGCGCTCCGCGGCCTCCGAGATCTCGGCGTTATGTCGAGCGAACCCCTCGACGGTGTTACCGTACGGCGTGAACCACGTGTTCCAGGCGTCGACGTGCGGGAGCGTGATCGAGAGCATGCGCGGCGCGTTCGCGCCGACCATCAGCTTCGGCGCACGCTCGAGCGGCGGCAGCAGCACCGCGTCACTTGTTGAATGGAAGCGGCCGTCGAACGTCACGCGCTCGCCCGCCAGCAGGCGCCGGATGATCGTGAACGCCTCTTCGAAGCGTGAGACGTGGTGGTCGAAGGGCAGCCCGAACGCGCGGAACTCCTCCTGGTTCCAGCCGGCGCCGAGCGCGGCGACGAGACGCCCGCCGCTCAGCTCCTGGACAGCTGCGGCCTGTCGCGCGAGGATCCCCGGCGGGTGGAAGGCCGTGCACGCGACGAGCGGCCCGAGCTCGACGCGTGAAGTACTGCCCGCGAGCCACGCGAGCGTCGTCCAGCAGTCCCACGGCCCGCGCTCGGGACGGCCGTCGCCGCGGTAGAGCAGGTGGTCGCCGACCCAGAGCGAATCGAAGCCGCACTCCTCTGCGGCGCGCGCCATCGCGGCGAGCTCGTCGCGCCGCACGACGCGCTCCACCTCGGGCAGTTGAACGCCGACCCGCAAGGTCCGGAGCTCCGTCGAGCCGACGCTCAATTTTCGAGCTCCGTCGAGCCTACGCTCATGCCCAAAACGCCTCGAACGCCGGAAAGTCGAGCGGCACCGCGGTCACGTCCGCGATCTGGCCGGCGCGGATCTCGCAGAACAACGCCTGGTCGATGTCGAGCGTGCGCCCTTCGCGCTCGCCGCGCGCGCGGTAGACAGCGACTGCGCGGTCGTCGTCGGCAAGGACGTATTGGAGCTCGGTGCGATAGGTGCCACCGGAGAGGACGAGCGTCTGGCGGAGGAACTGCAACGTCGCGTCACGCCCCACGTACTCGCCACTCATCGCGTTCGTTCCCGGCACGCGCCACACGATGTCGTCCGCGAGCGAGCGCGCGACGACGAACGCGTCGCGGCCGAAAGCGTCGAACGCCCGCTCGAGCAACTCTGCGTTCGGATGGCTCAACGCTTAAGTCTCTAAGGGCGCCAGCGTCAGCGCGTACGCCTCGAGCTGCGAGTGGTAGAGCTCAGCGAGCTCGCGGTGGCCCGACCAGACAAGCGCTTGGCCGGTCGTGTGGATCTTGTTCGCGAAGGCCATGCCCTTGTCGTAGTCGACGCCGGGGATCGTCTGCGCGAGTGCGAACGCGACGCCCTCGAAGGTGTTGTGGTCGTCGTTGAGGACGATCACGCGCCACGCGTCGCCGGTGCCCGAGCCGCCCGTGCGGCGTGGCCTGACCTTCGGCGGTGTCAGCGTGTGCGTCATCAGGGATCGAGGGTAGCGACGACTGCCTCGGCGATCACCTTCAGTGGGCGTCCTGAGACCTGGCTCGCCTTCCGCAGGCGGTCGAACGCAGCGGCCTCCGTCAGCCCTTCCTTCTCCATCAGAAGGCCTTTCGCGCGCTCGATCGCCTTGCGCGCGGCGAGCGCATCGGCGAGCGACTCGACCTCCTCGCGCACGGCGGACAGCTCTTCGTGCCGCGCGCGCGCCGTCGCGATCGCCGGGACGAGATCCTGCTCGCGGAACGGCTTGACGAGGTACCCGAAGACGCCGGCCTCGACTGCGCGGTTCACGAGCTCCTCCTGGCCGTACGCGGTGAGCATCACGATCGGGATCGGCCGCTCCTCGAGGATCCGCTTCGCGGCTTCGATCCCGTCGAGCTTCGGCATCTTCACGTCCATGATCGCGAGCTCCGGCTCGTGCTGGCGCGCGAGGGCGACGGCTTCTTCCCCGTCGCGCGCCTCTGCGACGATCTCGTGCCCCGACCGCTCGAGGAGGTCCCGCAGATCGAGCCGGATGATCGTTTCGTCTTCCGCGATGAGGATACGCACGGTCCTTAGAATCGCACGATGTTGCAAATCAATGACGAAGCAGTCGAAGCACTCCGCCAGATCGGCGATCTCCGCATCCGCGGAATCGAGTCCGAGGGCGAGGTCGAGCTGGAGATCGAAGAGGCCGACGAGCCGGTCGCGGACGACCAATTGGTCGAGCGCGACGGGGTCAAGGTCTACCTCGACCCGGTGGCCGCAAGTGCGCTGGACGACCAGGTTCTGGGCATCCACGGGCACGACGACCACTTCCACTTCAGCTTCGACGACCAAGAACCGGCCTGACCGGTGGGTGATCCTGGTTCGCTCTTAACCAGGATCGTGAGTTTCGCCCCGAGGAGACTCTCGAATCTGGTTCGGCTGAAACCGAATCAGGTTCGGGTCGTCAAATTGCGCAGCCGGATCCCGCTGAACTCGAGCGTCGAGCCAATCACTCGCTCCCAGAGCGGCCAGAGCTCCGGGACGATGCGCAGCTCGATGCCGGCTTCGGCGTGCCGGCCGATCAGGTCGTCGAGCTCGACGACCTGGAGCGGCTCGACCGCTTCGCGGGAGACGAAGTAGCCCGCAGCACGGCCGTACTGCTCGAACGTCTCCGGGGGAAGCCGGTACGCGAATACGCGCGCGTCCCGCAGAGTGGAGAGCCACGCCGACTCGATCGCGTGAACACGACGTTCGCGGTCGCCCGTGAGGAACCGCTCGACGTCCTCGTCGGTCGTCGTGTCCACGGCCCAGAAGGTGCCGCGCGGCAACTCGCGTGGGAACCAGTAGGCGGGTACGTGCTCCGAGTCGATCGCCCAGACGAGCGCCTCACGGGAGTCGTGCTCGAGATTCGACCGCGGCTCGAAGCGCGCGATGGCGCCGTCCTCGCTCACATGCCAGAGCGCACTCACTTCTCGAAGGTAATCGATCCTGGTTCGCTCTTTAACCAGGATCGTGAGTTTCGTTCGAACTGACGCACCCGAATGCGGAAACTCGTGAACCTGGTTCAAAGCGCGAACCAGGTTCCTCTATGTATGGGATGCAGCCAGCGTCCCGCTGGGGGCTAGGCGGGAAAGACGACTTCGGCGCGCGTGCCCGGGCCCGACTGCATGTCGAGCGTCCCGCGCAGCTCGTCGCGCACGAGCGCATGCACGATCGAGAGTCCCGTGCCGGTCGGTGGTTTGTCGCCGAGACCGGTGCCGTTGTCGGCGATCGCCAGCACGACGTCACCGTTTCGTCTGCTCAGTTCCACCTGCACGCGGTCGCCGCCGTGCTCGAGCGCGTTCTGCAGCAACTCGGCGAAGACGAGCGCGAGTGCCGTCGCGCGCGCACCTTGCAACGACACCGGCTCGAGCTCCGCCGTCACGTCCTTGCCGCCGCCGACGCCCTGGACGAGCATCGCGCGCAGCCGGTCGATCAGATCGGCGAGCTCGACGTCCTCGTCGCGGCGCTCGGTCAGCAACTCGTGCACGGCCGCGATCGCGAGGATGCGGTTGACGGAGTGCTCGAGCGCCTCGCGCGGATCGATGGTGTCGGACGACCGTGCCTGCAGCCGCAACAGCGACGCGACTGTCTGCAGGTTGTTCTTGACGCGATGGTGGATCTCTTGCGCGAGCACGCCGCGCATCACCGCACGCCCGTGCTCGAGCGCAACGGCCGCGTGCGTCGCGATCGACGCGAGCAACTCGCGGTCGGCGTCCTTGAACGGCGTTGCGCGGTCCGCAACGAGCTCGCCGATCGTCCGGCCGCGCCAGCGCAGCGGCTGGCGGATCGCGTGCTCGTCCGCGACGCCCTCGGGCCACGCGATGTTGCCGTCTTCGAGCACGAGTGCCGCGCCGGTTGCGTGCAAGGAGTCCATCGTCGTCTTGACGATCGCCTCGAGCGACTCTTCGAGATAGAGGGCTTCCGACACCGCTTCGGAGATGCGCGCCAGCGCTTCCAGCTCGTGCACGCGTCGCTGAGCCTCGGAGTAGAGCTTCGCGTGCTCGATCGACTGCGCCACCTGGGCGGCGATCGCGAGCAGCAGGTCGACTTCGTCGGCGGAGAACTCGCGCGGCTCGCGTGTACGCGCGTTGAGCGCGCCTTCGAGGGTGCCGTCGCGCGTCAGGATCGGGACGGCGAGGATCGACTGGTACTCGTCCTCGGGCAGGTTCGGGAAGTTCTTGAAGCGCGGATCGAGGTGCGCCTGCGTCGCGAGCATCACCGGTGCGCGCGCAGCAGCGGCGGATCCCGTGATGCCCTCGCCGGGACGCATCCGCGGCCGGCGCGACATCTCATCGATCGGAGTGCCGTGCGTGGCGCGCAGCACGAGCTCGTCGGCACGCTGGTCGTAGAGGTAGACGAAGCACGCATCCGCCCGCAGCGCGTCCGCCACCTTGGTCGCGACGAGCGACAGGACCTCCTGCAGGTCGAGGCTGGAGTTGACCGCCTCGATCGTCTCGATCAGGAGGCGCAAGTGGCGTTCGCGCGTGTCCATCCGCCACAAAGCGTACGCTCGCCCCGTGTCAACGGCGCAGTGGCTCCTTATGCTTCACGTCACCGGAGCGTTCTTCGTGGTCGGCGGCTCGGTCACGGCAGGCGTCCTCAACGTGCTTGCGCAACGCGCCCAGCGCCCCAGCGAGTCCGCCCTGCTGCTCCGCCTGATCAAGACCGCCGTGATCGTGATCGGCATCGGCGCCGCCACGACGCTGATCTTCGGGCTCTGGCTCTGGCACGAGCTGGGCTTCGGCATCGGCACGTGGTGGATCTGGGCGTCGATCGTGCTCTGGGTGATCTCGAACGCGCTCGGCGGCGTCGGCGGCAAGCACCAGGAACGCGCCCGCAAGCTGGCGGAGCAGCTCGCCGCCGCGGGCGACACGATGACCGACGAGCTTCGCGCGCTCCTGCGCGACCGGCGCGGCAACGCCCTGTCGTGGCTCGCCGGCGTCGCGACGATCGCGATCCTCGTCCTGATGATCTGGAGACCGGCGTGATCGCCTACAGCCGCCCGTTCTGGCCGCTCTTCCTCCACGTGCTCGGAGCGATGGCGCTGGTCGGCGCGATCCTGGCCGTCGGGCTCGTCTCCTGGTTCGCGTGGCGCCGGCCCGACCTCGCCGTCCTGCGCCGCACCGCCTGGACGAGCCTCGTCGCCGTCGCGCTTCCGTCCTACCTCGTCATGCGGCTCGCAGGCCAGTGGATCTACTCGAAGGAAGGCTTCTCCGGCAAGAACGACCCCACCTGGCTCGGCGTCGGGTTCGGCGTCGCCGACATGGGCCTGCTGATCCTGCTCGTGATGATCGGCGTCGCCTTCTGGTGGCGCCGCGGGGCGAAGCCGGCCGCCGGCCGTATCGTCGCGATCCTCTCCTCCGTTTACCTCGTACTGCTGGCGATCGCGTGGCTCGCGATGTCCGGGAAGTGGGGCTAACAGAAGCTTTACCGCAGTAGGGGGATTTTCTTTCCATGCGGGGAATAGGTTCGCTGACATGAGCGCACTCGCCATCGACCTCCGCCAGACCGCAGGCTTCCTCGTCGCAGATGCGCGGGGCCGGGTGGTCGGGACGGTCGAGTGCCCGATGTACGGCACGAGCCCCGAGACACCCGATGCGCTCTCCGTTCGCTCGGGCTGGCTCGCACGGCGCCGCCGGATCGTCCCGGCCGAGTCGATCGAGCAGATCGACGACGGCTCGAAGGTGATCGGCCTGCGCGTCGAGCGCGACTCGATCCCGCGCTTCCTCTAAAAAATCGCGGCCACAGAACTTCAAGACACAGGGGCGCCCCGTAGGACGCCCCGCGATCGACCGCGATTTACAGGACGCCCAGGTAGCGGTCGAGCTCCCACTGCGTGAGCTGGATCCGGTACTCGTCCCACTCCTTGCGCTTGAGCCGCACGTAGGCGTCCCAGATGTGGTCGCCGAGGGCGCGCCGCATCAGCTCCGACGCGGCGAGCTCGTCGACTGCCTCGCCGAGTGTCTCCGGCAGGGACACGATCCCGCGCTCCTTCCGCTCCTCGGAGGTGAGGTGGTAGAGGTTGCTGTCCATCGGCGGCTCGAGCTCGTAGCCTTTCTCGATCCCCTCGAGTCCCGCGTGCAGAAGTGCCGCGAAGGTGAGGTAGGGGTTGCAGGCCGGATCGGGGCAGCGGATCTCGGCGCGGGTCGCCTGCTCGGAGCCCGGCTTGTACAGGGGGATCCGGATCAGGGCCGACCGGTTGCGCTGCGACCACGCGACGTACACCGGGGCCTCGTAGCCCGGCACGAGCCGCTTGTACGAGTTCACCCACTGGGCAAAGATCGGCGCCAGCTCGCGCGCGTGGCGGAGCAGGCCGGCGATGAACGCCTTGCCGGTCACGGAGAGGTTGTACTGGTCGCTTCCGTCGAAGAACATGTTGCGCCCGTCCTTGAACAGCGACATGTGGGTGTGCATCCCCGAGCCGTTCTCGCCGAACAACGGCTTCGGCATGAACGTCGCGTAGACACCGTTCTTTGCCGCGACCTCCTTGACGATCAGCCGGTAGGTGATCGTCTGGTCGGCCATGTCGAGGGCATTCGAGTAGCGCATGTCGATCTCGTGCTGTGACGGCGCGACCTCGTGGTGGTGGTACTCGATCCCGATCCCCATCGCCTCGAGCGCCTGGATCGTCTCGTTGCGCAGCTCGGTCGCGGCGTCGAGCGCCGTCATCGCGAAGTAGCCGCCTTCGTCCAGCGTTACCGTCCCCTTGTTGCTCTCGAACAGGAAGTACTCGAGTTCGGGGCCGATGTTGAACGTGTCGAAGCCCATCGACTCCATGCGCTCGAGCGCACGCCGGAGCGCGTAGCGCGGGTCGCCCTCGTACGGCGTGCCGTCGGGCTTGACGACGTCGCAGATCATCCGGCCGACCTTCGCCTCGCCCTCGCGGGTCGGCATCAGGCGATACGTGGTCGGGTCGGGGATCGCGACCATGTCGGACTCCTCGATCGCATTGAAGCCGGTGATCGACGACCCGTCGAAGCCCATCCCGTCGTTCAGTGCGCCTTCGATCTCCGACGGCGTGATCGCGAAGCTCTTCAGGTGCCCCTCGATGTCGGTGAACCAGAAGAGGACGTACTGGACCCCTTCCTTCTCCATCTGCTTCATGACGTCTTTGCGGGCGCCGGGATCGGAAGTCGCCCGATCCTTGCTCTCGATCATTCCCATGCCGTCTCGCTCCTTCTGGGGGACAGAGACCGCATCGTCTCAAACGCGGGCTGAGCGCGTGTCAGCCTTCTAGGAGCGGCCCTGTCAGGTGCACACGGTTGCGAACATGGAGGTAGGTGTCGATGTCGGCGGCGGTCTCCACTGGGCGGATCGTGATCACGGCAGCGGTCCCTGGTAGGTGATCACCTTCGACTTGTCGACGTAGCCGAGTCTGCGGTTCAGCGCCTGCATCGCCTCGTTGCCCCGCTGTGTCCACGTCACGAGCTCGACGACGCCGCTTTGGGCCGCCCAGTGCAGCTGCACCTGCTTCATCAGCCGCCCGAGGCCACGGCCGCGCCGGTCGCGCCGGACCACGGTCAGGCCGTGCTCGGCGGTGGCGTCGCCGTTCGCATGCTCGTTCAGGCCGGCGTACCCGACGGGCTCGCCGTCCTCGAACGCGACGAACGAGCCGTCGGGGCGCGTGCCCTCCTCGCGCAGCCAGGTCTCCTTCTTGTAAGTGACGCCGCCCGGGATCGGCAGGTCCTCGTAACCCGCGAGCGCGACCGGCCAGACGGCGTCGAGCAACTCCTCGCGGCGGCCGTCGAGCGAGACAAGCTCGATCGACGGCGGGATGCTCGGCGCCGGCTCCTCGCCGACGCTGCGCACCTGCTCCAGCTGATAGTCGACGTCGAGCAGACCCAAGGTCTCGGCGAATACGATCGAATGCGGCTCATCCGCGTAGACGAACGCGTTGACACCGGTGAGCCCGAGCGAACGCGCGTAGTCGGCCAGTTCGCGCATCAGCGCGGTTGCAACGCCGTGCCTGCGGTGCTCCTCAAGGACACGGACGGCGATGAACGCGCGCCCGCCGAAGCTCGACCGGTCGGCAATGCCACAGCCCGCAAGCACGCCGTCGAGCTCCGCGAGCACGAGTTTCCGATCCGGTTCCACCGAAGCGCGCAGCTGCTCTGCGGTCACCGGCTCGTTCGGTACGACCGTGCTCTTCCGCTCGGCCCACGCGTCGAGGTCCGCATCGGTGTCGACGGGGCGCACAACGATCATCCGGACCTCTTCAACTTGCCGTGCTTCTTCGCGTAGCGCTCACCCGCTCTGAAGACGACGAGCCCGATCGGG
>JAOPYY010000106.1 GCA_025964395.1 Actinomycetes bacterium | reverse complement strand
CCGAACTCCGGTGTTCCCGCCTCGATGACGGCGCTCCCGTCGGCATAGAGCCGTGCGCGCGCGTTCTGTTCCGGCATGAACAGGGCGACCGGGTAGCCGGCGGCCGCCATGCCGTGTCCGATGAGCCAATCGCCGTCGCGCCGCGAGCGCGGCTCCGTGTTGCGCTTGTCCCAGCCAAATAGCTCCGCGCCACGGCGGAGACATTCAGGTAATCCGTCGCTCGACCACGGATTACCGCGCGGGTCCGTCGGGCCGTGATTCATGAGCCGCAGTTCGACTGGATCGATTCCGAGTTCGTGCGCGAGGTCGTCCATGCTCGATTCGAGCACGAATGCGGCGACGCCCTCGCCGGGGCCGCGCGTAAACGTCGGCGTCATCGTGTTGCCGTGGATCAGCCGATGTGAGCCGTCGAAGTTCTCGACTTGGTAGATCTGCGAGCTCACCCCAGTTGCCGGTTCAGCCCAGTCGTCGAACGGCGAGGTGACGGACAGCTTCTCGTGCCGGATGGCGGTGAGGCGCCCTTGCGGGGTCGCGGCGAGCGTCAGGTGGTGTTCCTGCTCTTCGCGGTGGCCGGTCGCGGTGAACGCCTGGGGGCGTGTGAGCGCGAGCCGCACGGGGCGCCTGACCTCGCGCGCGGCGATCGCGGCAAGGGTGACGTGCGGCCAGATCATCGCCTTCGAGCCGAAGCTGCCGCCGACGAACTTGGAGATGACGCGGATCTTCGAGAGCGATAGCCCAAGGAGGTGCGCGACGGTGAGCTGCGTGGCGCGTACGCCCATGGTCGCGTCGTAGAGCGTCAGCCGGTCCTCGTCCCAGACTGCGGTTGTCGTCGGAGCCTCGAGCGCGTTGTGGTGGTTGGCCGCCATGTGGTAGGTCGCCTCAAACACGTGCTCGGCGTCCTGCAGTGCCGCATCGACATCGCCGCGCGCACCGCGCGCCGGCATGAGACCGCCGAAAAGCATCTGCGGCTCGTAGACCGCATCGCGTCCCTCGTCGATCGTTGTGAGCGATGGGCTCTTCTCGTAGCTGATTGCGACGAGCCAGGCACCGTACTGGGCCTGCTCGTAGCTGTCGGCGACAACGATCGCAACCGGCTGACCGTAGTAGTGAACTTCGCCGTCCTGGAGTGGGAAGAAGCTTTGGCCTGGAGCTGGCCCGCCGACAAGCGAGGGAAGAAGGTGCGGCTCGCTGGCGATCTTCGGCAGGTTCTCGTGCGTGAGGACGGCGACGACGCCGTCCGCGGAAAGCGCAGCGCTACTGTCGATCGCGGTGACGATGCCGCTGGGAATAGTCGCGCCGACGACAGCGGCATAGGCGAGGCCCGGCGGGAAGATCTCGCCCGTGTAACGGGCATGCCCCATCGTCTTCTCGTATCCGTCGAGACGCGAGATGGGTTGGCCTACAACGCCGGTCATGCCGTGAATCCGTTCAGCGACTGGCGCAGACCGCGCACGATCGCACGCTCAGCGAGTGCAACCTTGAAGGCGTTGTAGGTGCGTGGCTGCGCTTCAGCTAGCTCGGCGGCGGCGGCCCGAGCGAACGACTCCTCGGTCGGCGGCGCTCCGCGCAGCTCCTGCTCGGCGCGGCTGGCGCGCCATGGCTTGGTGCCGACGCCGCCGAGCGCAACGCGGGCATCCGAAATCGACCCGTGGTCGAGCTCGAGGGCTACGGCGACCGAGACGAGGGCGAACTCGTACGACTGGCGATCGCGGAACTTCAGGTAGAGCGACCGTGCCGCCAGTGGTGTCGGTGGCAGATCGATTGCGGTGATCAGTTCGCCGTGTGCGAGCGGATGCTCGATCTGCGGCGTGTCGCCCGGAAGCAGGTAGAAGTCGTCGATCGGAATCGCCCGGTCCCCGTCCAACCCGGCGGTGTGGACGACCGCATCGAAGGCGACGAGCGCCACCGCGACGTCGGAAGGATGGGTAGCGATGCAGCTCTCGCTGGTCCCGAGGATGGCGTGCCCGCGGTTGAGCCCTTCGAGGGCCGAGCAACCCGTTCCCGGTTCGCGTTTGTTGCAGGGTGAGACGCCGTCGCGGAAGTAGGAACAGCGAGTGCGCTGACAGAGGTTGCCGCCCATCGATGCCATATTCCGGAGTTGCTCCGACGCTCCGAGAAGCAGCGCTTCCGAGACCGCCGGGAACCGTTCCCTGATGATCGGTGTTCGAGCGACATCGCTCATCCGCGCCAGTGCGCCGACCCGGATCGTCCCGTCCGGCAGCTCTTCTACGTCTGCGAGCGGAAGCGCGTTGATGTCGACGAGACGATCGCTGTGCTCGACGCCAAAACGCAGCAAGTCGATCTTCGTCGTGCCGCCGGCGAGAAAGGCGCTGCCCGGATCGCCGCCGACGAGGGTGACGGCAGCTTCGACGTCGTTGACGCGTGCATAGCTAACTGGCTGCATCGCGCACCTCGCGGATCGCCGCTCGGATGTTCGGATAGGCGGCGCACCGGCAGATGTTCCCGCTCATGAACTCGGCGATGTCTTCGTCGGTGGTCGCGTTTCCTTCCTCGATCAGGGCGATCGCCGACATGATCTGGCCAGGTGTGCAGTAGCCGCACTGCAGTGCGTCGTGCTCGACGAATGCGTGCTGCATCGGGTGCGGCTCGCCGTCGGCGCAGATGCCCTCAATGGTCGTCACGTCATGTTCTTCGCAGGTGACTGCGAGCGTCAGACAGGCGAGAACACGCCGCCCGTCGACCCAGACCGTGCAGGCGCCACACGTTCCCTGGTCGCATCCCTTTTTCGAGCCTGTCAGCTGTAGATGC
>JAOPYY010000051.1 GCA_025964395.1 Actinomycetes bacterium | reverse complement strand
CGTGGAACCGACAGGACCTCGACGTGATTGCGTCGATGCACGCCGACGACATCGTCTTCCACAACTGGACGGCGGGCGATCGCGTTGAGGGCGCCGAAGCGGTCCGTGCGCACATCGGCGGCATCTTCGAGCGCAACCCCACGCTGCGGTTCACCGGACGGGCCATGCGCGTCGGCGACGACTTCGTCGTCAGCGAATGGACGGCGCGCACGACCGGCGACGGCGAGACGCGCGAGTGGGACGGCATCGACGTGTTCCCGATCGTCGACGGCAAGATCGCACGCAAGGACGTCTACTCGTCCTCGCACGCCGCGCGCGTTCTCTAGGCGTCGATCACCTCAGGCGTCAGCTCGGCGATCGAGCGGAGCACGACGTCGGCGTGCACCAGCGCCTCGGCATCGGGCGGGAAGTGCGGATTCGGAATCGCGATCACGCGCATCCCGGCCGCCTTCGCGGAGCGGATGCCGTTGTGTGAGTCTTCGACTGCCGCGCAGGAGTGCGGATCGACGCCGAGCCGCCGCGCCGCTTCCAGGTAGACGTCCGGCGCGGGCTTGCCACGCGGCACCTCCTGCGACGACACGACGACCGGGATCACGTCGTGCAGTCCCGCTGCGTCGAGGACGACGTCGATCAGCTCCGGGTTCGACGACGACGCGACGGCCAGGGGCCAGCGCTCCGCGCAGCGGCGCACCGCCTCGACCGCGCCGGGGATCAGGGGCGGCGCTTCGCCGTAGCGCTCGAGCATCCGTTCAACGATCGCCGCGTTGATCTCCTCCGGCGTGCCGGGGACTCCGAGCACCTCTGCCATGTAGCGGGACCACTCGACGGAGCTCATGCCCATCATGTCGCGCGTCGCGGACTCGGTGTAGTTGCCGCCGACCTCGCGCACGTACTGCTCGCGCACCTCGTCCCACACCTGCTCGGAGTCGACGATCACGCCGTCCAGGTCAAAGACAACCGCGGCGATCAAACGGCGTTGTACGAGCGGTGGACGTAAGTGAGCGAGTCCGCGGCCGTGCCTTCCTCGACGGAGAGCACCTCCCCGACGAAGAACGTGTGGTCGCCGGTGCGGTGCTCGTCGACGGTGCGCGCGACGAACCATCCCGCGGCGCCCTTGAGCAGCCGCGGGTCGTCCTCCCTGACGTCGATCCCGTTCCAGAGGACGATCGGCGGCACGCTGCGCGCGAAGTGTTGCGCAAGGTTCTCCTGGCCGCCGGCGAGGATCGACGCGGTCCATTCGTCCGCGCTACGCAGCAGCTCGTGCAGCGACGCCTGGTGCGCGATCGAGATCCCGACGAGTGGCGGATCGAGGGACAGCGAGACGAGCGAGGAGACGGTCAGCGCAGCGCGTCGTCCGTCGACCTCTGCAACGACCACCGACACGCCGGCGGGCCACCGCCGGAAGAGCGCCCGCTGCTCGGCCCCGAGGTCATCCACGGGGCCGAGCCTAGCGCGAGAGACTCAGTTCGCCCGGCACTGCCTGTCGCCGAGCTGCCTGATCGCGTTGTTGGCGACCAAGTCGGCACCCCGGTTGTACGGGCCGGGGGCTGCGCCTTCCCAGTAAGCGTCCGGCGTTACGCCGGGGCCGATGATCGTGGCGCGGTACTGCGTCCCTCTGCCCGACGGATGCGAGCCGTGCGGGTTGACGGAGTAGCAAAAGGCGCCGGTGCCGGTATGCGTCAGGAAGCTGTTCTCGCGCTTCCAGCCCGTGCCGTAGACCGAGTCGAACGTGTCGAGATAGACGTTGCGGCCGTACGTGTCGAGCGGGTTGCCGGATGACTGTGACCTGAAGCCGTACACGGGGCTGCCGTTGTAGGTGTACGTCCCATAGAGGTGGTCCCACTGGTGCCACGCCCAGTCGGTGTTGATCGTCAGCTGTGCGATCTCACCGGTCCAGTGCGAGAGGCGAAGCTCCCAGGCACCGGAGGTCGCGTCCGGCGCGACGCCGTAGTTCGGGAGCATCCGCTGCCACGCCTGGACGGCCCAGTACGAGCCGTCGGGCGCTTTGCACGCCGTCACGAGCCAGTGGAGTGTCGGACCGTCATAGGCGCCGCACCTGGCTCCGAAGGTCTTCCAGTACTCGCGGTGATACTGCCCCCAGCCTCCTGCATAGTCGAGCTTGAATGCGACCTGTTTGCGAGCCGTGGTCGGCGCAATCGCGTTGACTGCGCCGCTCGCAAGCACGTGCTTGAGCTGGCCCGCGGCGCGATAGGTGAGAAGCGCTTGGCCCTTGGCGTTCACGGCGAGCTTGACGCTGGTCGCGTCGCGATCGATGAGCTGGGACGCGCTGGCCGTGGACGAGGCCACGACGGCGGCGATGACAACGGCGAGCAGAACGAGAACGCGCAAGAAGACCCCCTTGCTTGGAAGCGATATTCGTACTGGGCAGAACCAGTGTCGCCGGGGTCTCTCGTGGTCGCGTCCCCCAGCGGAGGGAGAGGCGTCCTCCGCCGGAGGTAGGTGTTGTTAGCGTCGTGCGTGTGACCCGCCGCGAACTCCTGGAGCTTGGGGTGACGCTGGCACTCGTCGCAGCGGCCGCCGTGTGCCATTTCGCGCTAGGCGACGTAACTGCCTTTGTCGTCACCGCCGTTGCCCTGGCGGCCCTGGCACGGACGGTGGGGCACGCGACCGAGCAGCTCGGGTCGCGCCTCGGCTCCGGCGCAGCCGGCGTCGTCCAGTCGGCGCTCGGGAACCTGCCGGAGCTCTTCATCGCCCTCTTCGCCCTGAACAAGGGCCTCGTCACGGTCGTTCAGGCGGCGCTCGTCGGCTCGATCCTCGCGAACAGCATCCTCGTGCTCGGGATCGCGTTCCTCGCGGGCGGCCTGAAGAACGGCGTGCAGCGGTTCAACTCGAACCGCGCCCGGATGATCTCGACGCTCCTCGTGCTCTCGGCCGCCACGATGGCTCTGCCGTCGCTCGCGAACGGGTTCCACACGCCGGCGGCCGCGCACTCCGAGGCGCTCTCGCTGATCTGCGCCGGCGTCCTGCTGATCGTCTTCGTGGTCACGATTCCGACGTTCCTCCAGTCGACGGGCGAGGAGGAGCACGTCCCTGCGCGCTGGTCGCCGGTGACGACCGGGGTCGTGCTCGGCGGTGCCGGCGTGCTCGCGGCGCTGACGTCGGACTGGTTTGTCACAGCGCTGACGCCCGCGATTCACACCCTGCACATGAGTCAGGCGTTCGCCGGGCTCGTGATCGTCGCGATCGCAGGCAACGCAGTCGAGAATGTCGTCGGCGTCCAACTCGCAATGCGTAACCAGGCCGACTTCGCGATCTCGGTGATCCTCAACTCGGCGCTCCAGGTCGCACTCGCGCTGACGCCGGTGCTCGTGTTCGCGTCGCTCTTCTTCACGCCGCACCTGACGTTGGTCTTCCCGATGCTGCTCGCGCTTGTCCTCGTGATCGCCGGGATCCTCGGCGCGCTGATCGTCAACGA
The DNA here is from genome assembly GCA_025964395.1 of Actinomycetes bacterium. GTDB lineage: Bacteria > Actinomycetota > Thermoleophilia > Gaiellales > Gaiellaceae > PALSA-600. Next base: position 31,909 of record JAOPYY010000051.1, on the reverse strand, counting down.
CGGCGAGTCGACGTGGCAGGAAGGCACCGTGCTCGTCGGCTTCTACGTCGTGATCGCCGCGAGCTTCTGGTGGGGCACCTAGAGGCCTAGCGCGTGAGCTCGCCGACCTTGGCGTCGGTCAGGGCGATCAGGTCTGAGGGCGCGAGCTCGATCTGCAGGCCACGCCGTCCGGCACTGACGAGGATCGTTTCCCACTCGTAGACCGACGCGTCGATCGTCGTGGGCAGCCGCTTGCGCTGGCCGAGCGGGCTGATCCCGCCGACCACATAGCCGGTCGTACGCTCGGCCTCCGCCTTCGCCGCCAGCTCGGCGCGCTTGCCGACGGCGCGCAGGTCAAGCATCCGATCGGCCGGAATGATGAAGACGGCGAGCTCGCCGTCGACCTTCGCGACGAGCGTTTTGTAGAGCTGCGCGGGCGGACGCTCGAGCGCCTCTGCCACCGCCGTCGCGTAGTCGCCCTCCCCCACCTCGACGCCCTCGTACTCGTGGAGCTCGAACGTGATCCCCGCACCCTTCACCGCCTCGACCGCGGGCGTCATTCTGCGAGCTCCTCGGCGAGCAGCGAGAGCGAGAAGAGGCGCCACGCCAGGTCGACGTCAGCCGCGAGGAAGAGCGCCGCCTCGCGTGCGACCGGGCGCTCGCGGACGCGCAGCACGAGCGCGTCGATGCTGCGGCCGAGCTGCTCGCGGCGCTCGTCGGTGTAGAGGTCGGCGGCGAGTGCCTTCACGGCGCGATCGTCGACGTCGAGGTCCCGGTGGGGGTCGCCGCCCGCCGCGACGAGCAGCAATGCCCGGCGGCGGCCGCCGTTCAGGTCTCCTTCGTCGATCTCCACGGCCTGGCCGGCGATATAGGCCAGGACGGGGAGCGGATCGCCGAACTCCCCGGCGTCCACCCGCGTGAGTAGATCCTCTAGCGCGTCCATCTAGGATGAGGGTAGATGGACGAGGTTCTGGCCAAGGCAGAGGAGTGGCGCGCCGAGGGCGAGGAGGTCGCGCTGGCGACGGTCGTCGCCACACGCCGGAGCGCGCCGCGCCCGCTGGGCTCGAAGCTCGCGGTCACGGCGTCGGGCCGCCTCTTCGGCTCCGTCTCGGGTGGCTGCGTGGAAGCGGACGTCGCCGAGCGCGCGAAGGCCGTGCTGGCGGGGAGCGCGCCTGAGGTGGTCTCGTACGGCATCGCCGACGACGAGGCCTGGACCGTGGGACTGCCGTGCGGCGGCGAGATCGACGTGTTCGTCGAGCCGTTCGCCGGTGCGCCGCCGATCGAACGCGGCACGAGTTACGTCGTCGTGAGCGGCGACAAGGCCGGCGAGCGCTGGCACGACGACACGCCGACGCGCACGGAGCTGCGCGGCGAGGTGTTCGCCGAGGCGGTCACGCCGCCGCCGCGCCTCGTCGCCGTCGGCGCCGGCGACATCGCGGAGGCGCTCTGCGCGCTCGCGAAGCCGCTCGGCTGGCACAGCGTCGTCGTCGACCCGCGCGCCGGGCTCGCGACGCGGGAGCGCGTACCGAGTGCCGACGAACTCCTCGTCGTCTGGCCCGAAGACGTCGACGTCGACGCGGACACCGCGCTCGTCTCGCTCGTACACGAGGAGCGGCTCGACATTCCCGCACTGAAGCGAGCTGTCGAAGGCGGCGCCTTCTACGTCGGCGCGCTCGGCTCGCGCCGCGCGCAGGAGAAGCGCCGCGAGCACCTCGGCGACCTGGTCGACCAGGTGCGCGGCCCGGTCGGGCTCGATCTCGGTGGCGAAACGCCGTCCGAGGTCGCGCTCGAGATCCTGGCCGAGATGCTCGCGGTGCGGAAGAACCGCGTCGAACAGCTCGTCGGCTAAGCGACGCTCGCGACGCGCGCCGGTGCTCGCCCGCCGACGACGTGTGCAGACCTGCCGGGGTGGAAACGTCGGTTCAGGGGGCGACGATGACCGAGACTGCGGGCGGCGGAGGCGCCGTCAGGTCGGCGCTCGTCGTCGGGGTCGATTGCTCCGAGAGCTGAGGCTCGGCAGGCTGCGTCTCGGTCGGCTGCGTCTCGGTCGGCTGCGTCTCCGTCGGCTGCGTCTCCGTCGGCTGCGTCTCCGTCGGCTGCGTCTCGGTTGGACGCGTCTCCGAGCCCTGGCCGGAGTGGTCGGACGAATGATCGTACGACGAGGTGTGCTCCGAGGTGTTCTGCGCCGCGATCGTGGTGGTGTGCTCGCCGTCGCCGTTTGACTGGTTGTCGTTCGACTGGTTGCCGTTAGAGGAGGGACCGTCGTGCTCGGCGATCTGTTGCGCGTCGTGCTCCTTGGCCGCCGAGTCATGAGAGGTTCCCGTGTCGCCGGAGTTGCTCCCCCTGTGCTCATCCACCACCTTGTGCACCGGCGTGCCGCCCGCCGCGACCTGAACAGCCCCAGTGGCGAGCGAGGTCGGGCGGGCCACATGCGTGACCACCGGAGCCGCGCGCACGACGGTCAACGTGGCGCGATGGGCGTGGTGCTGGGCGGTCTGCTCGACCGCCACCGTGCCTCCTCCGACGATCGTCGCCGTCGCGACGACCGCACCGACCTTCGCGGCGACGGGCCCACCGCCGCCGATCAGGCCGGCGCCCAGGCCGCGCAGCCACTCGAGGCCGGCGCCGCTCGGGAAGATCGAGAGCGCGCGCCCGCGGAGACCCATCGTCTGGCGGCATTCCTGGCACGAGCGAAGGTGCGTCTTCAACGCGCGCCGCTCTGAGGCGTCCAACGGCCCTTCGGCGAGCCGCTGAACGGTGACGCAGTTCAGGCGGTCGCCAAAGACAAGCTGCTCGGCGAGCCGGTTCCGCGCCGCGAACAGCGACTGCTCAACCTGCGCGGCGGTGAGCCCGAGCTCCGCGCCGGTCTCGTCGATCCGCAACCCGTGCACCTCGCGCAGGACATACACGCGGCGCTGCCGGTCGGGCAGCGTCGCGAGGGCCTCGACGAGCGCACCCGCGAACGGCTCACGCTCGCCCGCGGATAGCTCGGGCAGCGTCTCCGTCGACAGCTCACGCCGTCTCGCGACGAGATCGATCGCGGCGTTGTGCGCGATCCGGTAGAGCCAGGGCTTCAGCTTGTCCGGCAGGCGACCGTCGCGCAATGCGCCGTACGCCTTGAGCATCGCGGCTTGCGCAACGTCCTCGCCCGAGGCGGCGTCGCCCAGCAGATGCGAACCGTACGCCGCAAGGCGATGCGCGTACCGGCGGTACAGCTCATCGAACGCAGCCGCCTCGCCAGAGGCGAGGCGGCTGCCGAGGTTCTCGTCCGAGAGACGCTTGTAGAGAAGCGGGCTCACGTCACTTCTACCTTCGTTTGGTGATAGTGGATCGAGCTAGATGTGGACCGAAGCGACTGCGGACTGTGAGGAGCTCCCACCGTTGTTGTCGCCGTTGCCCCCGTTGTCGTCGCTGTTATCGCCGTCGTTGTTGTCGTTGTTGTCGTTGTTGTCCGCTTCCTGAGCATTCCCATCTCCGGAAATGTCAGTCAGGAGCAGCGAACCATCAGCCTGCTGCGAAAACGTTGCCAGAACTTCGTCACCGGTGGCGAACTTCGTCAGGTCGAAGCCCGTCGGAACCTTGATCGAGAGGTTCATCTCATCCGACTTGACGGTGACCGTGCCGGTCCCGAGCGTCAGCGTGCCTTCGATCTTGCCGCCGGGTGTATCGGCCGAGGCGGTCGAGACGGTCGTCGCGGCGAGCTCGTCGTCGGTGCCGACAGTGGCGGTGACGTCAACCGTCGCGCCGGGCGTCGGGCCCGTGTCGTTCGCGGACGAGGTCGTGCGTGCGCCGCGGTGCACGGCGATGATCGCGCCGCCGGCCGAGACGACCAGCTGCGTGCCGCTCTTCTTGAGGAGCAGGCCGCGGAAGTGCACGGTGTGCGCGCGGCCGAGGACGCGGATCGAGGAAGCGGCAAGCGTGCCGTTGCGCAGCGTGCGCCCACTCAGCGTGACCCGCTGCCCGACGCGCAGCTTGGCGGCGGTGTGGACGAGATTGACCTTCGTCTTGCCGTTGGTGACGGCAACGAGATGGGTCGCCTTCTGAACCTTCAGCACGACGCCGCTCGCGAGCGCCGCGGACGGCGCAAGCAGCGCTGCGGCAACGATCAGGAAAAGGGCGAGACGTTTCATATGGACTCCTTGGAAAGTTGGGTACGGAGCCTGAGACGCGCCGCGCGCCGGAACCTTGCATGAAGACTTGACACGTATCGATGGTTGTCGATATATTGACGTCCATCGATATGAGGGGAGCGAGGATGTTCCGGAAGAAGCACGCTAGCGCCGTTTGCGACAACCTGTGCCGCGCCGCCCAGCTCCGCGACGAGGCGCTGTTCAAGGCCGCTCTGCAAGGCCCGAGGATCTAGATGTTCGCCGTCGAGCCGATCGCGTGTTGCGCGCCGCTCGGCTCCGCCACCCTCACCGACGAGGAGGCGGAGGGAACCGCGGCGCTCTTTCGGGCGCTTGGCGATCCCGCACGCGTGCGCATCGTCAACGTGCTCGCGACGGCCGGCGGCGAAGTCTGCGGCTGCGAGCTGACCGACCTCGGGCTCTCCCAGCCGACGGTCTCGCACCACCTGAAGAAGCTCTACGACGCCGGCCTGCTCGAGCGTGAGCAGCGAGGCAAGTGGGCCTACTACTCACTGAAGCGCGATGCGGTCGCGAAGCTCGCCGCTGTCGCCGACCTGAAGGAGGCGTGCTGCTGATGGCAACGACCAACGACCTGAGCCCCGAAGATCTGCGCTCCGAAGATCTGCGCCCCGAAAATCTGCGCGAAGAGGTCAGACAGAAGTACGCGGAGGCTGCGACCGGCGCCGGGTGCGGCTGCGGTGATGGCGGGTGCTGTTCGGACGGAGAGTTCGGGTCCACCCTGTACGACATCTCACAGCGCGCCGAGTTGCCCGACGCGGCCGTGCTCGCATCGCTCGGCTGTGGGAACCCGACGGCCGTCGCCGACCTGCGCGACGGCGAGACCGTGCTCGACCTGGGCTCGGGCGGCGGGATCGACGTGATCCTCTCCGCCAGGCGCGTCGGCCCTGCCGGGCACGCGTACGGGCTCGACATGACCGACGAGATGCTCGAGCTCGCGCGCCGCAACGCTGCCGACGCAGGCATTGTGAACGTGACGTTCCTGACGGGCCTGATCGAGGATGTCCCCCTCCCCAGCGCGAGCGTCGACGTCGTGATCTCGAACTGCGTGATCAATCTGTCGACCGACAAGCCGTCGGTGCTGCGCGAGATCGGCCGCGTGCTGAAGCCGGGCGGCCGGATCGGCATCAGCGACGTCGTCGCTGAGGACCGGCTCGACCCGAAGGAGCGCGCGGATCGCGGGAGCTACGTCGGCTGCATCTCCGGAGCGCTCTCGACCTCCGAGTACACCGAGGGCTTGCGTGCAGCGGGCTTCGACGACGTGACCGTCGAGTTCACGCATGAGGTTGCCGACGGTATGCACGGCGCGATCGTCAAGGCCGTGAAGGCCTGACGATCGCGCCGGCATGCCATACCGTTAGCGCTTGACGAGTGAGCGGCTGACGATCCGGCTGAGCGCGTTCGACGTGTCGACTGCGCGCAGCGTCGCGACATAACGGCCCTTGGTGCGGAACCGCGGCGCCGGGATCCAGTTCCGCGAGTAGGTGCCGCAGGACGCGCTCCGCGTGATGCGGAAGCGCCGCTCGGACGCGAGGGTCTTGGCCTTGTTGTCGCGTTCGATCACCGTGATGCGGCCGAGGCCGTCATCGCAGACGCGGAAGCGGGCGAAGGCGCGCGGGCCGACCCACTTGAACGAGATGAACGTGACCGTCGGCGCCTTGTTGCCCTGAACCGTGGTCGTGGTCGTGCTCGTGTTGTCGAGTACGACGCTCGACGGGGTCGACGCGGCGGTCGACCGGCCGGCCGACGTGCGAGCAGTTACCAACGCGCGCATGCGATGGTCGACGTCAGCGGAGCGGACGCCGTAGGTCGCCGAGGTCGCACCGTCGACGTTGACGCAGTCCGCACCCGTGGACGTGCAGCGCTGCCACTGGTACCCGTACGAACCAGGCTTCGGGGACCAGGTGCCGGTCGAGACCCTGAGCTCCTGGCCGACCGTCGCCGTGCCACTGACGGCCGGCTTCACGGAGTTGACCGGGCCGGACTTCGAGTCGACCACGTCGGTCGCGCCCGAGGTCGCCGACGCCTTGCCGTCAGCGTTAGAAGCAGTCACGACGACGCGAAGCGTGTGACCGATGTCCGCGGCCAAGACCGGGTAGGTCTGCTTGGTCGCCCCGGTGATGTCGCCGCACGCCGTGCCGTCGGACGCACAGCGGCGCCACTGGTAGGCGTACGAGGTCGGGGTGTTGCTCCACGTGCCATTCGAAGCGGTCAGCGTCTCGCCTTCCTTGGCGGTCCCGCTGACCTGCGGAATCGCAGTGTTCTGGGGCGCCGCCGCGGAGCGAGCGGTCGCCACCGAGCCTGCCACCCCGGAGGCAACGATCATGACCGCGAGCGGAACGAGCCGACGCAGGCCGATCTTGTGCGTGCGCATGGGGTTCTCCTTCATTGGGTTCATCTCCTATCGGTCCCCGCTGCCCCGGTTCTCAACGCCTCGCCGGACGGACGCTTACCGAGTGCTTACGGACCCTTGATCTCCGAGCTCATGGCTAGGGTTGCGACGTGAGATTTCGTCCGGTTCTTCTACTCGCGCTCGTCCTCGCCGCCGCGGGCTGCGGTGGAGGCAGCGGCAGCCCAAGCTCGAGCGGGGCTCCCCCGGCAGCATCAGGCACGCTCGTCACGAAGGTCGACCACGCGTCCGCCAAGGTCGAAGGCACCTCGATCGTTGGCACCGTGAAGGTCACGGAAGGCGGCAAGCCCGGCGAGCATCTGACGCTCCGCTATGGGCTCGTCGATGCGGTCTCGGGCGTGCGCGCCTCGCAGGAGGAGCGCCTGGCCGCGAAGTACACGACGACGTCCTCGGCCGAGAGCAAGGACGTCACGGTGCGCTTCACGAAGCCGGGCACTCCGACCGACTACCTGCTGCATTTCGTGCTCTACGGGCCTGATGGCTCGTACCTCGCGTCGGCGGACAGCGACGTCTTCACCGTGCGTTAGCCCGCTTCGCGAAAAACGGCTCGTTCACGGTCGCGTAGCCGCAAACCGATTCAGTTTGCAGTCTCCGGCACCGTCGCAGCGGCTGCTACCTTCGACCTTGGTTGCACGAAGGTGCGCGACCAACGGTCTCTGTCGACCCCGGGCAAATGCCTGGGGTCTTTTTTTGTTCCCAAGGAGGGAGGTCTCATTTGCCGGCCACTACAACAGCCCGCATCCTCACCGTCGACGACAACGCAATCGTCCGTGCCGACCTGCGCCTGATGCTCGAGGACGCAGGGTTCGAGGTCGTGCCGGATGCACGTGACGGAATCGAAGCAGTCGACCTCGCGCGCGAGCACAAGCCGGATCTCGTACTGATCGATTTGAGCTTGCCGAATCTCGACGGCGTCGAAGCAACTCGTCAGATCCTTCATGAACGTGATGTGCCCGTCGTCGCGCTGACCGGGCACAGCAGGGGCGACTTCGTGCAGCGGGCGGTCGACGCGGGCGCAGTCGGTCATGTGTTCAAGCCGTTCAGCCGCGTCGAGCTCGTCGCGACTGTTTCGGGCGCCCTCGCCGATCGAGCGGACCGCGAGGAGTATGCGCGGTGGATACAGCTGGCGATGATCGAGTCGATGGTGTGGCAAGGCCGCTCCGAGCACGAGATCGTCACGGCGCTCGGCGTCGGAGAGCCGGCGACGCGCGGGACGCTGCGTCGTCTCCTCGGACGGCTCGCCTAGGCACCCACCATCCAGACAGGCCCGGGACCGGGCCGCCTTTATGGTTGACAAAGATTAAAAGGGCGCTAGAGTCCGCGCACTTCCGGGGGGATGTCAACCAAGGGGGTTCTGCAATGGCGTCGCCAAGGCGCGGTTTGCGTACGTTCGGCGCGGCGGTCTCCGCGCTCCTGCTCGTTTCGGCCGTCTCGGCCGTTGCCGCCGTCGCCGGCGGCCCGAGCCAGGGTCAGCACGAGGATCCGAACCTTCGCACGTCGCACTCCGCGACCAGTGTCGACGGAAACGGGCGGTACACGGTGCACGTCTACGCGGGCCCGATCCACTATCGCGACGCGCAGGGAAAGTGGCAGCCGATCGACAACACGCTCGTCCCGGACGGCTTCGGCGACGTCACGAACGCGGCCAACAGCTATCGGGCGTCGCTGCCCGGCGACCTCTCAGGGCCCGTGCAGTTCACGACCAAGCGCGGTTCCGTCAGCTTCCAGCTGGCCGGCGCACACGGCCGACGCGCTTTCGAAGGCACGCACGCCACGTACGCGCGCGCACTGCCGGGCGTGGACGTCGCGTACACCGTCGCGAACGCGGGCGTGAAGGAGACACTGACGCTGGCGAATGCGTCGGCACCGACGTCATTCGCCTACTCGCTCTCCACGAGCCCCGGCCTGACGCCACGGCTGAACACGTCCGGTGGGATCGACTTCGTCGACCCGAACGGCGCCACGGCCTTTGTATTCGCGCCACCGTCGATGATCGACGCAGCCGGCCTCTCGTCTGACCGCGTGCGGTTCCAGCTCGGTCACGACGGCACGACGCTGACGCTGCGCGCCGACAAGCAGTGGCTCGCCGATCGCAGCCGTGCGTGGCCTGTCGTGGTCGACCCGAGCTTCATCGCGAACGGCGCCGACCGTGAATGCTTCATTCGCGACGGCGCAGACGCCGCGAGCAGCTTCTGCGGCGGGTCGAGCATCGACGTCGGAAACGACGGCACGCTGACGAGTCGCACGCTCCTTATGTGGGATCTCTCGTCGATCGTTCCGTCGAACGCGATCGTGCAAAGCGCGACTCTTGGTCTCTATCTGCAGGACGAGGCTAACGCGACGCCGTTGAACGTCGACGTGCACCGCGTCACGACCCCGTGGACGGTCTCGACCACGTGGAACGAAGCCGACACGGGTGTCCCCTGGACCTCGCCCGGCGGTGACTTCGCCACGACACCCGACGCGACCGCGACTGTCGGAGGATCGACGGGTGTCAGTGCGACCTGGAATCTGACGACGCTCGTCCAGGGCTGGGTCAACGGCTCGGTTGCGAACGACGGGCTGCTATTGCACGCGACCGAAGGACCGAATGTCCTTCACTTCGCAACGACGAGCGCGCCGCAGACCTCGCAGATGCCGTACCTCGACGTGACGTACGACACGTCGCCCGAGACGACGATCACGTCCGGTCCGTCCGGCTCGACGTCGTCGACGTCCGCGAGCTTCGGCTTCACGTCCGACACGTACGGCTCGACGTTCGAGTGCAGCCTCGACAACGCGGCCTTCGCCGCCTGCACGTCTCCGCGCGCGTACTCGGGGCTCGCGACAGGGGCCCACACATTCGCAGTGCGGGCGATCAGCCCGGGTGGCACCGCCGACCCGAGCCCAGCGACCCGCAACTGGACAGTCACCGCGGGAGCTCCACCGCCGTCGAACCTTCTGGCGAACGGCAGCTTCGAGGGGTCCCTCGCCGGCTGGAGCGGTGCCTCGTCGTCACTCACGCTCGCGTCCGACGGCAAGGTCGGCTCGGGCGCGGCTCGGGTCGCACGCACCTCGGGGCCGAGCTTCTCGATCCTCACCTCGTCCAAGCCGGTCACCTCGACGGCAGCCGGCGCGGCCTACAGCGCGGGCGGCTGGATCCGCAGCGACACACCGGGCCGGAGGGTGTGCCTGATCGTCCGCGAGTGGACCGCCGGCGGCTCACTTGCCGGCTCGCGCTCGTCGTGCGTGACGTCGACGCAGAGCTGGCAGCAGTTCGCCGCGAACCGCTATATCGCCGCGCGCAACGCGGGGACGATCGACGTGGCCGTCACCGAATCGGCCGCCGTCGCCGGCGACTCGTTCGAGGTCGACGGCCTCACCCTGACGCAGGGGTAGGGCACGCCAGCGGGCGCCGGGGACGCACGCGTCCCCGGCGCCCGCTGCTCACGCGTCGTCGCTCGAAGCCCGCGCCGCCCACTTCGCGTGATGTGCCTGCGCCCAGTCCTCGTCGACCCAGCCGCGTGTCATGCCGTTCAGCGAATGCCTCGTCCCCGGATTGATCAGCGACAGGTAGAGGTGGCCGAGGAACAAGACGAACGAGATGTACATCAGCCAGTCATGGATCAAGATCGTCTGCGCAAAGCGAAAGCGCGTATTGCGCTCGCCGTACCAGAGGAAGAAGCCGGTGAGCGCGAACATCAGCGCGAAGACCGCCGTCAGAATCGCATTGACCTTCTGACCTGCGTTGAGGCGACCCTGCGGCGGTCGGCGACCGCGCAGCCAGGCTCGGTCGTCGCGATCGAAGAGGTCGATCTCGTGCACCGTCGCCCGCAGGCTGGCCCGGTCGCCGAGCACGACGATCAGCACGAGAGCGACGAGCCACGCAATCGCGGTGTACACGTGGATCGTCTTCAGCAGCGGACGACGGCCGACCAACTCGGCCAGGCTGGGTAGGTACAGACCCAGCCCGGTGGCGAGCAGGATGACGAACGCCGACGCGTGCACCCAATGGACAGCCCGCTCGGTCCGCGTGAAGCGATGCAGGCGGCGGCTAGCCGTAGCCATTCGACCGACCGACCCATGCGTTCTGGTCGTAGCCCAGGTTTTCCCAGTAGCCGGTCGGCTCGGATGCGACGAGCTCCATGCGCGTCAGCCACTTGACGCCCTTGTAGCCGTACATCTCGGGAATCACGACGCGCGCCGGCGAGCCGTGCGGACGGGTGAGCGGCTTCGCGTCCATCTCGTAGGCGAGCATCACGTCTCCCTGCGTCGCCTGTTGCAGTGTCAGCGAATCCGTGTACGGCTGTTCGAGCGAAACGAAGCGGATCGCGCGCGCTTCGGGCAGGGGCTCGCTCAACGCGAGCAGGTGCTTGAACCGGACGCCGGCCCAGTGGACGTCCTTCACGGTCCAACCGGTCACGCAGTGGAACGTCGAGATCTGCTCAGCGCGCGGCAAGGACAGAAGGTCGTCGTAGCTCAGGCTCAGCGGTTTCCTGACGAGCCCGGCGATCTCCAGGCGCCACGACTTCCGGTCGAAGACCGGCATCGAACCGGAGATCGTGTAGATCCGCCAGCCACCGACCGGAAACACATCGGCGACGAGCTGCGAGAGCCCCGAGGTCAGTGGCGAGAAGATCCGGCTCGCGGGCAGCGCCCAAGCAAACGACGTCACTCCGCCGGCCAGAAGCGCGAGGAATGCGCGGCGACCATAGGGACGAGGATCAGCGTCAGGGACGCTCACGGACCTCCGAATGCGGATCGGCGCCTGCCGTGTCTCGACAGTACCGGTCGAAGCGGAGGCGGCGTGCCCAGGGTGGGCGCACGCCGCGCCCACCCTGCCCGCCTCGCGCCTACCCCCGCCGGCGCGTCAGACGCGGCGGCCCGAGGCGATGCGCATCACCAGCACCACGAGCAGCACGACGAGCACGATCCAGATCAGCTTCGACAGCACGAAGCCGCCGAGTAGCGCGAGCAGCAACAGCACCACCAGCAATACAACGATCAAGTCCATCAGTCAGCCTCCCGATTCTTCACCTTCCTTACAAACGAACGGGACGCCGTTTCGGATTCGCTGCCAGCGGCCGGCTCATGCTGTTCGAGGACAAGCGGCCGTGTCAAAGGCGGCGGGGGTGGGATTTGAACCCACGGACGAGTTGCCCCGTCAGCGGTTTTCAAGACCGCCCCGTTCGGCCGCTCCGGCACCCCGCCGCGAACGTAAAGGCTACTTCGCCGGGACGCGGTCGGCGCCGAGCTTCGACGGCGCGCCGAACTCGACGAGCGGCTCCGGGACGGAGACCGAGCCGTCCTCGTGCTGGAAGTTCTCGAGGATCGCGATCATCGCGCGGGCGGTCACCGCCGTACCGTTCAGCGTGTGCACGTGCTCGAGCTTCCCGTCGCGGCGGAAACGGATGTCGAGCCGGCGCGCCTGGAAGTCCGTCGTGTTCGACGTCGACGTGATCTCGCGGTAGCGCGACTGCCCGGGGAACCACGCTTCGATGTCGTACTTCTTCGCCGCGGAGGAGCCGAGGTCGCCGGCCGCGATGTTCAGCACGCGGTAGGGCAGCTCGAGCTCCTGCACGAGCTTCTCTTCGATGTCGAGCAGGCGCTCGTGCTCGTCGCGTGAGTTGCTCGGGTCGCAGAAGACGAACATCTCGACCTTGTCGAACTGGTGCACGCGGAACATGCCGCGCGTGTCGCGGCCGGCGGCGCCCGCCTCGCGGCGGAAGCACGTCGAGAGCGCCACGTAGCGGAGCGGCACCTCGTCGAGCTCCTCGCCCATGTGGAACGCGGCCAGCGGAACCTCGGACGTGCCGACGAGATAGAGGTCGTCGTCGGGCACCGAGTAGAAGTCGCCCTTCTCCGACGGGAAGAAGCCCGTGCCGTACATCGCCTCCTCGCGGACGAGCACCGGCGGCAGCACCGGCACGTGCCCCTTCGCGACGATGCGCGCGAGTGCCCAGCGGTAGAGCGCGGTCTCGAGCAGTGCGACGTCACCGACGCGGTAGACGAACCGCGAGCCGGACACCTTCGCGCCCCGCTCGACGTCGATCCAACCGTGCGGCGCCGAGAGCTCGAGGTGGTCCTTCGGCTCGAAGTCGAAGCTCGGCGGCTCGCCGACCTTCTTCACCTCGACGGCGTCCTCTTCCTGGTCGCCGTCCGGCGTGTCCTCGGCCGGTGGGTTCGGGACGCGGTCGAGCAGCTCGTGGACGCGCTCGGACAGCGCCGCGAACTCCGCCTCGAGCGGCTGCTGCTGCTCCTTGATCGCCTTCATCTCCTCCAGCTGCTCGGGCGTCGGCTTGCCCTTCAGCTTCGTCCGCGCGCGCAACTCCTCGACCTGCGTCTGCACCGCGCGCCGTGCCTCGTCGGCCGCGAGCAGCTCGTCGAAGATCGCCGCGGCACCCTTGCGGGCGAGGGCGACGCGGTAGGCATCGGGGTCGTTGCGGGCTGCTTTGAGGTCGATCATCGCTTCGAGTCTAGAAGGGCTTCGATCACTTGCGCCACGCCTTCTTCGGACGCGGGCGGGCAGATCCAGCTCGCGACGGCCTTCACGCGGTCGTGCGCGTTCTCCACGGCGACGCCGTAGTCGGGCCATCCGACGAGCTCGACGTCGTTTTCGCCGTCCCCGAACGCCACCGTACGCGCCTTGGTGAAGCCCATGTGCTCTGAGAGGAAATCGAGGCCAGCGCCCTTCGTGACGCCCGCCTGCGCGAACTCGAGGAAGTACGGCAGCGACTTCGAGATGTAGAGGCGCTCGGCGAATTGTTCCTTCATGCGAACTTCGACGCCGTCGAGCGCCTGAGGATCGCCGACGGCGACGAGCTTCGTCGGTGGCGCGCTCAGCCACTCGAGCGTGTCCCCCACCTCGTGGATCTTCAGGTGCTGAAAGTCGGCGTAGTCGCGCGCAGCCTGGGTCAGGTCGGAGACGTACAGCTCGTCGTCGATGTAGACGTTCGGGTCGTAGCCCTCGTCCTTGAGCGCGGCGAGCGCTTCCTTCGCGAGCTCGAGGGGGATCGGCTCGTGCCGCAGCCACGTCCCGTCCGCGTCGGCGACGACGGCGCCCTGGTAACAGATCACCGGCTCGTTGAGCTCGGCGGGCTCGAGGAAGCGGCGCACCGATTGCACCATCCGGCCGGTGACGACGATCACGTGCAGCCCGGCGTCGTGAGCGTCGCGGAGCGCCTGCAGGGTGCGCGGCCGCAGGGTTCCGTCCTCCCAGACGAGCGTGCGGTCGAAGTCCGTCGCAATGACGTCGACGTCCCGCGGGAAGTTCTCGGGGAGCCGGAGGCTCAGCCGTTCGGGTTGCCGCCGGTGGCCTTCACCACGTAGGCGGCGACGTCGGCGATCTGCTTGGCGCTCAGCGAGCCCTTGAAGGGGGGCATCTGAGGTCCGCCGTTCAGAACCTGTGGGACGACCTTCGAGAGCGGCGGCTTCACCTGGTCGAGGTTCGGGCCGACGGTGCCGGTGGCGCCCGCGTCCTTGAGCGTATGGCAGCCCTTGCAGCCGGCGCTCTCGAAGACCTGCTTGCCGGCGACCGGGTCACCGTTCTTGTACTGCGTGGGCACCGAGGTAACCTGGGCCTTCGGCACCGTGCCGACGACCTTCGAAGGCAGCGGGGCAACGACCTTCTCTCCCGGCTTGTTGACGGAACAGCCGGCGGCGAAGACGAGGAAGATCGCGAGCGGAAGAAGGCGGCGCACGAGCGCGGAGTCTATACAGCGCGCCGCGGGCGTTACCGGAGAATCGAAGGTCTGTTGACCCCGCGTTAAGGTCAGCGGCAGCATCCTCTACCCCCCTACAATCCCAGGCATGAAGCGCAGGTCCTATGGAAGGGATGCCGGGCTCACGATCCGCATGATCCTGACGAGCGGCCTCCTCGGCCTGCTCTACGTGATCTTCGCGGTCATCCTCATCAACGCCTTGAACGTCGGCGTCGTCCCGATGATCCTGATCGTCGGCGGGCTCGCGATCTTCCAGTACTACACGTCGGACAAGCTGGCGCTCGCAGCAGCCGGGGCGAAGGTCGTCTCGCGCGAAGAGGCTCCGGCGCTGCACGACATGGTCGAGCGCCTCTGCGCCATGGCCGACCTGCCGAAGCCAAAGGTCGCGATGATGGACACGCCCGTCCCGAACGCATTCGCGACGGGACGCTCGCCGAAGCACGCCGCCGTCTGCGTGACGACCGGCCTCTGGGATCGGCTCGAGCCGAAGGAGATCGAGGGCGTCCTCGCCCACGAGCTCTCCCACATCGCGAACCGCGACGTGCTGATCATGACCGTCGCGAGCTTCTTCGCCATGCTCGCGGCCCTGCTCACCCGGTTCGGTCTCTACGCCGGGATGTTCGGCGGCGGCAACAACCGTGACAACAACAACGGCCCGCCCATCTGGCTGATCGTCACGGTCGTCGCGATCGTCGTCTACGCGATCAGCTACGTCCTGATCAGGACGATCTCGCGCTACCGCGAGTACGCAGCCGACCGCGGCTCGGCACTGATCACCGGCGCACCCGAGTACCTGATGAGCGCGCTGCAGAAGATCTCGTCGCAGATGACCCTGATCCCAAACCGCGACCTCCGCGCGGTCGAGGGCATGAGCGCGTTCTTCATCGTCTCGCCGAAGATCAAGTCGGCGGTCGGCGAGCTCTTCATGGACCATCCGCCGATCGAGAAGCGCCTCGCAGCGCTCTCCGAGATCGCGCGCGAGATGGGCCGTCCGGTCGCGTAGAGCCCTTGGGCCTGCGCGACGTCCTCTTCGGCAAGAAGAAGCTCTCCGAGCCGAAGGCCGATCAGCTGTTCGCCCTCGCAACGGCGGCGGTGACACTTGACACGGAGCTCGGCCTGAAGACGGCCGGCGCCGGTGCGATCGCGTTCAAGCCGCAGTCCTCGGGCGAGTTCCGAAGCGCGTTCGACGACGTCGATCAGTTGGTCGAAGCGGTCGCGCAGCAGTGCGGCTCCGAGGTCGAGCGCAAGAGCGACGACTACGGCTACGACTGGATCATCGTCAAGGATCCCGATCTCGAGGATCTGATTGCGACGGCCCACACGCTCGCGTCTGAGCTGACGGCAAAAGGGTTCGGCTCGCAGCTTCTCGCGTCGATCTTCCGCTTCGACGGGTACGAGCACCCCGTCTACTTCATCTACGGCTTCAAGCGGGGCGCATGGTGGCCGTTCATCCCGATCGGCGAGTCGAAGCGCGACAACGCGAAGGAGCTCGAGCTGAAGGCGAAGCTCGAAAACGAGCTCCCGATCGAGCAGGATCTGACCCGATGGCTCGCGCTCTTCGACGCACCGGTCTAACGCTTCGGCTGTTCGCCATCGTCGCGGTGTCTACGCTCGCCTATGGCTTGGCGGGTGCGCGCGTGCCGGGTCTTTGGATCATGCCCGACGAGGCGATCTACGCCGATCGAGCGCTACGACTCTGGCATGACGGAGCATTGTCCGTCATCAGGGGACAGGGCGCCGGCTATGGGCTCCTCTACCCGGCGTTTGCCGGGGGCCCGTTGATCCTCGGGAGCCTGGCCTCACTGAAGCTGGTCCAGGCGTTCGTCATGTCACTTGCCGCAGTCCCGGTCTTCCTCTACGGCAGGCGGTTGATGTCTCCGGCCTATTCGCTCCTTGCCGCGACGTTGACGGTCGCGTCCCCACTCCTTCTCTACTCGGGGTTCGTGATGACGGAGGTCCTGTTCTACCCGCTCGCCGCCCTGACGTTGCTCACGATCACACGAGCCGTCGAGACAGGACGTATCGGCGACCAGGCAGTCGCGCTGGCGTTGGTCGCGGCGGCAGCCGCCACTCGAGCTCAGGCAGTTGTGTTCGTCCCGGTCCTCGCGACGGCGGCGCTACTCGACTGCCTGGTGACTCACGACCGTCGCCGGCTGCGGTTGTTTTGGCCGACGTGGTTGACACTCTTGGCCGCTGCTTTCGTGGTCACTCTGGCGCCCGGTGTCTTCGGGTCGTATGCCGGGACGTTGAACGGTGGCTACCCGATCGCCGCGTCCCTCCGTCTCACGTTCGAGCACCTGGCGTACTTGGTGCTTTCAACCGCCGTCCTCCCGTTCGCCGCGTTGGGTGTGATGCTCGTCGACGCCTTGCGGGGCCGCGATCGCGCGACCCGCGCGCTTCTCCTCGTGACGGCGACCGCGACGGTCGCCGTCTGCGGACAGGTTGGGTTTTTCGCGGCGCGCTTTGCCCCGCATCTACTGGGGCGCGACCTGGCGTCGCTCCCGCCGCTCCTCTTCCTCACGTTCGCACTCTGGCTCGCGCGCGGTGCTCCGCGCCGGCGCTGGGTCGCTCCGCCCGTCTGCCTCGCGGTACTCGCGTTGCTCGCTCTCACACCGTGGAACAAGCTCGTGGTCACCGCCGCGCTGCCGGATTCGCTCGACGCTTCGCTGATCTACCGGCTGAGCGCGCACTTCGACGCGGCGACCCTCGTCACACTTGCGGGCGTCGCGCTCCTGGCCTGCTTCGCGGTCGTCCCGCGGCAGGTCGCCTTCGTCCTCCCAGGGCTCGCGCTGGCGCTGCTCGTGGCCACCTCGGTGTCAGCCTCAATGCTGATCATCCCGAGGGCGCGCGCAGACCAGCTGGCGCTGCTCGGGTCGCCTCGTAACTGGGTCGACCGCGCGGCTCGGAGCAACGTGACCTATCTCTACGACGGCGAGCCAGAGTGGAACAGCGTGTGGCAACAACGCTTCTGGAATCAAAGGATCGCACACGTCCTGACGTTTCCTCCGACGCGCGTTCCCGGGCCTATGCCTCAACAGGCACGGGCGCCGACGCCCGGCGGATTCGTCGCGATCCGTGATCGCTATGTCGTGGCGACCGACCGCTACACCTTCTTCGGAACCCCCGTCGCCCACCACTCGCGCGGTGTCGACCTGGAGGCGTTGACCCTCTGGCGCCTTCGGGCGCCGGCACGGCTCTCGACGGTCACGACCGGGTTTCTCCCGAACGGCGATCTGACCGGCCCGGGCACGATCACCGTGTATGCGTGCGCCGGCGGTAGCCTCGAGTTGACCCTGCTCCCGAAGGCCACCGACATCGTACGGATCACACTCGACGGGAAACCAGCACTGCAACGCAGGATCGCCGGACTTCAGTCCTGGCACGGAACGATTCCGGTGCCCGCCTTGCACAGCAGCACGTGCCTGTTCACGATCCGGGGCGGGCCCCTGCTGGGATCGACCGTCCTCGGGTTCGAGCGATCTTAAGCTGGGCCGACGCGCACGAGCATCTTCCCTGTGTTGTGTCCGTGGAAGAGGCCGGCGAACGCGGCGGGCACGTTCTCGATCCCGTCGATCATCGTCTCGCGGCATTCGATCTTCCCCTCGGCGACCCACGGGCCGACCTCCCGCAGGAAGTCGGCAAAGCGCGCGTTGTGGTCGCTGACGATGAAGCCCTGAATACGCAGGCGCTTGGTCACGACGAAGCCAATGTTGCGCGGGCCGGACTCAGGCTTCTGGTCGTTGTAGCGCGAGATCGCGCCACACGCCGCCACGCGGCCGAACGGACGAAGCGCGCTGAGCGCGGCCTCGAGCTGCTCACCACCGACGTTGTCGAAGTACACGTCGATCCCATCTGCGAGCGCTTCCCTTGCGTGCGTCTCCCTGTAGTTGAACGCCTCGACGCCGAGCGAGCGAAGCCACTCGACCTTCTCGTCGGAGCCGGCGCTGCCGATCACGCGTAGCCCTTTCAGCTTCGCGATCTGTGTCGCGGCGCTCCCTACGGCGCCCGCGGCTCCGGACACGTAGATCGTCTCGCCCTCCTTGACGTCGGCGATCTCGGTGAGCCCGAGCCACGCGGTGAATCCCGGCATGCCGAGTGCTCCGAGCGCGGTCGACGGAGCGGCGCGCTCCGGATCGAGCTTCCGCACGCGCTTGCCCTCCACCACGCCTGCCTCGCGCCAGCCGAGTTGCGAGAGCACCCAGTCGCCCTCCGCCAGGCCGTCGTAGTTCGACGCGACGACGCGGCCGACAGCCCCACCATCGATCGGGTCGCCAATCTCGTACGGCCCGACGTACGTGCGGATCCCCGACATGCGACTGCGCATGTACGGATCGACGGAGACGAACACGTTGCGGACGAGCACCTCGCCGTCGGCGAGCTCGGCGTCGTCGGCAACCTCGCGCAGCTCGAAGTCCGACTCCTGTGGCACGCCTTGAGGGCGCGCGGCCAGGATGACCTCGCGGCTCACGCGACGTCGGAGATGTCCGGGATGAACCCCTCGTCCTGCATGAGCTCCCGCGCTTCCTCGAGCGACAGGTCCTCGGGCGGGATGACCGCGTCCGACGGAGAGAGGTCCTCGTCCGCGAGCTTCACACCGTTCTCGCGCACCGCTTCAGCGAGCGCCTGCAGCCCCGCCCAGAGCGCGCGCTCGTCGCCGGCGGCGACCGCCTTCTCGACCTCATCGTCCAGCTCGTTCAGCCGGCCGAGCAACGAGTCGTCGACCCTGAACTGGCCTTCGCCGAGAAGGCGGACGATCACTTGGCTTCCTCGCCTTCGATTGCCTTGGGCGGATCGCCCTTGCCGAGCTCGGCCTTCATCTTCGCGAGCTCGTCGTCGACCTGGCCGCCCTGCGAGATCTGAGCGAGCTGCCGGTCGATGTCGTCGCCCGACGAAGTGAGGTCGGTGAGGGCGCCGGACGTCGTCAGCTCGTCGATCGCGTTCGCACGCGCCTGCATCTGCTCGGTCTTGTCCTTCGCGCGCTGCACCGCGAGCCCGACGTCGGCCATCTGCTCGCCGATCCCCGTGGCGGCTTCGCCGATCCGGACCTGCGCCTCGGCGGCTGAGTACTGCGCCTTGATCACTTCCTTCTGCGTGCGGAAGGCCTCGACCTTCGCCTGCAGCGTGCGCTCGCCCTCGATCAGCTTCTGTTGCTGCGCTTCGAGCTGCTGCCCCTGCTGCATGATCCCGTCGAGCTGCCCCTGCACGGCGGTCTTCCGCGTCAGCGCCTCGCGGGCGAGATCCTCGCGGTTCACCTTCAGCGCGTCGCGTGCCTGGCCGTCCAGCTTGTCGACCTGCTGCTGCATGCTCGTGTACTGCAGCTCGAGCCGCTTCTTGGCCGTCGTCACGTCGGCGATGCCGCGCTTGACGTTCTGCAGCTGGCGCAGCTGCTCCTCGTAGGAGTAGTCGAGCGTCTCGTTGGGATTCTCGGCGCGATCGAGCGCTTTCGAGAACTTCGCTTTGAAGATCAGGCTCAGGCGTGACATGAGGCCGGGCATTTGTGTCTCTCTCCTCGCTTCGGGTGTGCACGGTGCTTCTGCAGCACAGTTAGCCTAACTGCGTGCTGGTCGCTGTGAGCATGGATGCCCGCTGGCTCTCGAACGCCTACCTCGTCGCCGACGAGGAGGGTGGCGCGGCCGTTTTCGTGGACTCGGGCGCCCCGTTGGGGCCGCTGCTCCAGGCGGCGGCGGCGTGGCGTGTCGAGCCGTCGCACATCCTGCGCACCCACGCGCATCCCGATCACGTCGAGCACGAGGGGGAGCTCGGGCTGCCGGTCGTCCGCGCGGCGCTGCAGGTCGGCGGCCTCGACGTCGAGGCGATCCCGACGCCCGGCCACTCCGAGGACATGGTCTGCTTCGTCGTCAACGGCGAGCTCGTGTTCTCCGGCGACACGCTCTTCAAGGACGCGGTCGGCGGCGGCGACTACGAGCGCGTCCGCCGCTCGGTGATGGACGTCTACATGGCGATGCCGCACGAGCGGCGCGTGCTGCCCGGCCACACGGATGAGACGACGATCGGTCGCGAGTGGGAGGAGAACCCGTTCGTGCGTGTCTGGCGCGGCATCGAGCCCGAGGGCACGGAGCGCGTGCGTGTCGCTGGGCGCGATGCCACGCTGATCGTCTGGTCGCCCGACTACGACGGCAAGGGCAAGGCGTGGGTCCGGTACGTAGACGGCATCGACGCGATCGTCGGTGGCTCTAGAGTGGAACGCAACTGATGGACATCATCGACCCCCGGATCGAGGAGTACGTCGAGCGGTTCACCACACCGCACGAGCCGCTGCTCGCCGAGCTCTCGGAGGAGACCGCGCGTGAGCTCGGGATGCCCCAGATGCTCACCGGTCCGGTCGCCGGCCGGTTCCTCGAGTTCCTCGTCTGGGTCTCGCAGCCGAAGCGCGTGGTCGAGATCGGGACGTTCAGCGGCCACTCGGCGCTCTCGATGGCCGCGGCGCTGCCGGACGGCGGGCACATCGACGCGTGCGAGCTCGATCCGGAGCGCGCGGCGTTCGCGCAGCGCTACTTCGACCGCTCGCCGCACGGCTCGAAGATCACGCTCCACGTCGGCCCGGCGCTCGAGACGCTCGAGCGGCTCGAGGGCGAGTTCGACTTCGTGTTCATCGACGCCGAGAAGGAGGGCTACGTCGGGTACTACGAAGCCGTCCTACCCCGGCTCGCCGAACGCGGCCTGATCGTCGCCGACAACACCTTGTCGAGCGGCCGCGTCGTCGACGAGGCCCCGCCGATCGCCGCGTTCAACGAACACGTTGCCGCCGATCCACGCTCCGTTCAGGTGCTCCTGAGCGTGCGCGACGGCATGACGCTGATCCGCAAGGCCTAGACCCAACTGGTCTGATGCAGCAATGCAGCTGCGCGGAGTAGTGCTCGTTGAGGGCACGAGCGACCGCCGCGCCGTCGAGACGCTTGCCCGTCGCCGTGGCCGCGACCTCGAAGCCGAGGACGTCGCCATCGTGCCGATGGGCGGCTACGGGAACCTGCCACGCGTCCTCGAGCGGTACCGCGACGTCCCACTCGCCGGCCTCTATGACGTCGGGGAAGAACGACATTTCTTGCGCGCGCTGGGGTGCGACGATCGCGGCGAGCTCGAGCGCGTCGGGTTCTACGCATGCATGCGCGACCTCGAGGACGAGCTGACGCGGGCGGTCGGGCCGGATGGAATGGAGCGCGTCCTCACGGAGCAAGGCGAGCTGCGCGCGTTTCGGACCTACCAGAAACAGCCTGCGCACCGCGACCGGCCGCTCGAAGAACAGCTGCACGGCTTCATGTGGAACCGTAAGCAAAAGTACGCCGTGCTCTTGGTGGAGGCACTCGACCTCGAGCGCGTCCCGCGGCCGCTCGACCGCGTCTTGGCGCACGTCTAGCTCAGCCGGAATGCATTTGGCGTGTCGTCGGCCTCGACCGCGTCGAGGAACGCCAGCACGCGCTCGGTGAGCAACGCCGCAGCGGCGGCGTCGTACGCCGGGAGCGAGGAGTCGGCGAAGAGGTGTTCCGCCCCTGGGTAGAGGAACAGCTCGGCCCGGTCGGTCGAGTCGACCAGGGCCTGCGCAGCCTCGATGTCCTCGGCGAAGAACGGGTCGGCGTCCTTGCCGTGCACCTGCACCGGAACGCCCTCGGGCCACGCGTCCCCGAACTCCGACACCGGGAGGCACGAGTACATGAGCAGGGCCCCGCGGGCGCCGGGCCGGGTCTGCGCGAGCTGCTGGGCGACCACGACCCCGAAGGAGAAGCCGGCGTAGACGGCCTCGGGGTGGATCCCCTCGGCGGCGGCCACCCCGCGCTCGGCCAGCGCGCCGAACCCCGCTTCGCGCGCGAAGGCCATGCCCTCCTCGATCGTGTCGAACGTCCGCCCGTCGAACAGGTCGGGCGTGTGCACGGTGTGCCCCGCCTGCCGCAACTCGCCGGCGAACGACCGCACTCCCTCGGTCAGCCCCTGGACGTGGTGGTACAGCACAACCTCGGTCATCCCTGATCCTCCTGAGTCATTGATCCATTAAAGTGGAACATTCTGCAATGTTAGTCTGTTTGGCCATGACTGGCAACCCGTCTCCCCCGGATTACGAGCTCGCCGACCGAATGGCCCTCACCGGGCCCTCGCAGGTGAAGGCGATCAGCCATCCCCTCCGCACCACGATCCTGGGCCTGCTCCACGAGCGGGCGGCCACGGTGACCGAGCTGGCGGTCGCGGTCGAGCGGCCGAAGAGCACGGTCGCCCACCACGTCAAGGTCCTCACCGAGGCCGGACTGGTTCAGGTGGTGAGAACCCGCCGGGTGCGCGCCATCGAGGAGCGCCTCTACGGCCGCACGGCGCGGATGTTTTACGTCGGGGTCGAGCGGACGCCCGGTGGCGACGATCTGCCTCGGGACTTCAACGATTTCGAGGTCGCCGCTCAGGAGTCGGGCGCGGCGTACCAAGACGGGAAGCTGTGGGGTTTCATTCGGCACGCCCGCATCTCGGAGGCGCAGGTGTCGGAGTTCTGGGAGCGGATGGCGGAGCTGGTAGCGGAGTTCGAGCGGCTCCCGCGGTCGGGCGAGACCGTGTACGGATTCGCGGTCGGCGTCTATCCCACCGACCATCCGACCCTCCCGGCCAGCCGCGACTAGGACGTCGAAGGAGGTCGTGCCTGGACCTGTCCGAAACGGACGGTAGGTTGGCGCGATGCGTCTGATCGTCGCCCGCTGCGAGGTCACCTACTCCGGCCGCCTGAACGCGTTCCTGCCCGAATCGACCCGGTTGCTGATGGTCAAGGAGGACGGGTCCTTCTTGGTCCATGCGGACGCAGGTGGATTTAAACCGTTGAACTGGATGACGCCCCCAACAGTGATCGAGGACAGCGGCGATCTCGTCGTCGTGCGCAAGCGCGCCGGCAAGACCGAGGACCGGCTCGAGATCAAGCTGATCGAGGTGCTCTCCGACGTCACGCACGACATGGGCGAGGCGGCCGGGCTCGAGAAGGACGGCGTCGAGCGCGACCTGCAGCTTCTGCTCGCGGACGACCCGACGCACATCGTCGAAGGCCTCCGGCTCGTGAAGCGCGAGTGGCCGACCGACGTCGGGCCCGTCGATCTGATGTGCCGCGACGAGGACGACGGCTGGGTCGCCGTCGAGATCAAGCGCGTCGGCACGATCGATGCCGTTGAGCAGCTCACGCGCTACCTCGATTGCATCCGCGTCGACCCGTCGCGCGCGGACTGCCGCGGCTTCCTCGTCGCGCAGTCGATCAAGCCGCAGGCGATCGCACTTGCAGACCAGCGCGGGATCGCGTGCGTACGTGTCGACCTGGCGGTGCTCCGCGGCGAGCGCGAGCCCGAGCTAACGCTCTTCGCGCTCTAATCGCGGGTCAGCGGAAGGGCACGCTGGTGCCACCACCCGCGCGCGCGTAAACAGCGAAGAAGTCGCGCGGGTCCGGGCTCAGGTATCGGTACGCGCTCTGCTGCGCGTTCGGAACGAGTGGAACCGGATCACGCCCACCGCGGTGGCCATACGTGATGAAGGACGGCCATTGCGGATTGATGTCGAGCTGGATCGCCCGCCACGCTCCCAGGCGGCCGAGGATGTTCGCGAGTGACGCCGGCGTCTGTCCGTCGCCGGCTGCGTAGACGAGATCGCCCTGCTTCGTGACGCCGACGCCGGTGCGCCAGACAGCCGACCCGCCGCTCAGCGTCGCGCCCCACGCACTCCAGTCGAGCACACGCGCGGACGGCCGGCCGTTCCAGACGAGCGGCGCCAGGTTCTGGCGTGCAAGAACGAGTTGCCGCGGGTTCGTCCGCCCCAGCCAGTCGAGGATCGCGATCGTCCCGTCGCGATAGACCACGAGCGTTCCCATGCCGTTCTGCATCGGTTCCTCGACAACGCCGTTCACGACCATTCCCCCTGCTCCCGCACGCGCTTTGAAGCCGCCGTTGAACGTGGCGAGGAGACGCCACCGCTGGCCGCTCGGCACCTGAGCAGGGCCGCGAAGCGGAACGGCGGGCGGCTCAAGCCGCCCCGGGTAGAGCGCGAGCCGCGTCCGTGTGTGATCGATCCACGCGACGTACGCCACGCCCGCCGGCGTCGCGAGCGTGGCAACTGCAAGCGGCCTCGTCCCCAGCACAACGAATCCCGCCGGCCGCCAGGAAATCCCGGCTGGCGGGAGTTGCCGTTGCGTTGCGCGCGCATCCGCTGCCGCGACGAGGGCGAGCGCGACGATGAAGATGAACCTCTTCATGTCACGTCACCTCGCCAACCTAATCGCCGCTACATGCCAATGACATGAACGGCGAGGCACCGCCGTCGGTGCCTAGCTCACGTAGTACGCGAGCAGGCGCCTGCCCTCGGCGTCCACCTCGCGGCGCACCTTCGGCGGCAGAGGCGCGAACGGCTCGACGGACAGCTTCCCTTTCTCGATCCGCCACGCGCCCGCGACGAAGCCGTCGACGGTGAACGTGTTCTTCGTCGTGGCGTTCTTCTTGTTGAACACCGTCTCGATGTACTCGCTCGGGACGATCCTCGAGCGATCGCGGTGCGCGAGGATGATCGAATCGAAGGCCGGCAGGAAGCGCACCGGCGCGCGAACGCGCGCGTCGGCGACCGGCGCACGCGCGAGGTCGTAGTACGTCCGACCGTCCTCGCCCTCGAAGTCGCGCAGCCGGTCGAGCGCTGGCGCGATCTGCCGGATCCGGAAGCCCGTGTACTGCTCGATGTCGTCCCGCGTCGCCGGACCGTACGCGGCGACGTACGCGCGAACGACGCGAATGGCAGCCTCGACCGGGTCGGGCAACGGGTCACGGCGGAGCACGTAGGGCGGCGGCTTCGTGTGCGGCCACGGCCCAATCGGCGGCACGCGGACGAACGGCAGCGCGCGCAGGGCGAACGCAATCGTCCATTCGTCGTCCGTCCCGAGGGCGTGCGCCGCCAACCGCCTCGTCTCGGCACCGCCGAGCGGCTCGTCCGGGACCGCGGTGCGGAGCGATTCGATGTCGACGCCGAGATTCGCGACGCGCCCACGCTGCCCGTCGATGTAAGCGGCGGCGATGAACGGGTACTCGGCGCGCGCCATGACGTGCAACGTGCTGCGCAATGTCCCAGCATTGACGATCGACCCGCGCGCGAACGCGCGGTCCACCCGCGCCTTCGTCGCGCCCTCGAGGCGAGTCCAGAGCGCGACGTACGGCGACGGCGCGTATTGCGCCTGTAGTGCCACGAGCTTCACCACCGCTTTAGGAACCGAGATGCGCGCGCGCTCGAGCAGCATCTGCCGTAAGAGCAGCGTGCGGTTCAACTCGCGCACGGTCACGGTACGACAGCGGCCTTGAGCAGGTCGCGCGGAGGGTCGGCGAACAGCGCGGGCAGCTCGTCGAGCAGGACGCGGTGCGTGACGAGCCGGCCCCACGGATACGCGCCGCTCGCAAGGAAGCCGAGCGCGGCGCGCAGGGTGGCCGGCGTGTGGTGGAACGAGCCGCGCACCGTCAGCTCCTCGTAGTGGAGGCGATACGCATCAACGGGCGGGCGCGCGTCGCGCGGAAGCCCGCCGAACATCACGACCGTGCCGCCGGGGCGCACGAGCTCCACCGCGTTCGTCCAGGCAGCCTCGCTCCCGACCGCCTCGATCACGACGTCGGCGCCGGTCCCCGCCCCGCTCTCCGCGCCGAACAACTCCACGAGCTCTTGCCGCTCGGGCCGGCCTCCGACGACCACAGGCCAGCCGCCCGCATCTGCAACACACGCGGCGAGCATCAGCCCGATCGGACCTGCGCCGAGGATCGCAACCGTGTCGCCCGCGTGGATCCCCGCGCGCTCGATGCCGCGCAAGCAGCAGGCCAGCGGCTCGACCATCGCCGCGACCTCGGGCTCGACACCCGGCGGCACGTCGTGCACGTTCACGGCGGCGATGCGCTCGGGCACGACGATCCAGTCCGCGTAGGCGCCCGCGAGGAACGAAAGGTCGCGGCACTGCTCGCCACGCGCACACCCGTCGCAGGCGCCGCACGGCGCCGAGTTGGCAGCGACGACGCGCCGCCCGTCGAGGATCCCGCAGAACTCGTGCCCAAACGGCGCAGGCGACTCGCGCGCGAGCACCGGATGCCCACGCCGGAACGTCTTCAAATCGGTGCCGTCGGTCAGCGCAACCTCGATCTGCACGAGGACGTCGCCAGGCCCGGGCTCGGGACGCGGCACCTCCTCGATGCGCAGATCGCCGGGCGCGTAGAGCAGCGCCGCCTTCACGGCGCGAAGACGACCTTCAGCGCATCGCCACGGCGGTAGAGCTCGACGCCTTCGAGGAAACGGTCGAGGGGTAGCGTCGTCACCTCGGGCAGCACGAGCGTCGGCAGGAGCTCGACCGCGCTGCGGAAGTACGCAGGCGTCGCCGAGCGCGAGCCGACCACGCGCAGCTCCTTGCGATACACGGCGTCGAGTGTCGTCGGCACGTCTTCCTCCGGCGCGGCGAAGACGAGCAGCGTCCCGCCCGGCTCCAGCTGGTGCAGCGCATCGTTGATGCCCGCGGGTGCGGTCAGCACCGCAGCGTTGACCGTGTCGGTGTCGCCCGTCTCCGCGCCGAGCATGTGCGCTGTCGCGAGGCGCTCGAGGCGCGGGTCGACGGCAACGACGTCGTCGCCGCGCCGGCGGAGCACCTGGATCCAGAGTTGGCCGATCGCCCCCGCTCCGACGACGAGCACGCGCCCCCGCGGCACCGCCGCCGCCGCGCGCAGCACGCACGCGAGCGGCTCCGCCCAGACGCCGTCCAGCTCCCCGAGCGCGTCAGGCAGCGGCACGCAATGCGTCGCCCGCAACTGCTCCGCGAAACCGCCGGGCGCGATGCGCAGCTCGCGAAACTCGCCGCACGTCGACTGGTGGCCGGCGAGGCAGCGCTCGCACGTGCCGCACGGCACGCGGTGCATGACCGTGACGCGCGCGCCATTCTCGAGCACGCCCGCGACCTCGTGGCCGAGCACGGTCCCGCGCGCAGCGCGGCCGAGCTTCTCCACGTCGGAGCCGCACAGGCCGCACGCCAGGACACGCACGAGCAAGCCGGCGCCCGAAGGCTCCGGCAGGTCGGCAAGCTCAGGGAGCCCGTCGGCGTCGAGTACGACCGCACGCACCGCCGTATCGTAGGGCGATGCGTGCGGTCGGATGGAGTGGTGCTACCCGCGCGTGTTGACGGGGAACGAGACGAGCCTGCGGGTGGAGATGCCACCGAGCAGGTTCTCACCCGACTTGCGGGCCCGCGTGAACACGGCGAGCAACTGCTGCCGCGGCGAGGCCGGGAACGCGCTGTCCTGGTGCAGGGTCATGGTCGCCCAGCCGTCGGCGCCGGTGGGCGTCTCGGCCGGGATGGAGAACTGCTGGAACGGGACGGCCGTCGCATAGACGAGCGCACCCGACACCGAGCGGCCGTTGCAGGCCGAGACGTGGAAGCGAACCGTCACGTCAGCGGCGGAGCGCGTGATCACCGACGGGGAGACACCCTGGCCGTCGATCACGAGCCGCGCAGGCGGCGTGATCGACGCAACGTCGATCGTGCCGGAGCCGGCCGCCGGACAACCGTTGACAGTCACGGGCGGCACTGGGCCCTTCGCCGTCACGACGGGAGTCTGGTTCGACGTCGACTGCGCCGAGCCGTCCGTGTTCTTGGCGGTCACGCGAACGCGCAGCGTGTCGCCGATATCGGCGTGCTTGACGAGGTACGACGAGGTGTCGGCGCCGCCGATGTTCGCGCAGCCGGCGCCCTGAGCGTCGCAGCGCCGCCACTGATAGGCGTACGAGAGCGTGGTCGAGCTCGTCCAGGTGCCGGAGGTGGCGCTGAGCGTCTGCCCCTCTTGCGCCGTGCCCGAGATCTTCGGCTCGACGGTGTTGACCGGCACTGCACTGCTGGCCGCATTCGACAGGCCGGCGACCGCGAGAACGGTCACCGCCCCCGCCGCAAGCAACGGCAGAATTGTTGTGATTTTCACGTAGGCCCCTTTCAGGCGTTTACCCCTCCCTTCCCGGCACCGGCGAGGGGGACGTGAAGGTTGGATCAGGCTCAGGTAAAACCGGGCGCCGCTACACTGAGAGCCGCCCAGGGGCCATAGCTCAGCTGGGAGAGCGCCTGGATCGCACCCAGGAGGTCGGCGGTTCGAGCCCGCCTGGCTCCATCAGAGAATCCCCCGCCTGGCGGGGGATTCTTCTTTGTAGGAGCGCGATTGCGAAGGCTGTGCTCACCCGCAGCAGCACCTGAGCTCGTGAAGCTCAGACGCCGGCGCGGATGACCGGCAGGCGGACGGACATGATCGTCCCCCCTCCCGGCGCGGCCTCCGCCATCGCAGTTCCCCGGTGCGCCTCGGCGACCTGGCGCACGATCGCGAGCCCCAGGCCCGAGCCCGGGAGCGTTCGAGCGTCCGCGGCGCGGTAGAAACGGTCAAAGACGTGCGGTAGGTCCTGAACTGCGATGCCGGTGCCATAATCGCGAACCCTGCAGACGCCGGCCGCGACGGTCACGTCGATCGGATCCTCCGGCGAGCTCCACTTCACGGCGTTGTCGAGGAGGTTCGAGATCGCGCGCATGAGCTCTGCCGGTGCGCCGCTGACAACCGTGGGCTCGTGCTCGAAGCGAAACTCCCGGTCGGCCCGCCGGGCGGCAACCAGGACCGCCTCCCGCGCGATGTCGTCCAGCCGCACGGGCTCGTGCTCCGACGCCTGTGCGTCCCCGCGCGCGAGCTCGACGAGCTCGTCGATCAAATGCGTCATCTCGGCGAGCTCCACGACGGCTGCATCGATGCTCTGGCGTTGCTCGCTCTCCGACATCTCAGGGTGGAGCTGCATGGACTCCAGGCTCGTTCGAGCAGTCGTCAACGGCGTCCGCAATTCGTGAGAAGCATCGGCCACGAGCTGGCGCTGCGCGGCGATCGAGCCGGCGAGCGCCGCCAACATCGTGTTGAACGCCCGCGCGAGGCGGCCGAGCTCGTCGGTGCGGCGATCATCCGTGACGGGGTGAAAGTCTCGCGTCGCAGCGATCCGCTCCGCGTCAGCCGTCAAGCGCCGCACGGGACGAAGCACGGTCCGGGCGACGAACAGCGCGACCACAGCCGCGCCCGCGACAGCGACGCTGGAGATGGCGAGGAAGAGCAGCCGAATCCACCACAGGACGTGGTTGGTGCCGTTGAGCGACAGCGCGACCTGCACCGCCCTGGCGCCGGCCCGCCGTGTGTAGATCCGAACCTGCGTCCCTTGAACGCGGGCCTCGGAGAAGAACGCGCGATGCCGCCCGGCGGCGACCGCGGCCGCCGAGTCCGTCGGCAGCCGAGCGTGTTCACCCGGCAGCAACGTCACCTTCCCGTTCGCGGTGACGAACTGGATGTACCCCGTCGCCTCACCGAGCTTTGCCGGCGCGACGCGCGGCGGCCGGGCGCGCCGCGGGGCGCCCGATGGGCGACGGCCGATCGCCGCGAGCGCGCCTGCTCGTTCCCGCAACGACTTGTCCACCTGGCCGTGTAGCTGCGAGCTCACGACGTGGTACGCGGCGAAGAGCGCAACGGCGATCGCGAGCGCGAGCAGGGCCGCCGTGCCGAGCGTCAGCCGGGCGCGAAGGCTCAGCTAGAGCTCCTCACGGAGCACGTAACCGATACCGCGCACGGTTTGGATCAGCCGTAGCTCACCATCGGCTTCCAGCTTGCGTCTGAGCGAGCCGACGAAGACGTCGAGTGAGTTCGACGCGGACTCCGAGTCGCTGCCCCACACCTCCTGGAAGATCGTCGTCCGCGTCAATACCTTGCGCGGGTTGGCAAGAAAGAGCTCGAGCAATGAGAACTCGAGTCGCGTCAGCTCGATGACACGCTCGCCGCGCCGGACGAACCGTTGGCCACGATCGAGCTCGACGTCGAGAAACCGCAGACGACCCTCCGGTGTCGAGCGGCGCAGAAGCGCACGTACGCGGGCGAGCAACTCGCCGACAGCGAACGGCTTGCCGAGGAAGTCGTCGGCGCCGGCCTCCAAACCGTCCACACGGTCGGCCAACGCGTGTCGTGCGGTCAACATCAGAATCGGCACCTCGCTCGTTCGGCGGATCAGACGGCATGCCGTCATGCCGTCGAGGTTCGGCATCAGCAAGTCGAGGATGACGATGTCCGGCTGCACGACGCCCTGGTCGAAGAACGAGAGCGCACGCATTCCGTCCTCGGCCACGTCGACCTCATAGCCCTCGAGCTTCAGCGTGCGCGACATGGCCGAGCGCAGTGCGGCGTCGTCGTCGACGACCAGGACGCGATTCGGCATCGGAGTATCGTCGCAGGCTCTACTGCAGCGTCGCGCCTCCCCCGCTTCCACCGGCCCCGGCGGGCCTGGCGGTCGGCGCCAACTTGGCGCACGCGGCCTGGGCCTTGGCGAACGCCGTCGGGCTGTTGCTCGCTCCGAGCGTGACGCCGTGCTGCTTCAGGCACGTGTTGTACTTCGCGAAGGCGGGATTGTTCGCCCGGTTTCCGCCGCCAGGACGGCCGCCTCCGAAGCCCCCGGCAGGCAGCTTGCTGCGGCACGCCGTGAACGCCGCCCGCTGAGCGGCCGTCAGGTTCGCGAAACCTCCGCCGCCGGGACCACCGGCAGGCGGCTGGCCGTTTCCGCCGCCGCCGCCGCCGCCGGGCGGCCTGGCCGGGAGCGTCACCCCGTGCTGGGCCAGACACGCATTGAACGCCGTGCGGTCCGCGGTATTCGCACCTCCACCCGTGCCGGGCGCGGTCGCGGTCGTTGTCGTCGTCGCCGAGGACGCCGAGGGCGACCCGTTCGATCCACACCCTGCGGCGACGATCGCCACTGCAGCGACCGCTGTTGCGCCCGCGAAACGAAGTGCGTTACCCATTGCTGCCTCCGATCGTGATTTTCTGGGCGCTGTAGCTCCCGTCGTTGTTCTGGCTGCCGGTGACCGTGACCGAGTCTCCGGGGTGCACGGTCTTGAGCGTCCCCGACACCGTCTTCTGCACGGCCGAGCCGGCGGTCGTGTGCACGAGCACGGTGTTGCCGCTTGCGTCGGTCACGTACAAGGTCGATCCCTTGATCAGCGTCACCGTTCCGGTGGTGGCGCCACCGGCGCCGCCCGCGCCGGGGAAGCCGCCCGCCCCGGGAAAGCCGCCGGCGCCGCCGCCCGGCCGTCCGCCGAAGCGTGCTGCGAAGCCCGCCCCGGGAGCGGCCCCTGCCGAGGAGGCGCCCCAGTGCTTCTGCGCCTCCACGCCGCCGATCAGGCCACCTGCGACGGCGACTGCCAGGGCGAGCGCGGCCGTGAGCGCCGGGAGCTTCTTCCTTCGGCGGGCGAGCAGCTCGCTGGCGAGCCCCTCATGCGCCGCGGTTGGTTGTTCTGGATGCACTGCTGTCGTTGTCATGTTGTTGCTCCTACTCGTAACGAAGGGCGTCGATGGGCCGCAGCGATGCGGCACGGTTTGCGGGATAGATCCCAAAGAAGAGGCCGACGGCGACGCCGACGCCGAGAGCCAGCACAACCGAATACGTTTGGATGACGGGCTGGACGCCGACGACCTTGAACTGGCCACCCACCAGCCCCGCGACGGCGCCGGTGAGCCCACCGAGTACGGAAAGCAGCCCGGCCTCGGTCATGAACTGGCCGAGCACGTCGCCCTTGCGCGCGCCGATCGCCTTGCGGATCCCGATCTCGCGCGTTCGCTCGGTGACGGTGACGAGCATGATGTTCATCACGCCGATGC
>JAOPYY010000269.1 GCA_025964395.1 Actinomycetes bacterium | reverse complement strand
GCGACTCGGTGACGAACGGCCTCTACACCGACCCGGCGATGGCGATCTTCGCGGGCGCGGCGATCGTGATCATGGCGATCGCGCTCGACCGAGCCACCGAGGCGATGGCGAACCGCACCGATCCCGCGCACCGCCACCTCGATGCCGACAAGTCGCGGCAGCTGCGCCTCTACACGGCGGCATGCGCCGCAGTCGTGATCGGCGCCGTGGTCGTCGGGCACCTCGCGCACGCGGGCGCCGACTGGTCGCGCTGGACGGCGCAGGACTGGCTACGCCAGTACGTCCAGCGCGCGCTCGACTACATCCAGAACCCGAGCACGTTCCTCTTCCGCGACATCACGAACCCGACCGGGAACTTCATCGTGCAGCACGGCATCCAGCCGTTGCGCAGCTTCTTCATCGAGACGCCGTGGCCGGTGACGCTGATCGGGCTCGTGCTGATCGCCTTCCTGCTCAGCGGCCTCCGCCCGGCGCTGATCGCATTCGCGATGCTCTTCGTCGTCGGCCTCGTCGGCGAGTGGGCAAACGCGATGGACACGTTCTCACAGGTGCTCGTCGCGACGCTGCTGACGGTGATCGTCGGCTTCGTGATGGGCGTCTGGGCGGCGGAGAGCCGAACCGTCTCCCGCATCCTGCGACCGGTCAACGACGTGCTGCAGACGCTGCCGCAGCTCGTCTACATCATCCCGTTCATCTACCTGATGCCCGTGTCGGGCGTCCCGGGCGTCGTCGCCTCGGTGCTGTACGCATCGCCCGTGATGATCAGGCTCGTCCAGCGCGGGATCGAAGGCGTGTCGCCCGAATCGGTCGAGGCGGCAACATCCTTCGGCGCCACACGTCTACAGGTGTTGGTGAAGGTGAAAATTCCGCTGGCCCGCGACGCGATCATGCTCGGCGTCAATCAGGCGATCATCATGGTGCTCGCCGTTGTGGTGATCGGCGGGCTCGTCGGCTCCGGCGCGCTCGGGTACGAGGTCGCGACAGGGCTGCAGCGCAATGCGTTCGGGCTGGGCGTGCTCGCATCGGTTGCGATCCTCGCGCTCGGCATCACACTCGACCGCGTCACCCAGGGACGGGTACGCGCGAGGCAACAGGCGTAAATGCCAACCACAGAGGAGGCAGGAATGTCGGATCGGGTCAGAGGGCGCCGGAGGTTTGCACTTGGCGCTGCGGGTCTCGCGATCGCAGCGACTGCGGTCATGCTCGTCGGCACCGCCGGCGCGGCGAAGTCGGCCTGCGGGACCGTGACGCTCAACGAGCAGGCGTGGGCCGGTTCGACGGCCAACACCTACATCGCCAAGGCGGCGCTCGAGAAGTACCTCGGCTGCACGGTCAAGATCACGCAGATCGCGGAGATCCCCGTCTACCAGGCGCTCGCGAACGGCAAGACGGACGCCGTCCTCGAGGATTGGCAGCACGTCGACCAGTACAAGCAGTACATCACCAAGCAGAAGACGGTCGTGGCGGGCGGCCCGAACGGCGTCGTCGGTCACATCGGCTGGTACATCCCGACCTATCTG
Organism: Actinomycetes bacterium; assembly: GCA_025964395.1. Taxonomy (GTDB): domain Bacteria; phylum Actinomycetota; class Thermoleophilia; order Gaiellales; family Gaiellaceae; genus PALSA-600. The sequence goes on along the minus strand of JAOPYY010000269.1, from coordinate 1,610 downwards.
ATGAAGGAGCACCCCGAATTCGCGACGTGGAAGGGCCTGAAGGGCAAGGAGTCGCTCTTCAAGAGCCCCGAGTCCGGCTCGCAGGGGATGTTCCTGGGCGGTGACCCGTCGTACGTCCAGAAGGACCAGCAGCTGATCAAGGCGCTCGGCCTGAACTTCAAGTTCGTGAGCGTCGGCGCCGAGCCGGCGCAGGTCGCCCGCTGGAGCCAGCTGTACAAGCAGAAGAAGCCGGTCCTCTTCTACTGGTACACGCCGCAGTACCTGAACCAGGAATACCAGCTCTCCGAAGTGAAGCTGCCGCCCCGGTTCAAGGGCTGCCAGGACGACTCGAAGGCCGGCGGCAATGTCGCGCAGTACAAGTGCGCGTACGACAACACGATCATCGAGAAGGTCTTCAGCAAGAAGTTCGCCACGAGCGGCAACCCCGCCTACGCGGCGCTGAAGAACTTCAAGCTGACGAACGCCGACCAGGAGCTGGTCGCGAAGTGGATCGCAGGCGACCACGTCAAGCCGGACACAGCCGGCCAGAAGTGGATCGCCGCGAACGCTACGAAGGTCAAGGGCTGGTTCGGCAAGTAAGACCTGCCTGAACCGCGCACGTCAGGGGCGCCCTTCGGGGCGCCCCTTGTTCTTTGCCGCGAAACGCATGAATCTGGTTCGGCTGACACCGAATCAGGTTCAGCGCCGAACCTGATTGCCGACAGGCAACCAGATTCGAGAGTTTCGAGCTAGAGCGCGAGCAACGCAACGCCCCCGGCCACCAGCACAGCGCCCGCGAGCCGCGGCGCCGTGACCTTCTCCTTCAGCACGAACGCCGCGAGCAGCGCAGCGATCACGACGCTCGTCTCGCGCACCGCGGCGACCGAGGCGGCTGACGCGCGCTGCAGCGCGGCCAGCACGAGCGCATACGCGCCGAAGGTGCAGATGCCGGCGAGAATCGACGCCGGGCCGATCGCGCGGCGCACGGCGCCGATGCCCTTGATGCGGATCACGGCGCCCGCGTAGACGATCGCGGGGCCGAGCATCGACAGCTCGAGGTACGTGATCGGCTCCGCGTGCCGCACGCCCTCCTTGTCGACGAGCGTGTAGACCGCGATGCACGCGGCGATCGCGAGCCCGAACGCGACGCCGCGTGGATCCGCCTGGCGCAGCCCGCGCACGAGCAGGATCCCGGCCACCACGAGCACGACCGCCGCCACCTGCGTCCACGACGTCGTCCGCCCGAGCACGACCGCGCCGATCAGGAGCACGAGCACCGGCGCCCCGCCCCGCGCAATCGGATAGACGACCGACAGCGGTACCAGCCGGTATGCGGTCGCGAGCAGCGCGAAGTACGTGAGCTGCAGCAGCCCGCTCGCGATCAGGAACGGCCAGACAGCCCGGTGCACATCCCACGTGAAGACGACGACCGGCGCAAAGCCGAGCTCTGCGGCGATCAGCGCCACCGCCGTCGACGACTCGATGTCGCGGGCCTGGGCGAGCAGGATGTTCCAGAGCGCGTGGACGAACGCGGCGATCAGCGCGAGAACCAGGGCGGTCACCGGCATGCCGTGACGCTACGCTCACGCGCGGATGGCCGACGCGCAAGCAGTTGTCTTCGACTTCAACGG
>JAOPYY010000268.1 GCA_025964395.1 Actinomycetes bacterium | reverse complement strand
CGCCGGGGTGGAGGATGAACGGCTGGTCGCCCTGGATCTCGACCTCCTCCGTCAGCTCCTCCTGCGGCTGCTTGACGTCGATGTACGGGTAGCGCGCGTTGTGGAAGACGCGGAAGTACTTGTCGACCCGCACGTCGACGCTCGACGGCTGCAGGAGCGAGTCGTCATACGGGTCGATCCCGATGCGCCCCTCGGCGATGAGCCTTTCGATGGTGACGTCGCTCAGTACCACAGGCTGATTCTTCCATCAGCGCGTCACCGAGTGCGCGGAGTCCCTTCAGGAAGGCTTCCTGCTCCTTCGTGTCGAGCGTTGCAAGTGCCTGCTCCAGCGGCTTGCTGCGCTGCTCGAGCCACGCGCGCACGCGCTTCGACGTCCTCGGGCTGAGGGCGACGACCGTGCGCCGCCGGTCCTCGGGGTCCTCGCGCCGTTCGACGAGGCCGTGATCCTCGAGGTCGCGCGTCAGCTTGCTCGCCGCGGGCAGCGAGAGGTCGAGCTCGCGCGCCAGCTCGCCGACGCTCCGCTCGCCGTCCGTCCCGATCTGGGCGAGCAGGCCCACGTGGCGCCGCCCCAGCGGCGGCTCGCCGCTCACGAGCTCCAGCAGCTCCGGCGTCGGGCGGCGGCGGGCCCAGAGCCCGCGCATCACGCGGCGCAGGAGTCGGCGCAGTTCGGTTATCTGCTCGTCGTTAGTTATCATCGTATAACTATTATCCGGAGTGAAGAGAGGAGGTGAATCTACCTATGTGTGGATCACACGAACACCGCCGCGGCCGGCGCGGCTTCCCGGACCGCGAGCAGCTCGTCGAGCGCCTGCAGCGCTACCAGGAGCACCTCGACGCCGAGCAGAAGAAGGTGAAGGAGCTGCTCGAGCGTCTCGTCGACGCGCCGCAGCCCGAGCCGAGCATTTGAGTGGAGGGACGGACCTGTCGGCTAGACGGCGCGAACGTGCGCCGTCGCCGGCAGGTAGTACCGCTCGACGTACTCGATCACGGCGCGCTGCATCGAGAAGCGCGGCGCCAGCTGGGCGATCGAGTGCTTCATCATCTCGACCCAGTCGTCGCGCGACTCGAAGCGCGGAACGACTTGCTGCTCGAGCACGCGGTAGAGCTGCTCGGCGTCCGCCTCGTCAGTCGTGCCGTCGAGCGCCCAGCCGACCTCGGGGTTGTAGGCCTCGGCCCACCAGCCATCGAGCACGGAGAGGTTCGGCACGCCGTTCACGGCCGCTTTCATCCCGCTCGTGCCGGATGCTTCGTGCGGGCGGCGCGGCGTATTCAGCCAGATGTCGCAGCCCGGGATGATCGCGCGGGCGAGATCGAGGTCGTAGTTCTCCAGGAAGACGACGCGGCCCGCGACGGCCGGGTCGCGTGACAGCTCGACGATGCGCTGCATGACGTCCTTGCCTTCGACGTCCTGCGGATGCGCCTTTCCTGCGACGACGATCTGAACCGGCAGTTGCAGCAGGCGCTCGAGGTCGGAGAACACCAGCCCGGCGCGCTTGTACGTCGCGAACCGTCGCGCGAACCCGATCGTCAGCCGCTTCGAGTCGAAACCGGTCAGCGCCGCGAGCCGCTCCTTGAGCGCCGCATGGACGCCCCAGAGCGCTTCGTTGTCGAGCTCGTACGTCGCGTCCCAGTTGCCTTCGTCGGGCGGAGCCTCGGGGCGCACGCCGACGGTGCGGAGCAGCTGCTCGAGCTCAGGCGCAAGCCACGTCCCGAGGTGGACGCCGTTCGTGACGTGACCGATCCGAGGCTCCTCACCGGGCCAGAGCGGCGCCCACATCTCGCGCGCCACTTCACCGTGCAGCTCGGAGACGCCGTTCGCGGCAGCCGAGAGCCGCAGCGCGAGCGGGGTCAGTCCGAAGCCGCTCACGCCCTCGGCGCGTCCCAGCGCGAGCAGGTCTTCCTTCGCGAGCCCGGCGCGCGCGGCGAGATCGCCGACGTAGCGTAGGACGAGGTCGTCGCCAAAGACTTCGTTGCCGGCGGGGACCGGGGTGTGTGTCGTGAAGACCGTCGAGCGGCGAACGATCTCGAGTGCGCGTTCGGGCTCCTTTCCCGCCTCGACGAGCTCGCGGGCGCGCTCGATCGCGAGGAACGCCGAGTGTCCCTCGTTGACGTGGAAGACGGTCGGCTTCAGCCCGAGTGCGGAGAGCGCGCGTACGCCGCCGACGCCGAGCAGGAGCTCCTGGCGGATCCGGTGCTCACGGTCGCCGCTGTAGAGCGCGTCGGTGAGCATGTCGACGTCCAGGAGGTACAGGGGCACGGTGGTGCCAACCGCGGTGGCGACGTCGTAGCGCCAGACGGCGGCGGTGACCTTCTCGCCTGCCAACTCGACGTCGACCGAGACCGGCTCGCGGACGAGGCCTGCAGCCTCCGGATCGACACCGTGGTACTCCTCGGTCTGCCGGCCTTCCTTGCTCAGGCCCTGCGTGAAGTACCCGCCGCGGTAGAACAGCCCGACGCCGACGAGCGGAATGCCGAGGTCGGCCGCAGCCTTGAGATGGTCGCCCGCGAGGACGCCCAGGCCGCCCGAGTAGATCGGCAGGCCTGCGTCGACGGCGAACTCCATGCTGAAGTACGCGATCAGCAGGTCGCTCTCAGCGTTCCCGTGGGTGCGTTCCCACCAGGTCGCGGTGTCGTGAGTGTCGGAGACGGTCAGGGGTGAAAAAGAGGGGCTGGAAAGCGCGCAACGTACCGAACGCACGGCGAAGCCCGTCAGGGCCTCGGCGCGAAACGCGCAATTTGCGACACCGAGATCGTATCGCCGGGATCCTGTGTGACGGCTGAGAACTCTCTATGCAGGTATGCAGACAGGCCGCGACCTTCGCTACGCTCAAATTCGATGGCCACGACGCGGACGATCGAGCTGAAGACACCGGTGCCGGGGCCGCGGACGCGCGAAGTGCTGGACCGGCTCGCGGCCAGCGTGGCCTCGCCGCTCGCGCTCACGTTCCCGGTCGTCGTCTCGGAAGCACGCGGCGCCACGATCACGGACCTCGACGGCAACACCTTCATCGATTTCGCCGGCGGTGTCGGCTGCCTGAACGTCGGCCATTCGCACCCGCACGTCGTCCAGGCGGCGCAGGAGCAGCTCGACCGCTTCTCCCACACGGACTACACCGTCGTGCCGTACGAGGTCTACGCGACGCTGGCCGAGCGCCTGATCGCGCTTGCGCCGTTCACCGGACCCGCCAAGGCAGCCTTCTTCAACGCCGGCACCGAGGCCGTCGAGAACGCGGTCAAGTTCGCCCGCGCCTACACCGGCCGTCCCGCTGTGATCGGCTTCGACGGCGCGTTCCACGGCCGGACGCTCCTCTCGCTGACCCTCACCTCAAAGGTGCACCCCTACAAGGCGGGGCTCGGGCCGTTCGCGCCCGAGGTCTACCGCGTGCCGTTCCCGAACGCGTACCGCGGTCCGTCGGTGGCCGAGGCACTCGCGTCGCTGCAGGGTGCTTTTAAGACTCTTGTCGCGCCGGAGAACGTGGCCGCGATCGTCTTCGAGCCGGTGCAGGGCGAGGCCGGGTTCATCCCCGCGACGCGCGAGTTTGCGCAGGGGCTCCGCGAGATCTGCGACGAACACGGGATCGTCCTCGTCTGCGACGAGGTGCAGACCGGCTTCGCGCGCACGGGGCGGTTCTTCGCGATCGAGCACTACGACGTCGAGCCGGACCTGATCACGGTCGCCAAGTCGATCGCGATGGGCCTGCCGCTCTCCGGCGTGCTCGGCAAGGCGGCGATCATGGACGCGCCGGACGACGGCGGCGTCGGCGGCACGTACGTCGGCAACCCGGTCGCGCAGGCGGCCG
>JAOPYY010000257.1 GCA_025964395.1 Actinomycetes bacterium | reverse complement strand
GACGTCGCGGGCGAGTAGCCCTCTCCAACGCAGACGTGGCCCGCGAGGCCATGACCTGACGCCAAACGACGTTACGAAAGTGCAACAAACAATCCACAGCTCGGCGGGATCCCTGGTGGTTCCTTGCGCCGGCGCCGGCCGAGCGGCCATGACCCGTCGCCAAACGACGGTCTTGCGCGCGGGTACGCTCGCAGGGTGAGCATCGTTTCCGACGTCAAGGAGCGCGGCTTCGAAGCCGTGTGCGAATGGGCTGTGAAGCTCGACGGCGCTGAGCCCGCGCGCGCGGTTGCCGACCCGGACGGGCTGCCGCGCGAGGCGCTCCTGCAGCTCGCGAACCGCGTGCGTCGGTGGCACGAGGCGCAGCGGCCCGCAGACATCACCCTCGAGGTGGAGCCGGGCGTGACGCTCGAGCGCCGCTGGCTCGCGCTCGACACCGTCGGTGTCTACGTGCCGCGCGGGCTGATCTCGACGCTCGTCATGTGCGTCGTGCCCGCCCAGGCTGCCGGCGTGCGCCGGATCGTCGTCTGCACGCCGCCGTCGGGCGCCGGGCTGATCGCAGCGGCAGCCGAGGCGCTCGGGATCGACGAGGTGTGGGCGATCGGCGGTGCGCAGGCGATCGGCTGGCTCGCCTACGTCGAGGGCGTCGACAAAATCGTCGGCCCCGGTAACGACTACGTGAACGAGGCGAAGCTCGAAGTGTCGCGCGACGTTCCGATCGACCTGCCCGGCGGCCCGTCCGAAGTCGTCGTGCTCGGCGACGGCGACCCTGAGCTGATCGAGCTCGAGCTCGCCGCGCAACGCGAGCACGGCCACGAAGCTGTTTGCCGCACCGTCGACACCCTCGAAGAAGCGGAGGCGATCGCGCCCGAGCACCTCGTGCTGCTCGGCGAAGCGGAGGCCTTCGCCGACCAGGTGCGCAACGCCGGCTCTGTTTTCGTCGGGCCGTGGTCGGCGGTGCCTGCCGGCGACTACGCGACCGGGGGCAACCACGTCCTCCCGACGAACGGCTGGGCTCGTTCGGTGGGCGGGCTCGGGCTGGAGACCTTCCTGAAGCCGCTGACGATCCAGCGGCTGACGAAAGAAGGGCTGGAGCTGATCGCTCCGACCGTGGAGGCGCTCGCCACCGCCGAAGGAATGCCCGCCCACGCGGAGGCCGTTACCCGCAGAAGGGCTTGATCTAGCCCTTTGCTTGACAGGTGACCATTTGGTCACCTATTCTCCGAGTCATGGACGACGACGCGGTGTTCAAGGCACTGGCAGACCCGAGTCGCCGCCTGCTTCTCGACCTGCTCTTCGAGCGTGACGGCCGCACGCTGACGGAGCTCGACGCGGAGCTGGAGATGACGCGGTTCGGCGTGATGAAGCACCTGAAGGTGCTCGAGGAAGCCGGCCTCGTCGTCGCCCGGAAGCAGGGGCGCGAGAAGCTCCACTTCCTGAACGCGGTTCCGATCCGGCAGATCCACGACCGCTGGATCGACAAGTACACGGAGCACCGCGTCTCGGCGCTCCTCGATCTCAAGAACGAGCTGGAGGAAACAGCATGACCACGACTACGACCACTGAGACGACCACACAGGTCTACCAGGTGTTCATCAAGGCAAGCCCAGAGCAGATCTGGGATGCGCTCACCAAGCCGGAGTTCACCGAGAAGTACTTCTACGGTGCGCGCGTCGACTCGACCGTCGAGGTCGGATCGCCGTGGCGGTATCAGGGGCCCGACGGATCGCTGTGGGGTGACGAGACGGTCTTCGAGGCGGACCCGCCGAACAAGCTCGTCGTCGGCTGGCGCTCGCTCTACAGCCCCGAGCTCGCAGACGAGCCCGCCAGCCGGATCACCTGGGAGATCCAGGCGCACGAGGGCAGCTACTCGCAGCTGACCGTCGTGCACGACCAGCTCGACGGCTCGCCGAAGACCGCTGAGAGCGTGTCGGGCGCCGGCTGGATGATGGTCCTGAGCGGGCTGAAGACGCTGCTCGAGACCGGCAAGCCGCTGGCGGACTAGCCGGTGGGGTTCGCGTTCATGGTGCTGCACTACCCGGAGGAAGGAACCCAAGAGCAGCTCGCTCGCAACATGAACGAGTTCGGCGCGATGCTCGAGGGCGCCGACGGGCTGGTGTCCGTGGGTGCCTGGTACGACGAGGATCGCGACTGCCTGGTCGGACTCTCGACGTGGGAGTCGCGGGAATCCTTCGACGCGTTCGGGATCAAGCCGGCCGGCTCGGACGTGATTGAGGGCGAACGGGCGCCGCGCGAACGCTACTTCCTCCGCCGCGTCTAACAGCGAGAGGCAACCGGGCCGCCCGTGTGGAGCACGTTCACGTGCTCTGCACGGGCGAGCGCGGCGAGGCGGGCGCGGTAGGTCTGCATGTCGGCGTGCACCCAGTCGCCGTGCGTCTGGCACTGCCACGGCGCGTAGCGCTCGCGGTGGTAGCGGCTCGTCAGGCTCTCGTTGTGGCCGATCACGTTCGGCAGCGAGATGTCGAAGCGGTGCATCAGCCACAGCGTCAGCTTCAGTGACGCGGCGATCTGCTTCGGGTTCTGCAGGATCGACGCGTCGCTCGTCCCGACGTGCTCGATCCCGATCGCGGTCCAGTTCAACCCGACCGTATGACGGCACATCGTGTTGAGCGGGACGAGCTGGTAGATCGTCCCGTCACGGTCGATCACGAAGTGCGCGCACGTGCCGGGCCGCTCGTGCAGCTCCGGGTCGGGCGCGTCACTCGCGAACGTGTTCCACGCCGACGAGAACGAGTTGCTCGCCGTGTAGTGCTCGACGATCACCTTCGGATGCTCGAGGCGCCACGTGTGGAGGCCGTAGTGGCGCGCGGCGTACTGCGCCATCTCCGCGCGGCGTTGCGCGCTGAACGGGATCGGCTTCGACACGATCGCCGGCTTCGCGGGCATGACGGCCGCGGCAACGAGGAGGGCGAGGAGGATCCGCACGCCCCGAACCTAGCGCGGCGGAGGCTGCTGCGGCAGCCCTAGAGAATCGCGCGCGTGAAGACGCCGATCCGCTGCTTCGGGACAGGCCCTGCAGGAAGTTCGACGACGAACGCGGTCGTACCGGGGAACGTGTGGTTCTCCCAGCCGGCGACGCTCCCGGGATACCGCGTCAGGCGCTCGGTGCGCATGCCGACGAGCCGCGCGAAGCGGCGTTCGATGCGGACGTCGCCGCCGGACTCGTCGACGACGTTCAGGTGCTGGTGGAACCAGATCGACGTCGTCGGTCGGATGCGGCTGATCAGCTTGTAGGCGATTCGGCTCTCGCGCTCCGAGAGAGCACGCGCGCCCGAGTCGTACACGCCGCTGAGCGGCTGCCACATGTACGGAAAGTTGCGGTTCAGGTCGACGCCGCGACCGTTCTGTCGCGTGCCCGCCGCGACGCCGTCGGGGTTCAGGTCGGGGACGACCCAGACGTCGGTGCCCGCCGGAACGTGCGCGCGCGTGACGGCGTCCGCGATCGCGATGCCAGCAGGCTCGTTGCCGTGGATGCAGCCGACAACGAGCACACGTCGTGTCGCCTTCGGGTCGCCCGTCTCCCACGCGACGATCGGGCGCCCTTGCTCCGATCGCCCCAGCACGACCTCGTGCCGCATGATCGGGGCCGCGTCGATCATTCTTCGCGCAGAACTGCTCCGAGTGGCATCCGGGCGACCGACCGCTCCGCGACGATCGCGGCGAACGCGGCGCCCGCGATGACGACGAGCGTCAGCGCGCCCAGGAAGCCCCACGGGATCGCGAGGTGATCCGGTGGAGGATCGAATGCGTGCTGCATCATCGCGATCAGCATCTCGGCAAGGATCCAGCCGAGGACGGATGCAAGCGCGGCCGCGACGACGACGATCAGCACGATCTCGGTCCAGATGAACTTCGCGATGCTGCGTGGCTTCTTCCCGAGCGCCGCCATCGTTGCGAGCTCCTGGCGGCGTTCGGCAAAGGCCATGACGGAGTAGAGGATCAGCGCGCCCGCCGCGAGCAGCAGTGCGAACGCCTCCTCGATCCGGCTGATCCCGCGCAGGCCGACGGTCGTGATCGAGCTCGCCGTCTGCGTCGCCTGGTCGCTGATGTTCTTGACGATCGCGCCCTTCGCGGTCACCCGCTTCGCCACGGCCTGCGCGACGTGCGACGGGCCGCCGTTCGTCTGCGCGAACACGACGTTCGGGCCGGGGTCGTGCGTCGCCTTCAGGATGTACGAGAGGTTCGCGACCATGAACGAGTCCTTCGGCGCGGACGGGAACTCCTGCACGATGCCGGCGACGTGGAACGGGACGACGTGGAACTTGCCCGTCCGGTGGTCGAGCGTGCGCAGCTTCAGCAGGTCACCGAGGTTCAGCGAGTAGTCGGTGATCGTCTCCTTCGAGACGAGGATCGCGTCGGGACGTGCCCTGAGGCGGTTCATCATGTCGCGTGCGGTGCCGCCGAGGAAGTACGAGTCGCGCAGCGAGGTGCCCTTGAGGAACGTCGCAGGATCGATCGCGAAGACGTCCTGTAGGTCGGGTCCGACGTATGCGTACGTGTGGTCGAGCGCCGTGGTGCCGGTGATGCCAGGCGCCTTCGCGACGACCGGCTGTACGTTGAGCGCGCCGGAGACGACGATGTCGGAGCCGACGGTGAGGCGCGCATCGACAAGTGACTGCTGGTCCCACGTCGACGAGAAGACGCTCAGGTTGACGGCGAACGCGAGCAGGAGCGCGACGATCACGAGCCCGCGGTTGATCGACGATGCTCTGCGCGCGGCGCTGACGAGCAGGAAGTCGCGCGGCTTCGTCGCGCGCTTGGGCGCGATCAGCTCGAAGAGCCGTCCGCGGATGCGCACGAGTAGCAGCGTCGAGCCGATCCAGAGCAGCGCCGGCGCGAGGAACATGTAGACGGAGAGCGAGAGCGTCGGGTTGGAGTCGGGGCTCACGACCGCCGAGAAGCCGGTGCGGGCGGTCAGCCACCAGACGAGTCCGCTGACGGCGAGCGCGACGAGGTCGAGATACAGCCGCTGCCACAGCGGCTTTTGCGGGCGCTGCTCCTCACGCAGCGCGCCGACACCGGCGGCGACACGGCCGGCGAGCGAACCGAGGAAGCCGACGACGACGCAGACGCCGATCGCCCAAGGCCACGTCGAGAGCCCGCCGCCGACGACCCATTTCACCGTCAGCAGCGCGACTCCGGCCCCGACGATCCCTGCGAACAGGCCGACGAACGCGCTCTCGATCACCGCGAGGGCGAGCAGCTTCTTGCGCGACGCGCCGCGTGAGCGCAGCAGGCGCAGCATCCGGCGGTCGCGGTCGACCGCGCCGAGCGCGGCGAGGTACGCGAGCCCGAGCCCGACGAGCGCCCCGGGAACGGCGAGCATGATGTAGAGCGCCTCTGCGTAGAGCGCGTCGCCTGCCGCGCCGGTGAGGGCGGACTCGAGGTTGTCGACGAACTGGATCTGGCCTGGGAGCGACCGCTCGATCTTGTTGCGGAGATGCGTCTCCTGGCCGAGTGCATGCTGCGGGCTGCCGGTCAGGAGCTTCGGGTCGACCTGCGCCTGCACCTGATAGGTGATGCCGGACGTCCCAGTCGCGGCGGACGCAGCCGATGCGCTCGACGGTGCGACGGTGCCGAGCGTCGAGCCGAAGTGCTTGACGAAGGAGGCGAACGGCATGACCGCCACGTCGGCCGGCGGCGATGCGGGAGCGGGGCCGAGCAGCGGGATCAGCGGCTGGAACAGCGTGTCGCCCGCGGAGACCACCGCGACGCCGGTCACCTTCAGCGGAACGGGTTTCGCGCCGGCACGCGGTGAGATCAGCACTGTGTCGCCGACACCCGCCTGCAGCGTTGCCGCGAGCTGCTGGTCGAGCACGACGCCGTCACTCCTCAGCGAGCCGTAGAGCATCCGAAACGTGTGGAACTCGGACTGATAGGTGGGCGGGACCGCGACGACGAAGCCGGCGCCGGCGCGGATCGTCCCGGCCGAAGACGTGTGCTGCGCGCCTGCGAACGGTGCGGTTGCGACGGGCTCGGCCGCAGCGACGCCGCTTTGCTTCGCAACGCGGGCGGCGACCTGCTCGGCTGCCGACGCGGAGCCGACCGGGCCCTGCCAGTCGAGCGGGACGCTGCGGACCGTGGTCGCGGTCATCGTGCGGAGCGAGTTGCCGATGAACAGCACCATCGCGCCGAGCAGGGCCACCGAGACCATCAGCACGGCCGTGCGCACAGCAGTGCGCAACGGGGTGCGGATCAGAAACTTGAGCACGAACGCGGTCATCGTGTGGACGTCTCCGTCACGATGCGACCGTCGTGCAGTTCGACGATGCGCTCGCAGCGCTGAGCGACTCCGGGGTCGTGGGTGGCGATCACGAGCGCGAAGCCGAGCTGCTCGCGCAGCGCACCGATCAGATCGAGCACGCGGGCGGATGTGTCGGAGTCGAGGTGGCCCGTCGGCTCGTCGCAGAGCAGCACGTCGGGCCGCTGGGCGAGCGAGCGTGCGATCGCGGCGCGCTGCGCCTCGCCCCCCGAGAGCTCGCGCGGCAGGTGGCCGAGCTTGTCCTGGAGACCGACGAGCGCGAGCAATCGCTCGGCCTGGGCGTCGCCACCCTGAGTGGAATGAGCGCCTTCGCGCTGTGCGAAGAGCACGTTCTCGAGCGCGGTGAAATGCGGCAGGAGGTTCGCGCCCTGGAACACGAGTGACGTCGTCGCGTGGTGCTCGACCGTTCCGGCGGTCGGCTCGACGAGACCGGAGAGGAC
>JAOPYY010000028.1 GCA_025964395.1 Actinomycetes bacterium | reverse complement strand
ATGCACGACACGGACCCGAACATGCAGGGGAACTCGCGCCGCTGGATCATCCAGGAGGTCGAGCACAGCCTCCGCCGTTTGCAGACCGACTGGATCGACCTCTACCAGATCCACCGCTGGGATCCCGGCACCGACCACGAGGAGACGCTCGGCGCGCTCACCGACCTGCAGCGCGCCGGAAAGATCCGCTACCTCGGCTCGTCGACCTTCCCGCCGTCGGCGATCACCGAGGCGCAATGGGTGGCCGAGAAGCGCGGTCTCGCGCGCTACGTCTGCGAGCAGCCGCCGTACTCGATCCTCGTGCGCGGCATCGAGACCGAAGTGCTGCCGACGTGTCAGCAGTTCGGCATGGGCGTCATCCCCTGGAGCCCGCTCGCCGGCGGCTGGCTGTCGGGCAAGTACCGCAAGGGGAGCGAGATGACGGGACACCGCGCGGAGCGGATGCCGGCCCGCTACGACCTCTCAGAGCCGGGCAACCAGGCAAAGCTCGACGCGGTCGAGCAGCTCGCGCAGCTCGCCGAGCAGGCGGGGATCAGCCTGATCCACCTCGCGCTCGCGTTCGTGATCCGCCACCCAGCGGTGACTGCCGCGATCGTCGGCCCGCGTACGCTCGAGCAGTTCGAGGGACAGCTCGGCGCAGTCGACGTGCAGCTGAGCGACGAGATCCTCGACGCGATCGACGAGATCGTTCCGCCCGGCACCAACCTGAACGCGGCCGACGCGGGCTGGCGCCCGCCGTGGCTCGACGATCAGAGCAAGCGGCGCCGCTAAGGCGTCCAGCGAAGCGTCGGCGCGTGTCTAGCGCCTGCCGGCGCGCCTGCGGCCGGCCTCGCGCATGCGGTGCGCCTGTGCGAAACGTGTCGATGCGGACTCGTCCACCGGCAGGATCACCGGGCCGTGAACAATCAGGTCGTCGTCGGCACGCTCCTTGAGCAGGCTCGGCAGCAGCTCGTCGCCCAGCCAGCGGCGGCCGGCAGCGACCGTGGCGTCGGCCGTGACCCGGTAGAGGTCGCCGTCGAGCTCCTGCGTGTGCCGCACCCGCGGCGGTCGCGTGAACGCCGTGGGCCCGACGGGGACGATCTGTGCAACCCGGCCGATCAGCTGCTCCCCCGCGTCGCCGTCGTGCACGAATAGCTCGATCTCGATGTCATGACCGCCCTTGGGCAAGACACGCACGGCCATGATCTGCGAGTTGTGCACGCGGAGCACCTCTCCGCCGACGTCGCGAATCGTCGTCGCGCGCAGCGAGACCTCTTCGACGATCCCTTCGAGCTTCCACGGCTCGATCACGATCGACGACCCGACCGTGTACCAACCCTCGAGGAACATGACGAGGCCCGCAATCAGGTCGATCAGGAACCTCTGTGCCGCGAACGCGACGACGACCGCCGCGAATGACGCGCCGGCGAGCGTGCTGATTCCCTGCGCGCCTGTGATCACGACGAGCGCGAGGGCGAGCGCGAAGATGTAGGCAAGGATCCCCACGCTCGTCTGGAGCAGCGACACGGCCATCTCGCGCTGCGCAAGCGCGCTCAACGGCGAGTCGACCGAGATGTTCGACGTGTGGGCCTGAACGAACCGCGCGGCAAACCTCGTCACACGGGCGACCAGGGACGCCGCAACGAACAGCGCGATCACGACGATCGCCTTTGCTGCTGTGAGGGGAACACCGTGGTGCTCGAGGGTGCGCAGCAAGCTGTGCACGATTCATGGCTCCCTCGACCGGCCTCGTTCCAAACCTGCGACGGCGTAAGCTGCGTCAGTGACGCAGACGATCCCGACGAAGGACAAACGTACGCTCGACGTGCATGAGGCGGGCGACCCGGCGGGGTTCCCGGTCCTCTTTCACCACGGCACGCCGGCTGCCGGTCTCCCCTACGAGCCGCACGCTGAGCTGGCGCGCGAGCAGGGCATTCGGCTGATCGGCTACGACCGGCCCGGGTACGGCGCATCGACGCGCGCGAAGAACCGGCGCGTCGAGGACTGCGTGGCTGATGTCACGGAGATCGCCGACGCGCTCCGCCTCGAACGCTTTGCGATGTGGGGCATCTCGGGCGGCGGACCCCATGCGCTCGCCTGCGCGGCGCTCTGCGACGACCGGTTGAAGGCGGTCGCGAGCTTGGCCGCTGTCGCGCCATTCGGCGCCGACGGCCTCGACTGGCTCGAAGGCATGGGCGAGGACAATCACGTCGAGTTCGGCAAGGCGCTCGACGGCGAAGAAGCACTGCGCGGCTTCTGCGAGCCGCTCGCCAAGGAAATGATCGCCGCCGATCCCGAGGCGCTCGCCCAAGTCATAGCGTCGCTGCTCGGGCCGGCAGACCAAGCCGTCCTCACCGGAGCGTTCGCCGAGTACCTGCACGAATGCGATGCTCACGGCCTCGCGTCGGGCGTTGACGGGTGGATCGACGACGACTTCGCGTTCATCGAGCCGTGGGGCTTCGAGCTCGGGGAGATCTCGCGGCCGGTGCTGCTGCTGCACGGCGAGGACGACCGCTTCGTGCCGGTGTCGCACGGGCACTGGCTCGCAGCGCGCGTCCCCGACGTCGACGCGCGGATCGATCCGGCGGATGGGCATCTGACGCTGTTCGAGCGGCGGATGCGCGAGGTCAACGCGTGGCTCCTGTCGCACAGCTGAACGTCGCGCTCAACGCAGGGCTCCGCAAAGGCATCCTCGCGGCTGCCGACAGTTCGCGCGTGCAACGTCTCGTACGCCGGCACGGCATGCGCCTCGGCGCAGGGCGGTTCGTCGCCGGCGAGACGCTCGACGAGTGCATCGCGGTTCTGCGCCGCCTCAACGACCAGGGCCTACACGCGAACACGACCCTCCTCGGCGAAGGCGTGCTGGAACCCACGCAGACCGAGGCTGTGGTCGCCGCCTACCGAGAGATCATCGAACGCATTACGTCAGAAGAGCTGCGCGCGAACGTCGCGCTGAAGCTCACGCACCTCGGCCTCGAGATCGACGAGGAGCTCGCATTCGCGAACCTGAAGCGCCTGCTCGAGCTGGGCAGCTTCGTGCGGATCGACATGGAGCAGTCGCAGTTCGTCGAGGCGACGCTGCGTATCTACCGCAGGCTCCGCGAAGACGGCTTCGACAACGTCGGCACGGTGCTGCAGGCCTACCTGTACCGGACACCCGGGGATCTGGAGAGCCTGCTGCCGCTCGCCCCGAACCTGCGCCTCGTCAAGGGCGCGTACCTCGAGCCCGAGCCGGTCGCCTATCCCCGCAAGCCCGATGTCGACACCGTCTACGAGAAGCTGCTCGAGCGCATGCTCGAGGCGGGCGGGCACACGGCGGTCGCGACGCATGACGACCGGCTGATCCAGCACACGATCCGCTTCGCGGACGCGCACGGGATCGCCCGTGACCGCTTCGAGTTCCAGATGCTCTACGGCGTGCGGCCGCAGCTGCAGCTCGATCTCGTGCGCCGTGGCTACAAGGTCCTCGTCGCCACGCCGTACGGCCCTGAGTGGTACCCGTACCTGATGCGCCGCCTCGGTGAGCGGCCCGCGAACGTGTTGTTCTTTTTGAAGAACACGCTCCGTGGGTAACGGCGCCGCCTACCCGCGGCGCCTGACGATGCGCAGCGCGACCGCGGGCAGGCGGCGGCGCCCGGTCCGCAGCGCTTCCTGCAAGGCCGCAGTCGCGTCGTCGTGCACCCCAGCGCCGTGCCCGCAGAGGATCCGCTCCGGTGCGACACGGGCGAGCGCGTGCGGCGGAAACGGGCGCACGAGCGGGTGCAGGCCGATCCGCTCACCGGGCGCGCAGAAGTAGGCGATCGTGCCGAGCGCATCGGCGCAGACGAGCGTCCGCGCGGACGGCTCCCACAGCGTGACCTCATGCCACCAGCGGCGCTTCCGTACTGGGATCGCTTCAAAGGGCGCCGAGCCGACCGTCTCCCAGGCGCGCAGGTGCGGCACGCCGAGGCGCCGCGCCCACGCGGCGCAGCCGCGCTCGTGCCGGTCGAGCAACTGCAGCACTCCTGCAGGCTCGCCGAGCGCACGCACGCGCTCCTCGAGCTCCGGAGTGTCGACGGGGTCGGTCAGCCAGACGCGGCCCTCGACCACGAGCGCATGCGACGTGCGGCGCATGAACTCTTCCTGGGACCAGCCGAAGCCGCCCTCCCACTCGTCAACTGACAGCCACGCCACGTGGGCCCATGATCGCATCGATCAGGCCGTACTCGATCGCGTCCTCCGGCGACATGAACCGGTCGCGGTCGATGTCACGCAACACCTGGTCGACGTCCTGGCCGGAATGCCGCGAGATGATCTCGGCCATCCGCTTCGTCATGTCGAGGATCTCGCGCGCCGCGATCTGGATGTCTGCGGGCGTGCCGCGGAAGCCGCCGGAGCCCTGGTGGATCATGATCTTCGCGTTTGGCAACGCGAAGCGCTTGCCGGCGGCGCCGCCGCAGAGGATCATCGCGCCCGCGCTCATCCCCATCCCGAGGCAGACGGTCGAGACGTCCGACTGCACGTACTGCATCGCGTCGTAGATCGCCATCCCCGCATACGCGGAGCCGCCCGGCGAGTTGACGTAGAGATAGATGTCACGGCCGGGATCCTGCGCGTCGAGATGAAGGAGCTGCGCCGCGATCAGGTTCGCGATCTGGTCATCCACCTCCTGACCGAGGAACACGATGCGCTCCCGCAGCAGACGCGAGTAGATGTCGAAGGAGCGCTCTGCGCGTCCGTCCTGCTCGATGACCATCGGTACGACCGAACCCACCAACACCGGCTACCTCCTCAGGTAATGTGCAACTCGTCGGTTGCACACTATACGCAACCAGGAGGTTGCACATTATTCGTCGAGAGATAGTTCTCCCCGCCCCGCGGGAGGACGTGTGGGAAGCACTGACCGAGCCCGAGCGGCTCGAGGACTGGTTCGCCAACGACGTCGACCTCGACCTGCGCCCGGGCGGCGGCGCG
>JAOPYY010000221.1 GCA_025964395.1 Actinomycetes bacterium | reverse complement strand
CCCTTGCTGCCGAGCGTGACCCGCGCACCGCCCTGCGAGAAGACCGGGTCGGGGAAGTTCGCCAGCCCGTGCGAGCGCATGCAGGCGGAGAACTTCAGCATTTGAGCTTGCATTTTCGCCTGCCCCGCTGCGTCGGGCTTTCCGCCGTTCGGCAGGAGCTTCTCGCAGCTTTTCTGCGCCGCCTTGAACTGCGGCGAGTCCGGGTTGAGCCCGCTGCTCTTATCGAGGCTGAGAGACATGCCGCCGCCCGCGGACACTTTCGGATCCGGAAAGTTGGGGACGCCGTGTGAGCGCATGCAGACCGAGAACTGGCGTGCGTCGTCCTGTTTCGATGCGCCTGTCGGCGCCCCGGTGTTCTGCGACGCCGTGGTCGTGGTCGTTGTGGCCGACGGCAACTGCGCGACGCCGGAGGATGTGGGCTTGCTCCCGCAGCCCGCGGCGGTGACTGCCAGGAGTGCAAGGGCTATGAGGATGAGGATGCGAGGCATGGTGAGAACTCCTTTGCGGGACTGGACGTTTTCGCGCCCTGCCAGAAATAGCCCGGCGCCGGTTACAACGGGGGAGCGGGAGCTGTTACCCGGCTGTAACCGATTCCGGGTCATTGCGTCCGAGCGCGGGATCCGTTTCGCACCGTCGCCCCGCCCTTCAACGGCGGGCCGGGCATCAGACTCTGGCACGCCTTCTGCGCAGTCTGGAACACCGGCGAGTCCGGATTGAGGCTGCTGCTGCGCTTGTCGCCGAGCGAGAGCTGTAAACCGCCGTCGCTGGAGACCGTCGGGTCCGGGAAGTCCGGTAGCCCGTGCGACCGCATACAGGCCGAGAACTTCAGCATCTGAGCTTGATCTCTTGCGAGGGTCGCCGCGTCGGGCCTTCCTTCGTTCGGGAGCAGCTTCTCGCAACTCTTCTGAGCGGCCTTGAACTGCGGTGCGTTCGGATTGAGCCCGTTGCGGCCGTCGATCGTGAGCGTCAAGCCGCGGCCCGAGACCTGGGGGTCCGGGAAGTTGGAAACGCCATGCGAGCGCATGCACGCCGAGTACCGGTACATGCCGTCCCGTTTCGCTTTCCCGGTCAGCGCCCCGGCGTTCTCCGACGTCGTCGTCGTGGTGGTCGTGGCCGGCGGCAGTTGCGCGACGCCGGAGGACGTGGGCTTGCTCCCGCAGCCTGCAGCGGTGGCGGCCAGCAGCGCAAGGACTATGAGGACGAGGATGCGGGGCATGCTGGGACTCCTTTGCAGAGCGGGAGAAATCGCGCTCTGCCAGAAGTAACCCGCCGCCGGTTACAACGGGGAAACGGCAGCTGTTACCTGCCTGTAACCGCTCGCAGGTCATGCTTAGGCCGCGGCGTTACCGTCGCCCTACCTTGATGCGTGTTCTCGTCGTCGACGATCACAAGGAACTCGCCGCCACACTCGCGGTGGGGCTGCGGCGTGAGGGAATGGCCGTCGACGTCGTCTTCGACGGCCAGGCGGCTCTGCGCAACGCCGAGCGGGAGGACTATGACGTGATCGTGCTCGACCGCGATCTGCCGAAGCTCCATGGCGACGACGTATGCCGAACCCTCGTCAGCCGCGGCTCACACGCGCGCGTCCTGATGCTGACGGCCGCCGCAACGATCGAGAGTCGCGTCGACGGGCTCAGCCTCGGCGCAGACGATTACCTCCCGAAGCCGTTCGCGTTCGCCGAGGTCGTCGCGCGCATCCGCGCGCTGGCGAGACGCAACCAGCGCGCGCTCCCGCCAACGCTCGTCAAAGGCGACATCCGGCTCGACACTGCGCAGCGGGTTGCAAGCCGCGCCGGCAGGCGGCTCGAGCTCAGCCCGAAAGAGCTGACGGTGCTCGAGCTGTTGCTCGCCGCGGATGGCGCTACGGTCTCGACGCAGGAGCTGCTCCGCCGTGGCTGGGACGAGTACACGGGCTCGTTCAGCAACGTCGTCAAGGTGACGGTCAGCAGGTTGCGCCGCAAGCTCGGCGACCCACCCGTGATCGAGACCGTGGCCCATGCGGGGTATCGCATTTGAGCGTCGCGGCCGACCTTCGGGACCTGCGCGACCGGCTGCCGAAACGGAGCGTGCGGCTTCGCCTGACGCTCCTCTACGGGACGCTCTTCCTCGTGTCGGGGGCTGCGCTGCTCGCGATCAACTACATCCTCGTCAGCCACCAGTACACGAGCAAGTTCTTCTTCTCGACCGCCACCGGCGACCCGGGCGGCGTGATCATCGGCGGCAGCAGCAGCGTTCCAGCTCCGGTCGGGCTGCCCCCCGGTGTTGGCCTCTCCAAGAGCCAGGTGATTGCCGGGGCCAGGAACACCTCGACGGCCGCCTTGCGCCAGCTGCTTCTTCAGTCGGCGATCGCGCTCGCGATCATGGCGGTCGCCTCGATCTGGCTCGGCTGGCTGATCGCCGGGCGCGCCTTGCGGCCGCTGCGGACGATCACGAACGCCGCCCGCGACATCTCCGCCAGCAACCTTCACCGCCGGCTCGCGCTCGACGGCCCCGACGACGAGGTCAGGCAGCTCGCGAACACGTTCGACGACCTACTCGGCCGACTCGAAATGTCGTTCGAGGCTCAGCGTCAATTCGTCGCCAACGCGTCGCACGAACTGCGGACACCACTCACCCTCGAACGCACGCTGGTCGAAGTTGCGCTCGCGGACCCGGAAGCGACGATCGACACGCTCAGGGCGACGTGCGAGCGCGTGCTCGGGGTCGGAGAGCAGCAAGAGCGACTGATCGAAGCGCTGCTCACGCTCTCACGCAGCCAGCGAGGCCTCGACAGCCACGAGCCCTTCGATCTGGCGGAGGTCGCCACCGAGATTCTCGAGACGCGGGGTCCGGACGCGGCAAGCCGCGGCTTGTACGTCGACACCGCCCTCAACCCCGCAGCGGTCTCAGGTGATCAACGGCTCGGCGAACGGCTCGTCGCCAACCTCGTCGACAACGCAGCGCGTCACAACGTCCCGGGCGGCCGGATCGACGTCGCAACAACGACGACCAAAGCCGGCCGGGCGGTGCTGACGGTCCTGAACACGGGCCCCGTCATCTCGCCTGACGAGCTCGACCGGCTCTACCAGCCGTTCCAACGAGCGAGCGCCGACCGCAACGGCGATGAGGACGGCCTTGGGCTCGGCCTCTCGATCGTGCAGGCGATCTCCGCCGCCCACGGCGCGACGATCGCAACGCGAGCGCGACCGAACGGCGGACTCGAGATCGCCGTCACGTTCCCGCCGGCCACGTAACAGCCGCCGCGTCCAGCATCGCCGTCGCCCTCGCCGGGGTGTGCGCGATCGCCACCGGCTAGCACCGCAGCGCACAGGCACTTCACCGTGGTCTGACCACGAGACGTGTCCCGCGCGGCCCAACGAAGTTGGCTCTGCAGCAAGCAAAACGCGCGCCTGTGAATTGTTCATCACAGTTCTGTGACCCTGGTCTGACCATGTGACAGGACTCGGAACGGCCTGACCGTTCAGGTCAGCTGTGGAACGTGTGTTGCACTTCTGTCACGTCGTTTGGCGACGGGACTTGGCTCGGGGCGGCTTGTCCCATAAGGCTTCGTGGAGATGGGCGCGACGCGGGAGAACTGCGTTCTAGGCTTTGGCCGCGACCGCGGCCTCAGGCAGGACTCCGAGTTGCATCAGCATCGAGGCTGAATCGAAGTACGTCTGCACCGAGCGAATCTTTCCGTCTCGGATCTCGTGGACATCGCAGAGCTTGAGACTCATGGAGCGGCCGGTAGGCGGAATCTCGCCCACGGGCGACTTGAGCGGCCCGGTCTGCGTTCCTTCGCCGGTGAACTGGAGGACGACGTGGTCGCCCGATGCGACCACGTTGTCGATCTCCACCCGGCCGTCGGGGAAGCCGTCCGCCCACATCTGGGAGAACTCGACCGCGCCCGCGGGTCCGTGAAAGTGGGTATCGGAGCCCACGATCACGATCTCACCGTCGGCGGCCACGAGGTCAGCGATCTTGTCGAACTGCCTCTCGTTCCAGTGGTCATACAGGCTGCGCGCGATACGAACGTTGTCTTGCGCCATCAGCTCCTCCTCTCGCTCACGCGCCGCACCCATCTCTTACCAAGCTTGCGCTCATTGCTGCCTAGGTAAACCGGTTCGAAGCGCTAGTCGAGAACGATGTGCGGCAGCTTCTCCGGGTCGATGACGATGTCGATCGCGGTGATGCGACCGCCCGCGATGGTGAAGCCGGCGACGGCCAACGGCCGGCCGCGACGACCGACGATTGCGCCAGCCGCGCCGTTGACCACGGCCGGGCGGGCCAGCGGAGCGAACGGCGCGCCGCGCGCGAGGATCGCGCGGGCCACTGCGTCCGCCCCTTCGACCGGGCTCCGCGTCAGCGGGCTGTCGAGGCCGGCGTCCATGCGGAAGACCGCGTCGGGGTCGAGCACGGCGATCAGGCCGGCGAAGTCGCCGGCGCGGGAGGCCGCGAGGAAGGCGTCGACGACCTCGCGCTGCGCCGCCAGGTCGGCGTCGGGCTCCGGCTCCGCGCCTCGGACGCGACGGCGGGCGCGGCTCGCCAGCTGCCGGGCATTCGCGGGAGTACGGTCGACGATCGGAGCGATCTCCTCGAAGGAGATGCCGAACATGTCGTGCAGGACGAATGACAAGCGTTCCGCCGGCGTCAGCGTCTCGAGCACGACGAGCAGCGCAAGCCCGACCGAGTCGGCGAGCAGCGCCTCGTGCTCGGGGTCGGTCTGGTCCCCGTACTCGACAATCGGCTCCGGGAGCCACGAGCCCGCATAGTCCTCTCGCCGCGAGCGACGCGCGCGCAACATGTCGAGACACACGCGACCGACGACGGTGGTGAGCCAGCCGCCGAGATTCTCGATCGCCGCGTCGTCGGTGCGGCTCAACCGCAACCAGGCCTCCTGGACCGCGTCGTCGCTCTCGTCGACGGTGCCGAGCATGCGGTATGCGACTCGCTGCAAGTGCGCACGGTGCCCTTCGAACTTCTCAGCCAGCCAGTCGCGATCGCTCATGTCACATCCCTTCGTTGGCATCCGTCACTAGAGATGACGGACGAGACGCGGCCGATGTGACAGGCCGCCTCTTGTGATTTCCGAAAGAGAGCGAGAACCACGTAATGAGTGCAACGACCTACCCGCAAGCCGTTCCCGAGGATGCAGCGCCGGAGACGTCGTCGCTGTCGTCTCGGCGCGGCGTTGCGATCCTGCTTCTCCTGTGCCTCGTCCAGTTCATGGACGTGCTCGACGCGTCGATCCTCAACATCGCGCTGCCGTCGATCAAGAACAGCCTCGACTTCACCCAGCAGAGCCTGCAGTGGGTGGT
>JAOPYY010000213.1 GCA_025964395.1 Actinomycetes bacterium | reverse complement strand
GAGCTCCGCCGCCAAGGTGAAGAGATCGCAGCAGCGAACGACCGGCTCGCGCCGTTTCGGATCCTGCGCGGGACGGAGTGCGACATCCTCGCCGACGGGACGCTCGACCTCCCCGACGACGTGCTCGGCGAGCTCGACTGGGTGCAGGCTTCGGTGCACGCCGGCCAGCGCCAGTCACGCGACCAGCTGACGAAGCGCACGCTCGCCGCAGTCCACCACCCGGCGGTGCGCTCGATCAGCCACCCGCAGGGGCGGATCATCAACCACCGGCCGCCGAACGACGTCGATCTCGACGCCGTCTTCGCCGCCTGCCTCGAGACCGGAACCGCGGTCGAGACAAACGGGCTCCCGGACCGCATCGACCTCAGCGGCGAGCTCGTGCGCGACGCGATTCGCGCGGGCGTGCGCGTCACGTGCTCGACCGATGCCCATTCCGTGCGCGGGCTCGAGAACATGCGGCTCGCGGTTGCGACCGCGCGTCGCGGCTGGGCGACCGCCGCCGACGTGCTGAACACACGATCGGTCTCCGAGATCGTCTGACTAGTCTGGCGGCATGGCGTTTCGCGCGATTCGTCCCGCCGAGCTCGAGTGGATCACGCGGCCGCACGAGCCCGATGAGCCCGCGCGCCATGTCGCCGAACTCAGCGACCTGGCCGAGTTCGCGCACACGCGGGCGAACGTCTGGCGCTACGAGCCCGGGGCCAAGGGCCGGCGCCACCGGCACCCGTTCCAGGAGGAGACGTTCGTCGTGCTCGCGGGGACGCTGACGATGTACCTCGGCGATCCGCCGGAGCGACACGACGTGCCGCCGGGCGGGCTGATCCACGTCGAGCCGCGCACCCCGCTGCAGACGGTGAACCACGGGGACGAGGATCTGCTCGTCTACGTCTATGGCACTCCGCCCGAGAGCGAGCACGCCGAACTGCTCGAGTCCGCGCTGTAGCTGCGCCTCAGGGCGCCGGGGTGAGGCCGTGACGCCGCATCACAGCGCCGATCTCGGCGAGATCGGGCGGGCCACCCGTTGCCGCCTGCACGACTGCAGCCACGTCGCGGAAGTAGTCCGGGCCGAGGATCCCAGGGCTGACGATCGCGAGCACGGTCGCGTCCTCGTCCCCGTTGTTGTCGAAGCGGTGCACGGCGCCGCGCGGAATGCAAACGACGTCGCCCGGCCCAACCTCAGTCGGAGTGCCTTCGACCGTCCATGTCATGACGCCGCGGAGCCCGTAGATCGTCTCCTCGTATGCGTCGTGGCTGTGCGCCGCCGGCACCTTCGCGCCGGCAGGAACGTCGCATTCGAACACCGCGACGGTCCCTCCAGAGGCTTCGCCCTCGACGAGGAAGCGAATGCCCAGCGGGCCGATCTTGATCTCTTCGGTCGTCCTCGTCGACATGCGGCGCTCCTTCCGGATGGCTCGGGATCGTAACCGACCGCTGACATAAACCCGACAAGCTGAGCTGGAGCCGGTCAGGCCGTGTATCCGCCGTTGGAGTCGATCACGGCGCCGGTGATGTAGGAGGCGGCCGGGCTGGCGAGGAAGGCGATGACCGCTGCGGTCTCGGCCGGGTCGCTGACTCGCGGGATGGCCAAGGCCGACACCATGGCCTTGAGGGCCTCCGGGGACGGCGGCTCCATGCCGGTCTGTCGAGCGACACCGCGGACTTGACATATTCTTATATCGGCATATGATTTGGCGATGGCACGCGCAGCGACCACGACCGATGCGTTCAACGCGGTGGCCGAGCCCCGCCGGCGCCAGATCCTGGACGTGCTCGCAGGCGGCGAGCGCCCCGTGAACGACCTCGCGCACGAGCTCGGGTTGGCCCAGCCGCAGGTGTCCAAACACCTGCGGGTGCTGCGGGAAGTCGGCGCGGTCGACGTGCGTGAGGAAGGACGCCAGCGCATGTACCGGCTGAACGGCGAAGCACTCAAGCCCATCCACGACTGGGTGAAGAACTACGAGCGCACGTGGTCGGAGCGGTTCGAGGCACTGGACGTCGTGCTGGAAGAACTCAAACAGGAGGAGGACGGAGATGACAGTGGCGAGTAGTCGCAGCGCGACATTGACACTTCCCACCGATGAGCAGATCCTCATCACGCGGGAGTTCGCTGCGCCGAAGCACCTGGTCTACAAAGCGTGGACCACACCTGAGCTGGTCAAGCGTTGGTGGAACGCAAAGCGCGGCGAGGTGACGCTCGCCGAGATCGACCTGCGGGTCGGCGGCAAGTGGCGGTGGGTGATGATCGCCGACGGCGGATTCGAGGTGGGCTTCCACGGCGAGTACCTCGAGCTCGTACCCAACGAGCGGATCGTCTCGACCGAGATCTACGAGGGCCTGCCCGAAGGCGTTGCTGAGGAGGATGGGGCAACGGTCAACACTGCGACCTTCGCAGAGGCGGACGGCCGCACGACGCTCACGCTTCTCATCCAGGCGACGAGCAAAGTGTCCCGCGACGCGATCATCGACTCGGGCATGGAGGCCGGCTTGCAGGACGCACTCGACCTCCTGGAGCAGGTCGCGATCTCGCTCGCCTAACAACACGTCGTCAACGACATCGCGCGCGCTCGCTCGACGTAGAGTGCGCGCGATGTCGTTCGAGGTGTCAGCAGAAGCGTACGACCGCTTCATGGGCCGCTACTCGGTGCAGCTCGGCCCGCAACTTGCAGCGCTCGCCGAGGTTCGTGACGGGCAGCGAGTGTTGGATGTCGGTTGTGGCCCGGGCGCGCTCACCGGTGAGCTCGTCCGGCTCGTCGGCGCCGACGCGGTCGCCGCGGCCGATCCGTCGGAGGCGTTCGTCGCCGCGGCGAAGGAGCGCCACCCCACCGTCGACGTGCGCCGCGCGCCCGCCGAACAGCTGCCGTTCGACGACGAGACCTTCGATGCGGCGCTGGCGCAACTCGTCGTCCACTTCATGGCGGATCCTGTCGCCGGTCTCCGCGAGATGGCGCGTGTGACGCGCCCCGGCGGTGTGATCGCCGCTTGCGTGTGGGACCACGCGGGCGGTCGCACACCGCTAGGCGTGTTCTGGCAGGCCGCGCTCGACCTCGATCCCGGAGCCCACAACGAGTCGCAGCTCGCGGGCGCTCGGGAAGGCCATCTCACCGAGCTGTTCGCAGCTGCGGGGCTGCGCTCGGCGCAGGAGACGACCGTCACGGCGTCCGCTCAGTTTGCGACGTTCGACGAGTGGTGGGAGCCGCTCACGTTCGGCGTCGGCCCCGCGGGGGCGCACGTTCAAACCCTCACGGAACCGGCCCGTGACGAGCTGCGTGAACGCTGTCGCGAGCTACTGCCCGCCGCTCCGTTCACGGTAAGCACTGCGGCATGGGCCGCTCGCGGCCTAGTCTGAGAAGCATGCCGCCGGAGAAGAGCAACCGCATCCGTCTGCTCCAGGGCAAGTGCCGGTGCGGCGCGGTGCGCTACGAGGTCGCGGATGCATTTCTGTACGCGGCGAACTGTCACTGCTCGGAGTGCCGCGCGGCCACCGGCTCCGCGTTCAAGGCGTTCGCCGGCATCGAGCAGGAGAAGCTCGCGATCACGGATGGTCTGGACGACATCGCGGTGTTCGGAGAGGAAGACCTCAACGACACGCGCTGCGCGGCCTGCGGGTCCTTCCTCTTCTCGGTGGTGCGGGACGGCGCCTATGTGCACGTCTCCATGGGGTCGCTCGTCGACGCACCGACCATCCGTCCGGAAGAGCACATCTTCGTCGGCTCCAAGGCGCCGTGGTTCGAGATCACCGACGACCTGCCGCAACACCACGAGTACGCCTAGAGGCTTGATGTGGAACTGCGTGGTCGCGGGGATGGCTCAGACCAAGCAGGTCGTTCGGGTCGGGCGCAGGGCATAGCGGTGCCTACGTTCAAGCCCGGCACGGGCGAGATGCGCCGCGTCTGAGCCACCAGCCGCGGCTGCGCGTGCGTTTCACATCAAGCCTCTATTAGTCGCCCAGCACCTCGGCGAGCCAGCGCCAGGCTTGCTCGACGATCACCGGGTAGGTGTGCAGGTAGTACGGAAGCGCAATCATCGCCTGCGACAGCACCCAGCCGCGAGCGCGCGCCCACGTCGCGTCGTCGATCTCGAGCAGCTCGCGGAACACCGGCCGCGTCTCCGCGTCGAGCACCGCCCACGCGAGTTTCACGTCGCACGCCGGATCGCCGACGCAGAGCGAGTTCCAGTCGAGGACAGCGGTGATCCGACCGTCTTTGACGAGCAGGTTGCGCGCGTCGAGATCGCCGTGAACCCAGACGGGCGGGCGGTCCCACTCTGGCGCGGCGAGCGCCGTTTCCCACGCCGCCGTCACGGCTGCGGCGTCGATCAAGTCATCGAGCGCTTCGATTCCCGCGCGCACCCACTCGTCGCGCGGGTGGAGCGAGCCGCCGCGGCCTCCTGCGGGCGGGCCTCCGCTCGGATCGATGCGCCACAACATTCCGAGCAGCTCCGCGAGGTCGATCGCGGCACGATCCAGGTCGAGGGGCGCGCCCGTCGCGTCGTCGCCGTCGAGCCAGCTGAAGACCGACCACTCGTGCGGATACCCCTCGCCGGCTGCGCCACGCGCGACCGGCGTCGGTACGGGAAGCGGCAGCAGCGTCGACAGCTTCGGCAGCCACTCGAACTCCTTGTCCAGCGAACCGGCCGCCCAGTCGCTCCGCCGCGGCAGCCGTACGGAGAGCTTGTCGCCGAGCCGGTAGATCGCGTTGTCGGTCCCGCCTGCGGGCAGCGCTTCGATCGGGAGCTCGGCCCACTGCGGGAACTGCGCCGCAAGTAAGCGGCGAACGAGAGCTTCGTCGGTGTCGAGCTCGTCCTCGTGCATCTTGCCGGGCACGATCAGACCTCCCGCGCGGCGAGCTGGAAGTGCCAGATGAGCGTCCGGAGACCGAGCAGATAGGCGAGCGGGTGCTGGGAGATCGCGGGAAGTTCCGCTGTCGAGGCGGCCATGGAGTGACACCTTTCTCTCAGAGGTCTTTGCAGAAGTCGCGCTCGACCACGCTCATGAGCGCGGTGAGGCGAGAGAGGCGGCAGCGACGGAGCGCTGCCTCGATGTGCAAAGACCTAAGCCACGACGTCGTTCTTATACATGAAGGCAAGGAGCGGGACGCCCGTCACG
>JAOPYY010000019.1 GCA_025964395.1 Actinomycetes bacterium | reverse complement strand
GTGCACCTGCCGTTCGGCGGGATGAAGCAGACGGGCAACGGCCACCGCGAAGCGGGCCAGGCGGCGCTCGACGTCTTCACCGAGTGGAAGTCGGTGTACGTCGACTACAGCGGCAAGCTGCAGCGCGCGCAGATCGACAACAACTAGCGAGCTGCCACTGCGCCTTGTCATTGTGATTGGTGGGCCGATCGCGAGCGGCAAATCCACCCTCGCGACGTCGTCATCGCAGAGGGCGACTTTCTGGACGATTCCGCCCGACACGAGTTCAGCTCGATGCTTCGCGCCGACGTGGCTATTCGGTTCGTGACGCTGAGAGTCGACCTGGCGACCGCGCTTCTCCGCGTCGAGCAGAATCCGACGCGCGGTCTGTCCCGTGACGAGAACTTCCTCACGCGCCACTACGAGGAACTGGCGGAGACGCTTCGCGACCGGCCGGCGCACGACCTCTGTCTCGACACCGCCGCCCTCACCCTCGAGCAGGCCACAGCGAGGGTTGTAGCGTGGTCAACCGGCGCTCCGGCCGCGGGCTAGTGGCTCTTTCGGACATGTCCCGGGGACAGTCCCCGGGACATGTCGAAAACGGTCATGGCCAGGGACTGTCCCTAGCCATGTCCGGTTTGGCCACGGCCGCTAGGCTCGGCCCGTGAATCGGAAGCTCGTCGTCTTCGTCCCGCCCCAAGCGCTCGACGCCGTGCGGAGCGCGCTCTTCGCCGCCGGCGCGGGGCGGATCGGCGCCTACGAACGGTGCTCCTGGTACACGGAGGGAACCGGCACGTTCTTCGGGGGCGAGGGAACCGACCCCCAGGTCGGGCGGGCCGGGGTGGAGGAGCGCGTCACCGAGTTGCGGCTCGAGACGGTCTTTCCCGCAGAGCGGCACGACGACGTCGTCGGTGCGTTGCGCGCGGTGCATCCGTACGAGGAGCCCGCATTCGACGTCTACGAGCTCGTGTCGTGAAGGCACGCCTCTTCACCGACGGCGGCGCGCGCGGCAATCCCGGGCCGGCTGCCTACGGATTCGTGCTCGAGTCGGAAGACGGCACGGTGCTCGCCGCCGAAGGCGAGGCGATCGGCACGGCGACAAACAACGTCGCGGAGTACAGCGGGCTGATCGCCGGCCTGCAGAAGGCGGTCGAGCTGCACGTGCCGCAGGTCGAGGTCGTCTCGGACTCGGAGCTGATGGTCAAGCAGATGCGGGGCGAGTACCGCGTCAAGAACGAAGCGCTGCGCGAGCTCTACAACGAGGCGACCGCGCTTGCGCGACGCGTCGGGAACGTCGAGTATCGGCACGTGAAGCGCGCACACAACGAGCTCGCGGACAAGCTCGTCAACGACGCGCTGGACGCGGCATGAACGTCACGCATCCGTTCGGGATCGCGATCGAGGCGGGCGACGAGGACGCGGCGGTTGCGACGCTCGCCGACGTCATCGAGTTCCGCAGCCCGGCGGTTTACAAGGCCTACCACGGCAAGGATCAGGTCGAGGGGATCCTGCGCCTCGTCGCGACGGTGTTCGAGAACTTCCGCTACACGAACGAGTGGCGCGACGGCCGCACGACGATCCTGTTCTTCGAGGCGAACGTCGGCGATCGCGACCTCCAGGGCATCGACATCCTCGAGGAGAACGACGCCGGCGAAATCGAGAAGTTCACGGTCATGATCAGGCCACTTTCGGGGCTGCAAGCGGTCGCGGGGACGATGGCTGCCCGGCTCGGCCTCGCCTGACCCCGGCTATACAGAGGCTCTTCGCGGATGTAGCTCAGTTGGCTAGAGCGTCTGCTTGCCATGCAGAAGGTCGAGAGTTCGAGTCTCTTCATCCGCTCTCTCTATTCGAGCCAAACCGAGAGCCCCTCACGGGGCTCTCGGTCTGTCTAGGGGCCTCCGGGTCACAGATGGGTCACACCCCGCCCCCGAAGGCAGCATCAATGAGCGCCGCCTGTTCGGCGATCGAGGTCCCTCCACGCACACCCTCGAACTCGTGCGAGTAGATCTCTAGAAGGACTTGCGAGTTCGCGTGGCCGGTCAACCGGCGGACCTTCTCGGCGTCTCCGTGGGTCGCGCGAATCATCGCCGAGGCGAAGACGTGACGGAGGGCGTGGATGTCCAGGTTCGGCTCGTCGGCGGTCTCCTCGTCCTTGGGCACGTTGATCCCGGCTTGCTTCGCGAGCGTGACGACCATGCGGAGCGAGTTGCGCTGCGAGATCGGCGTGCCGGTTGCCGGTCGGTATGCCGCCCGAACCGATATTCCGTGCCACCTCACGAATCATTGAGGGGTGTGACGGGCGAGCAGTTTGATGGCATCCCGCCCGGCTACACACGAAACGACCGCGCCGAGCGCAACGCGGTCGAGAGCACGATGATCCGGTACAAGTGCTCAGCGGCAAAGCCTAGGGCGGCCCCGATGCGAGCGCCGCCCTAGCCACGCAAGAGTTCAGGCCATCGGGAGACTCGAGATGACGGGAACGAAGGCAAGCGGCGGAGCCTCGGGGGGCCGTCTCGGGCGGGCGACGCTCCCGCACACGGCTGCGTTCTGGCTGGCGGCGGTTGTCTTCTTCCTCGTGTTCGCGGTTTCCGCTGCTCCGTCACCGCTTTACGGCGTGTACCAGGCCGAATGGAAGTTCTCGGCGATCACACTGACAGCAGTCTTCGCCATCTATGCCTTCTTTCTCCTC
>JAOPYY010000048.1 GCA_025964395.1 Actinomycetes bacterium | reverse complement strand
CCTCC
Organism: Actinomycetes bacterium; assembly: GCA_025964395.1. Taxonomy (GTDB): domain Bacteria; phylum Actinomycetota; class Thermoleophilia; order Gaiellales; family Gaiellaceae; genus PALSA-600. The sequence continues at coordinate 27,328 of JAOPYY010000048.1, read as the reverse complement.
AGGCGGTAGACCCGAGACAGAGAGGGCGACGGAAGATCCACGCTCACGCGTCGACCTCGGGATCGTCGGGATGGGGCTCGATCGGAGTGACGCTGATGCGCATCCAGTTGCAGAGTCGCGGTCATGCGCCGGGGTCGCCCCCGTGGAACGCCCTGGTTGCCCCCCGGTCTGACCACCCCGCGCTGTGACATCGTCGCGGCACTGTGGCCTGAGCGCTGCAAAGCGCTCGTCTTCGTGAGCGGCTATCTGATCGGAAGCCAAGAAGCCGGCAAGCTGCCGTTGCCGCCGGAGGCCGAGCTCCAATGGTGGTACCAGTACTACTTCGCCACCGAGCGCGGTCCCGCCGGTTACGACAAATGCGCGAGCGCCGCCCGGGAGACCAGGGAGCAGACCAGGGCCTCCAACGGGCGCCACCTCCTGACGAGACGACCAGGCTTCGGGTGTCACCGAACCGAGGAGGACCTACATGTCTGTCACGACCAAAGAGACAGCGGGCGCCACCGCGATCCGGCCCGTCAAGGTCGACATTCCGGAGAAGGCCTTGGACGACCTCCGTCGGCGCATCGCGGCCACGCGCTGGCCCGACAAGGAGACCGTCGCAGATCCTTCGCAGGGCGTGCAGTTGGCGACGATGCAGGAACTCGCGCGCTACTGGGGCACCGCCTACGACTTCCGGCGGTTCGAGGCGAGGCTGAACGTGCTACCGCAGTTCATGACCGAAATCGACGGGCTCGACATCCACTTCATCCACGTCAAGTCGCGTCACGACAACGCGTTGCCGCTCATCATCACGCACGGCTGGCCCGGCTCGGTCATCGAGATGCTGAAGGTCGTTGGCCCGCTCGCGGATCCGACGGCACATGGCGGTAGCGCAGAAGAGGCTTTCGATCTCGTGATTCCGTCGCTGCCGGGCTACGGGTTGTCCGGCAAGCCGACCACGACCGGCTGGGACCCCGCCCACATCGCACGTGCCTGGGTCGCGCTGATGAAGCGCCTTGGCTATACGCAATTTGTGGCGCAAGGCGGCGACTGGGGTGCGATGGTCACGGATCTGATGGGTGCACAGGCACCTCCGGAGTTGCTCGGCATTCACTCCAACATGCCGGGCACTGTTCCTCCCGACGTGTCAAAGGCGCTCGCCTCCGGTGGCCCGGCGCCATCCGGTCTGTCAGCCGACGAAAGCCGCGCGTACGAGCAGTTGCGCTTCCTCTATACGAAGGGCATTGGGTACGCGACCGAGATGATGCTGCGCCCGCAGACGTTGTATGGGAATGCGGATTCCCCGGTTGCCCTGGCGGCCTGGATGCTCGACCACGACGCGAAGAGTTACGAGGACATCTCGCACGCCTTTGTCGACGGACACCCCGTAGGCGACCTCACACGAGACGATGTCCTCGACAACATCATGCTCACCTGGTTGACGAACACGGGGGTTTCTTCGGGTCGTCTCTATTGGGAAAACAAGCTCGCCTTTTTCGCCATCAAGGGCGTCTCCATCCCGGCTGCCGTGAGCGTCTTTCCAAGAGAGCTCTATCAAGCGCCGCGGAGTTGGGCCGAGCAGGCCTACCCCAACCTCGTCTACTTCAACGAAGTCGACAAAGGCAACCACTTCGCCGCCTGGCAAGAGCCGGACCTCTTCACGACCGAGGTTCGCGCCGCATTCAGGTCGCTCCGCTAGTCGCTGCGCTCGATGACCCTGTTCCAACGACTGCACATCCCCCCGCTCGGCGGGGCGACCGGGTGGCTCAACTCCGAGCAACTCGGCCCCGCCGAGCTGCGCGGCCGCGTCGTCCTTGTGGACTTCTGGACACTGACGTGCATCAACTGGCTGCGCACGGAGCCGTACATCCGTGCGTGGTCGCAGGCCTACCAAGACGACGGGTTGATCGTGATCGGAGTCCACACCCCGGAGTTCTCGTTCGAGCACGAGATCGACTGTGTACGGCAGGCGACGAAGGAACGGGGAATCGAATACCCGGTCGCCGTCGATAACGACTACGAGATCTGGGCCGCCTTCGACAACCACTACTGGCCGGCGCTCTACTTCGTCGACGCGCACGGCGTCATCCGCGACCACCACTTCGGCGAAGGACGCTATGAGCAGTCGGAGCGTCTCATTCAGCGGTTGCTCGGCGTCGAGCGAGAGCTCGTCTCCGTCGAAGGGCTCGGCGTGGAGGCGGAGGCCGACTGGGACGACCTGCGGACGCCTGAGACGTATCTCGGCTACGCGCGCAGCGAGCAATTCGCGTCACCGGGCGGCAGCGCGTTCGACGAGCGCCGCGACTACAAGCTCCCTGAGCGCCTGCGCTTCAACCACTGGGCCCTTGCCGGCGAATGGGCGGTCGGGCGTGAGAGTGTCGTGCTCGACCGGGCCGGCGGAAGCATCGCCTGCCGGTTCCACGCGCGCGATGCGCATCTCGTCCTGTCGTCCGGAGCACGACAACCGATTCCGTTCCGCCTGCTCCTCGACGGCGAGGCTCCGGGCCGGTCACACGGTGTCGACCTCGACGAGGACGGGAACGGCGTGCTCCGGGACGGCCGCCTCTATCAGCTCGTGCGCGAGCACGACGCGGTCCGCGAGCGAACGCTGGAGATCACGTTCCTCGAGCCCGGCGCCGAGGCGTACGCGTTCACGTTCGGGTAACCATCACCGCAGCCGCCTGGACGAACTGCTGCCCGCCGTCGGGGCCTGGTCAGCCGTGTCCGGCGCGTCGGAAGAATGGAAACCGAGCGGGTGTAGGATCGGTGAGGACGAGGGCTGCACGTAGGGAGGCACCGCGGATGAAGCTCCTCGGACGTCGTGCCGAATGCGAGGCACTCGACCAACTTTTGTCCGACGCGCTCGCCCGCCGGAGCCGAGTCACGGTCCTGCGCGGCGAGGCCGGCGTCGGCAAAAGCGCATTGCTTAGCTACCTGTTCGATCGTGTCGCCGGCTGGCAAGTCGTGACCGCCGGCGGCGTCGAGTCGGAGATGGAACTGGCCTACAGCGGCCTCCATCAGCTCTGCGCGCCGATGCTGGATCACCTCGACCGGCTGCCCGTCCCGCAGCGTGACGCGCTCGCGACGGTGTTCGGGCTGCGCGTCGGTGCCGCACCCGACCGGTTCCTGGTGGGACTCGCCACGCTGACCCTTTTCGCGGACGCCGCCGAGCGGCAGCCACTGCTCTGCGTCGTCGACGACGCGCAATGGCTCGACCAGGCCTCGGCGCAGATCCTCGGTTTCGTCGCACGGCGGCTTCTCGCCGAGCGGGTCGCCCTCGTGTGCGCAGCGCGGACGGGCACCGGGGACGACGTTCTCGCTGGGCTCACCGCGCTGCCCGTGCGCGGACTCGGCGACAGCGATGCGCGCGCGCTGCTGCTGGACAACGTGCATGGCCCTCTCGATGCCGCGGTCTGCGACCAGATCATCAAAGAGAGCCACGGCAATCCGCTCGCGCTCCTCGAGCTGCCGCGCACCTGGAACGCCGCAGACCTCGCCGGCGGTTTCGGGGTCCCCGACAGCCACCCGGTGGTCAACAAGCTCGAACAGAGCTACGCCCGGCGCCTCCTCCTACTCCCCTCCGCGACTCAGCTGCTCGCGCTCACCGCCGCCGCGGAGCCCCTGGGCGACCCCGTGCTCCTCCACCGTGCCGCCGCGACGCTCGGCATCGACATGGCGGCGGCCGACCCCGCAGTGGACGCCGACCTGCTCAAGGTAGATGGGCGCGTCGAGTTCGCCCATCCGCTCGCCCGATCCGCCGCCTACCGCGCAGCTGCCGCCGACGACCGCCACCGCGTGCATCGCGCCCTCGCCGAAGCCACCGACCCCGTGGAGGACCCGGACCGCCGCGCCTGGCACCGCGCCCGGGCGACGCCGGGACCCGGCGAGGAAGTCGCCGCCGAGCTCGAGCGTTCGGCCGGCCGGGCACAGGCTCGCGGCGGGGTCGCCGCCGCAGCTGCGTTCCTGCAGCGCGCCGTCGCGCTGACGGCGGACCCCACGCAGCGGGGAGCGCGGGCGCTGGGCGCCGCCGAGGCAAAGTTCATGGCAGGCGCACCGGGTACAGCGGTCGAGCTGCTTGCGACCGCTCAGCGTTCGCGGCTCGATCCGCTGCAGCGCGCGCGGTCGGAGCGACTGAGGGCGCGGATCGCGTTCATGAGCAGCCGCGGCCGCGACGCTCCGCAGCTGCTGCTCGATGCCGCCAAACGCCTAGAGCCCCTTGACGCCGAGTTGGCGCGCGCGACCTACCTCGACGCGTTTTCAGCGAGCGTCTATGCCGGCCGAGTCGCCGGCAGCCGAGCGATCGGTGACGTTGCCAAGGCGGCTCGCGCGGCGCGCCGCGGCGCGGATCGCCCCACAGCCCCGGATCTCCTGGTTGACGGTCTGGCGATCCGGTTCACCGACGGCTACGCGGCAGCCGTGCCCTTGCTCCAGCGAGCGCTGCGCGCCCTGACGCGGGAACGGCAGGATCAGGAGCTGGACCTGGGGCTGTGGCTCGTGTCCCAGGTCGCGCACGAGGTCTGGGACGACGAGGCGTGGTATTCGTCGGCTGATCGCGCCGTGCAGGTGGCTCGGGATCGAGGCGCGCTGACAGCACTTTCGGCGTTGCTCGACGCCCAGGCGGCCACCCGCCTGCATGCCGGCCGCTTCGACGATGCAGCGGCTCTCATCGGGGAGGCGGACGCGATCAACGAGGCAACAGGCGCCCTGCCGCTGAGGTACGCACCACTGGCCCTTGCTGCGTGGCGTGGCGATGAAGCCGCGGCGGTGGCCGTCATCGAAGCCAGGCTCCAAAACGCGACGGAAAACGGCGAGGGTCTCGCGATCTCGCTGGCCGAGTACACGAACGCCGTGCTGTACAACGGTCTCGGTCGCTACGAGGCAGCGCTCGCTGCCGCGGGGCGCGCGTGCGAGTACGAGGATCTCGGTCTATTTCACTGGTCTCTGGCCGAGGTGATAGAGGCGGGCGTCAGAACGGGCAGCCGAGACGCGGCCGAGGTCGCCTGTCGCCACCTCGAGGAGCGGGCGGCCGCCGTCAACACTCACTGGGCTCTCGGCATGACGGCCCGATCGCGCGCTTTGCTCAGCAGCGGCGGCGACGCCGACAGCCTTTACCGGGAGTCGCTGGAGCGGCTCGCGCACTGCCGCATCGCGGTTCAACTGGCGCGCACGCAGCTGCTGTACGGCGAGTGGCTCCGCCGCGAGAACAGGCGAGTAGATGCGCGCGAGCAGCTGCGTTCCGCGCACGACTTCTTCGATCGCGTTGGGGCTGAAGGGTTCGCCGAGCGCGCGCGACGCGAGCTGGTCGCCACGGGCGAGAAGGTGCGCAGGCGCATGGACGAGGCCCGCGATCACCTCACAGCCCAGGAGGAACAGATCGCCCGGCTCGCCCGCGACGGCCTGTCGAATCCGGAGATCGGTGCGCAGCTCTACATCAGCGCACGCACCGTGGAATGGCATCTGCGCAAAGTGTTCACGAAGCTTGGCATCAGATCGCGCAGACAGCTTCGGGGGGCCCTGTCCGAGGCAGGCCGGCCTCTCGTGAGCGCCTAGCGCAGACCCCGGCCAGGGGAACGACCAGGGGTTTCGACAGGCGCGACGACGTCGCCATCGCGCGACGATCAGCGCAACAGACGGACGACAAGGAGGAGACGATGCCGCGCATCGCTGTCGGAACCGAGAACGACCACCCGATCGAGATCCATTACGAGGATCACGGGAGCGGCCCGCCCGTCCTCCTGATCCATGGTTACCCGCTCAACGGGAATTCGTGGGAGCGTCAAGAGCGAGAGCTGCTCGCACGGGGCCACCGAGTGATCAGCTACGACCGCCGCGGTTTTGGCCGTTCGAGCCAACCGACGGTCGGCTACGACTACGACACGTTTGCCGCCGACCTCAAGACGCTGATCGAGCACCTCGACCTGGACGACGTCGTGCTCGTCGGCTTCTCGATGGGAACCGGCGAGGTGACGCGCTACCTCGGCACCTACGGCTCGCAGCGCGTCCGCAAAGCCGCCCTGCTCGGCGCGATCCCGCCGTTCCTGCTCAAGACCAACGATAATCCCGAGGGCGTCGACGGAGAGGTATTCGAGGGGATCAAGGCCGCGATCGTCAAGGACCGCTACGCGTACTTCAAGGACTTCCTCGACAACTTCTACAACGTCGACAAGCTCGCTCCGGAGCGGATCACGGACCAGGCCTGGCAAGCGAGCTTCAACGTCGCCGCCGGGGCGTCTCCGCACGCCACCTACGCGTGCGTGGACGCATGGCTCACCGACTTCCGGCCCGACCTGCCGAAGATCGATGTCCCGGTGCTCGTCGTGCACGGGACGGAGGACAGGATCCTTCCGTTCGAGGCGACCGCCGCGCGGCTACCTGAGCTGATCGCGGATGTGAGGCTCGTTCCGGTCAAGGGCGGTCCCCACAACATCGCGTGGACTCATCCCAACGAAGTGAATGCCGCACTCCTTGAGTTCGTCGGAGCGAAGGTGCCATCCCCGGCTTGATCGCAGAGCTCACGGGCTACCAGCAAAGGGCTACGAGCAGCCGAGCTCCGCGCCGATGCGGGCGCTGGCCGCCTGCAACAGCGCGGCCTGAGTCGTATTGAGCCCCTTCCCGGTCTGGTCGACGATCTTCTTCATGAGGTCACGCGCCTAAGCGCATCGCGTAGGCAGCCGCGACGGCGCGATTCGGCCGAGACGGCCGGTCGCGCCGAGCGCGCGCGACCTAGCGAGAAGTGGCGAGCTGGATCTGCTGCGGACCGCGCGTCGAGGCTACGGGCCACGTGGGATTCGCAGCGACGTCGCTGTCGACCAGCCAGACCGGCGGAAGCGTCTCGATGTCGTCGTAGACAGCGTGTCCGGCCTGGCCCGATCCGTAGTCGCCGGCGTCGTAGCGCGTCCAGATCGAGTCGAAGACGTCGACTCTGATCTTGGCGGTATAGCCCTTGCTCTCGACAATCGCGTCGAGCAGGACAATCACGTCGGCCGCCACCTTCCGCTCGAACAGCTCGCCGTCGCCGTTGCGCTGGAAGCACTGCGTGACGAACGTGCCAGGCTTGATCGGCCCTTCGACGTTGGCGGTCTTCGAGGGCTGGCCGGTCGACACTGTCGAGCCCGAGCGGACCGTATGGGTCGGCAGCACCCGCGACGTCTGAGTCGAAGGCGGTAGAGCGTCCCTGTTGTCGCGATCGCGACGTTCCATCGGGCCTCCATAGAGTGATCAGCGTCGAGCAGGAGCCAAAAGCACTACGACCGGCCAGAGGGGCCGGTCGCAGCAAGTCGTTCATAGCGGGGGCAGGATTTGAACCTGCGACCTCCGGGTTATGAGCCCGGCGAGCTACCTGACTGCTCCACCCCGCGACGCGGCGTCGATTGTAGCACTGTCCGTTCACAAAACCGTCGTTACGATGCCCCGAATGTCGCTTCTCACCTGGGTTTCGCTGCTCTTTCTCGTCGTCGCGATCGTCGGCTCGATCGCCGTCGCGGTCTCCCGCGGGCTGCACACCTGGCGCACCTTCCGGCGCTTCTCGAAGACGACGTCGGCGGCGATCGGCGAGGTCCTGGAGACGGCCGCTGAGGCCGAGCGGCACGCGGTCGCGTTCACCGAAGGGACGGAGAAGCTGAGCGCTGCGCTCGAGCGCCTTGAGGAGTCGCGCACCGAGCTCGCCGTCATTCAGGCTGCCGCGGCCGAGGCCAAGGCGTCGCTCTTCGCGTTCCGGGGAGCGGTGCCGCGCAAGTGATGCGCGTCGCCGCGATCGACCTCGGCACGAACGCCACCCGCCTCCTCGTCGCGGACGTCGAGGACGGTCGCGTCGCGGAAGTGCAGCGCCGCACGACGATCACGAAGCTCGGCGAAGGGGTCGATGCGCGGCATCGCCTCCTCCCCGTCCCGATCGCGCGCGTCCGCAACACACTGACCGACTACCGCCGCGAGCTCGAGTCGCTCGGCGCCGAGCGCACGCTCGCGGTTGCAACGAGCGCGGTGCGCGACGCGGAGAACGGCGAAGCGTTCCTCGGGGAGATCGAGTGGGGATACGGCTTCGCGACGCGGCTGCTCACCGGCGACGAAGAAGCAGCGATGACGCTCCGCGGCGTCGGGCCGCTCGAGCCGGGCACCGTGGTGATCGACGTCGGCGGCGGGTCGACCGAGCTGATCACCGAGAGCTTCCGCACGAGCATGAACATCGGCTCGGTACGCCTGACCGAACGCTTCGGCATCCACCAGGGTGCCGCGGCCGCCTACATCCGCTCGCAACTGCCTGCGCTGGACGTCGAGCGCGCGCTGGGCGTCGACGGCACGACCGCCGAGCTCGCCGGTCTCGCCGGGAGCGCGACCGTGACGCTCGCGACGATCGACGAGACGCTCGAGTGGCTCGCGGTGACGAGCGAGGAGGAGCGCCGCGCGCGCCTGATCCTCCCGGACCGCAGCGAGGTGCTTGCCGCCGGCGTGCTGATCCTGCGCGAGACGCTCAGACATCTCGGGCTCGGTCAGGTCGACGCAAGCGACCGCGACCTCCTGAACGGCGCCGCGCTCGAAGCGGCCGAGCTTCCCGAGGCCGTCGAGGGCGACGCGCCGCCCGGCGCCTACACCTGCTGCTGAGAATCGCCGCCACCGCGGTCGCCGTCCCGGCGCTCACGGCGTGCGGTGGCTCGAAGAAGCAGGCCGCGCCGAAGTCCACCCTCCCGCCCGGGTGCACCGTCGCCGAGGTCGACCAGATCGTCCGCGACTTCCTCGCCCGCCCGAGCCTGGCCGCGCCGGGGAACTTCGAGGTGTACGCGACCTACGAGTCCGACGGCCGGAAGTTCATCGCGCACACGCCCGCGAAGGCGCTCGCCCAGCTCGGCGCACGGCTGCGCCTCGGCGAGACGAGCCGGCTGATCGAGCTCAGGGTCGCCAAGCAGGACTTCAACCACGCCCGGATCACCTTCCAGCTCACCCGCTACGCGCCCGATTTCCTCAAGCGGGGAATCCACCAGCGCCTCGTCAAGGGCGGCGGGACGATCGACTGCGCCGACCAGAAGGTGGCCGCCTGGGTGACGAAAGGCCCATAAACAAGCCAAAACCTGCCGGTACTTGCGTTCGCAAGGTTTCCTTGCTACGATCTTTGAGCAATCAAGTTTTGACCAGTCAAGGATCAAAGGAGAAACACACAATGAGCACCATTGAGCAGACCAAGCAGGGCATACCGACTGGCGCGTGGCAGGCCGACACGATCCACTCACGCGTCGCGTTCGAGGTCCCCTACGCAGTCGCGAAGTTCACCGGTGAGGTGCCCGACTTCGAGGCGAGCCTCGTCGATGGCAGGCTGACCGGCTCGGCCAAGATCGCGAGCGTCCAGGTCAAGGAGGAGAGCTTCGTGACCCACTTGCTGGCCCCCGACTTCTTCGACGCCGAGAAGCACCCCGTTGTCAGCTTCTCTGGCAGCGACATCAAGCGCGACGGCGACAAGGTTGAGATCGACGGCGAGATCACCATCAAGGGCATTTCGCAGCCGGCGAAGATCACCGGCACGGTCAACGGCCCGGCCGTCGACCATGCGGGCAAGACTCGCATCGGGTTCGAGCTGGAGACGAAGCTCGACCGCAGCAAGTTCGACATGAACTGGAACATGCCGCTCCCGAACGGCGAGCCGGCACTCAGCAACACCGTCACCCTCAAGGCTGAGCTGACCCTGGTGGCGCAGGAGGCGTAATGCGCATCCTCGCGATCAGCGGCTCGCTTCGCGACGGCTCCCACAACACGGCCCTCCTCCGCGCTCTGCGCGAGGAGGCGCCGGAGGGAGTCGACGTCGACATCTGGCAGGGCCTGAAGGTGGTCCCGCCGTACGACCAGGACGACGACGTCGTGCCGGGCCCTGAAGCGGTCGAGGCATTCCGTGAGCTCGTTCGCGAGTCGGACGGGGTCTTCTTTGCGACGCCGGAGTACAACGCATCCGTTCCGGGCGCGTTGAAGAATGCACTCGACTGGGCCTCGCGCCCGGTCGCGACGAACGTCTTCCGCAACAAGCCGGTCGCGGTGATCAGCTCGAGCGCCGGCGCGTTCGGCGGCGTGTGGGCGGCAGCTGAGCTGCGCAAGGTGCTCGGCACGATGGGTGCCCGCGTGACCGAGGCAGAGCTCTCCGTCGCGCACGCGCACGAGAAGGTCAGCGACGACGGCGTCATCTCGGATGACGACGTCCACGAAGGTCTCCGCGCCGCACTCGACACGCTCATCGCGAGCGTGCTCGACCGCGCGGCCGCTGCTTAGTCCTCCAGCGGCTCCGGCGGTTCGTCTTCGGCGAGCCGCCGCTGCACGCCCGACCGCGAGAGGATGCCGACGAGCTTTCCGTTCTCGACGACGGGCACGCGCTCGTAGTCGTGCTCTTCGAGGAATGCGAACGCGGCGTCGAGACCCATCGCGGCGTCGACCGTCGCGTTCGGCCGCTCGGCGATCTCGCCGAGCGTGGTCGACTCGGGGTCGCGCCCGTTCGCGACGACCTCGCGCACGAGCGTCTTGCGCGTGACGACGCCGACGAGCGCTCCGTCGTCGCACACGAGCACCGAGCGCACGGCTTCGCGCGACAGCGCTTCGCCGGCTTCGCGCGCGCTCGACGAGGTCGCGAGCGCGAGCGGGTCCGGCACCATCGCGTCGCGGACGAGCTGGCCGGTCACGGATAGACCCCGCGCGCTTCGAGCGCTCCTGAGACTTCGCGGATCGCGGCGACGAGCGCTGCGTCGCGAAGCGAGATGCCACGTTCCTGCGAGACGTTCCAGACACGGTCGAACGCGTCGGACATCTTGTCGGCGAGGCGCCGGCGAATCTCGTCCCGGTCCCAGAAGAGGCGCCCGAGGTCCTGCACCCACTCGAAGTACGACACCGTGACACCACCGGCGTTCGTGAGGATGTCGGGCAGGACCGGAATGCCGCGCTCGGCAAGGATCCGGTCGCCCTCGTTCGAGGTGGGACCGTTGGCGCCCTCCGCGACGAGCTTGCAGCGCAGCTTGCCTGCGTTCTCGCCGGTCACCTGGTCCTCGCGCGCTGCGAGCACGAGAATGTCGCACTCGAGCTCGAGCAGCTCCTCGTTGGTGATCCGCTCGACGTCCTTCGTGTAGCCCTCGAGCGAACCGTGTTGCGCGACGTAGGCGTGCAGCGTCGGGATGTCGAGACCGGCGGGCGAGTAGACGCCACCGGAAATGTCGGAGACGGCGACGACGCGCGCGCCTTTGTCGTGCAGCTCCGTCGCGGCAATGCCACCGACGTTGCCGAAGCCTTGCACTGCGCAGCGTTGCGTGGCGAGATCCCAGCCGAGCCGCGAGCAGGCGCGCTCGATCACCATCACAACCCCGGCGCCCGTCGCCTCGTGGCGGAAGACCGAGCCGCCGATCGAGATCGGCTTCCCGGTGACGATCTCCGGCACCGCGTAACCCTTCTGCATCGAGTACGTGTCCATCATCCACGCCATCGTCTGCTCGTTCGTCGCCATGTCGGGCGCCGGAATGTCGAGCTGCGGGCCGATGAACGGCGCAAGCTCGGCGGTAAAGCGGCGCGTGATACGCGTGACTTCGTTCATCGACAACTCGCGCACGTTGCAGCGCACACCGCCCTTCGCGCCCCCGTACGGCAAACGGAGAAGCGCGCATTTCCACGTCATCCACATCGCGAGCGCCGCGCACTCGCCGAGATCGACGGCTTCGTCGTACCGGATCCCGCCCTTCGTCGGGCCGAGGACGGACGAGTGCTGCACGCGGTACGCCGGGAACGACCGGTACGAACCGTCATCCATCTCGATCGGGAGCGAGAAGATCACGCAGCGCTCCGGATGGCGCAGGCGCGTCGAGGTGAGGTCGGGGACGTCCGCGAGCTCGAGCGCGTGCTCGAGCTGGGTGAGCGCCTGCTGGTAAAGCGGCGTGTCCCACTCGAGAGTGGGCGCCGGGTGCGCCACCTTGGCCACGGGCGGGAGCGTACGTGATCCCCTGGGTCCCTGGGTTGCAAGGATGGGCCGCTCGGCCTATTGCCGGTCCGGCGCCTTGTGCCGATGGTGTCTGGCATGAGGCACGCCGAGCTCCTCCCCGCCATCTGCGCAGCCATCGCCGTCGAGCTCGCTCACCTGCGCTGGATCCTCTTGACGCAGTGGAAATGCCGTTCCTGCACCGAGCCGCACCTGCATTGCGACTGCAAGCCCGCCTGGGTCAAGCTGCTTCTCTAGTACAAAAGCGAGCGGATCAGCGCCGCTTCGTCGCGGTCGGCGCCGAGGTAGGAGCCACGGATCGCGGTCCACGCGCGGATCTTGAAGTCGTCGAGCCCGGCGGCGACAAACGCCGCGATGCGCCGTTCGGTCTTCGCACGGTCGGTCATGTCGTACGACAACGGGTTCCAGAGGAACGACGGCACGTCGTACTCGCGGTCCCCGAGATACGGCTTGGGATCGATGGCGACGAAACGGTCGCCGTGGCGGAGGATGTTGTGGTGGTGGAAGTCGCCGTGCGTCAACCACTCACGGCTGATCTCGAGCGACGCATAGAGCTCGCGCGCGAGTGGGAGTAGCTCCGAGCCCTCACCCGCTTCGCGCTCGGCTTTGTCCAGCCACCGCGGCACGTGGTCGCCGACCCAGCGGAACGGCTCGCCCGCCGGCTGCCAGAGGCGCGTCGCAATGTCAACGGCGATCGCCGTTGCCTCCTCGTCAGGCAGCTCCGAGATGTCGTCCCCGGGTAGCGCGCGCTCCTCGAGCAGCGCGCGACTATTCGGATCGCGCCGGAGCAGACGTACCGCACCGTTGCCACCCCAGCGCTCGAGAGCCTCGGGCTCGTGGAGCCCCTCGTCGTCGTCTGCCCACGCCACCTTGAGCACCGCGTCGGCGCTGACGGGCGCGACGTACGAGTAGCGCGAGAGCGTGAACGGCTCTCCAAGCTCGAGCCCCCATTCGACCGCGACCTCTTCTGCCGTCGACTTCGTGGTCGAGAGATCGACGCCGTCCACGACGAGAGAATATGTGGGGGCCGAGGCTGCGGCACCTCGACCCCCACTTTCTGGCCACCGCACCTCGTGAGAGAGGGCAGCCAGAACGGTCAGCTTGTCGAACGCTCGAAGAGCAGAACGAAGCTCGCCGCCGAGGGTACCGAGATCGACAGCGCGAGCCCGCGGGTGCGGTGCGCGCCTCGTAACGCGTGGTGCAAGCCGCTACCACCGGACGTCACGCGTCGTCCTGAAGGATGATCTGAGACTCGTTTGTCGGGATGACGCGACCCCCCGTAAGGCGGCGATACCTTGGACTTCGTGGACGCAGTATTCGACCGAATCAGGCAACGAGCCTTCGAGGCCCTCGTGCTCACATTTGCGGTCGCATCAGTCGTCGAGACTCTCGCCGCGCAGCACGTACAGCACCGCGCGGTCGTCGCACTGCTCGCAGTGGGTTGGACGCTGCCGTTCGCGCTGCGTCACCGTTACCCGTTCTGGGCGCCGCTCGTTGCGTTGGCGTTTCTCGCTGCCTTCGTGTTGATCTCACCCGAACGCTCGATCACCAGCCTGACGATGCCGTTCGGCGCTGCTCTGGCGGCGGCGGTGTCGCTCGGGCTCGTCGCCGACCGGCGGCACTCGATCGCCGGCTGGGCGGCCGTGATCGCGACGGCGGCAGTCGTCAGCTCGAAGTCCGGGTCCGCCTACCCGGACTTCTTCTGGACGACGCTGATCCTCACGCTCGCGTGGTTCTTCGGGTCCGCTCTCGGCTCGCGCACCGAGCAGGCGCGCGAACTGACCGAGCGGGTCGAGGCCGCGGAGCGCGAGCGGGCGACCGCCGCCGAAGGCGCGACCGCCGAGGAGCGCGCGCGCATCGCGCGCGAGCTGCACGACGTCGTCGCGCACTCCGTCTCCGTGATGGTCGTGCAGGCGTCCGGCGTGCGGCGTTTGCTCAAGGACGAGCAGCACCGCGAGCGCGAGGCACTCCTCTCGGTCGAGCAGATCGGCAGACAGGCGTTGACGGAGATGCGCCGTATGTTGGGCGTGATGAGGAGCGGAGAAGAGGCGCCGGCGGCGCTCGCGCCACAGCCGGGTCTCGAACGCCTCGACCGGCTGATCGCGCAGGTCGAAGAGGCGGGCCTGCCGGTGACGCTGCGCGTCGAAGGCGACCGGCCTGACCTGTCGCCAGGCGTCGATCTGTCGGCCTACCGCATCGTGCAGGAGGGACTGACGAACGCGCTCAAGCATGCGAAGGGCGCGCACGCCGAGGTCGTCGTGCGATATATCGACTCGTCGGTGGAGCTCGAGATCGCAGACAACGGCCCGGGAGCACCCAGCGGGGACGGCAAGGGCCACGGACTGGTCGGCATGCGTGAACGTGTCGCGTTGTACGGCGGCACGATCGAAGCGGGCCCGCGGGACGGCGGCGGCTTCGTGTTGCGCGCCGAGCTACCGGTAGACGGACGCGCGTGATTCGCATCCTCCTCGTCGACGACCAGGCACTGGTGCGCGCGGGCTTCCGCATGATCCTCGACGCCGAACCGGAGATGGAAGTCGTCGGCGAAGCCTCCGACGGGCGCGAGGCGGTGGATCAGGTGCGCGAGCTGCGCCCGGACGTCGTCCTGATGGACATCCGCATGCCGGAGCTCGACGGGCTGGAAGCGGCGCGGCGCATCCTCTCGGGCACACCGGAAGACGGCGCACCGAAGATCTTGATGCTCACGACGTTCGACCTGGACGAGTACGTCTACGAGGCGCTGCGCGCCGGCGCGAGCGGGTTCTTGCTCAAGGACACGCCGCCGGAGCACCTCGTGGTGCGATCCACGTGATCGCCGAGGGCGAGGCGCTGCTGTCGCCATCGATCACGCGCCGCGTCATTTCGGAGTTCGTCAAAGGAACGGGACCGAAGCCACAGGCGCAGTTCCCGCGGCTGCAGGACCTGACAGCCCGCGAGCTCGAGGTGTTGAAGGCGATCGCCCGCGGCCTCTCCAACGCCGAGATCGCGAAGGAGCTGTTCGTCTCCGAGACGACAGTGAAGACGCACGTCGCGCGGATCCTGATGAAGCTCGGCCTGCGAGACCGGGTGCAAGCCGTGGTGCTCGCCTACGAAGCGGGCGTCGTCCAACCGGGCGACAACTCTTTCGAAGCGTCCTAGTCCTGCCGAGCCAAGTCCCGTCGCCAAACGACGTCACGAAAGCGTGACGAACTGTCCACAGGGGCCGGGTCGAGCCATGTCACGTGGTCAGACCAGGGTGACGAGACTGCAACATTTCGTCCACAGGGCCTGACGCAGTCATGGGCACGCGTAGGCCGGCTGCCGGGGCGCTGGTCGCGTCCTCCCGGGCCACGTCCTGTCGCCAAACGACGTCACGAAAGCGTGACGAACTGTCCGCGACACCACTCGACAGGAAGGAACCTCAATGATTCGCGCAGAACATCCGATCGTCAACCCGTGTCATTTTCCTGGCATTGCCCGGATTACGGGTTTACCCTTCGACCATGGCTGACGACACACATCTGCGCCGCGCCTGGCTCCGTGGCTACCGCCAGGGGGACGTCGAGTTCGCCGCCGCGCGCGCGACGCTCCTGCATGAGCAGCAGCAGCACGAGCTGGAAGCGTTGCGCGCCCGGGCGAACGCCATGCAGACGGAGATCACGGAGCTCCACCGCCGCATCGATTCGTTCCGACAGCGCGAGATGGAGCTGACCACGGCGCTGGACGAGGTTCGCGAACGACGCGACCAGCTCGAGCGCGACTCATCGAGCCGCGCACAGCAGATCGTCAGCGAAGCCGAGCAGCGCGCCGCCGCGCTCCGTACCGAAGGCTTGCGACAGGTCGGCGAACTGCAACAGCAGGTCGAGCAACTGCTCGGTCTACGCGCAGGGCTCAGCGCCGCGCTGAAGCGCGTGACGCAGGACATCTCCGACTCGCTCGATCGTCTCGCGGCGGCGCCGGCTCGCGCCGTCGAGCAGATCCCGCCGCGCCAGCCGCTTGCGTCGTCAGACGACGCCGACGAGCACTTCGCGCGCTGGTCGGACACAGAGAGCTAACCCCTCCACGCCGAGCACGTCGTCCCAGCCTTCGGGCACGTGCACGGTCGCGCCGGGACGAACGGCGGCCGCAACGAGCACCTCTCCACCGCGCACGAACGCGCACACACCGTCGCCGGCGTCGACTGCCTCATACGATCCGGCGAATGCCGCCGCATGCTCGGCGCGAAGACCGAGCGTCTTCCAGGTCACGTAGAGCTTGACGTTCGCGTCGGTGACCGGGCCGCCAGCCTGCAACGCGCTCAACGCCTCTTGACGCACAGCCCAGTCGACCGCGCGGCGGTTGTCGGGATCGACGAGGGATAGGTCCTCGAGCTCGTCGCCGCGGTAGACATCCGGCACGCCGGGAGCCGACAGCTTGAGCAGCAGCTGTGTGAGCGAGAGGCGCAGTCCGAGGTCACGCACGCGCTCGAGGAACGGATCCCTCGCGATGAGCTCCGACGCTCGCCACGCGTACTCCTGCACTGCACGCTCGTGCTCCTCGTTGGGCGTAAGCCAGTTCGTGTTGACCTTCCCCTCGCGCAGAGCCTTCTCCAGGTACCCGTCGAGCCGCTCGCGCTCGATCGGCAACGCACCGACAAGCGTCTGGTAGACGAGCAGCTCCTCGTGCGTATCCACGAGCCCGCCGAGCTCCGCGTGCCACGCGCCGACGCGTTCCGCCCACTCCTCGGGTAGCCAGCTGAGCGCGGCGATACGCGAACGCACATCGGGCGAGCGCTTCGTGTCGTGCGTGTACGTCGTCAGCAGGTGCCGCGGGAAGCGCGCAGCACGCTTTGCGTTCGCCTCGTGGAACTCGTCGACGCCCATCCCGAACCGACCGGGATTGCCGCCCACCTCGTTCAGCGCCGCGAGGCGGAAGTAGCGATAGAACGCCGTGTCTTCGACGCCCTTGGCCATCACCGGACCCGTCAACTGCTGGAAGCGCACGACGAAATCCGCTTGGCTGCCCTTTTGAAATTCAGGCTCCTGCAGGAACAGCAGGCGACGCAGCTCCTCCGAGACGTTCGCGCGCCCGATCTCGTCGCGGTCAGCCTCCTCGATGATCCCTTTGTACGGCTGGATGTAGGTGCGGTAGACGTGGAACGACGCAAGCGCGAGCGGCAAGTTCTCGATCGCGACCTCCTGGTGCAGCCGCCGCAGCTCGGGCTCGAAGGTATTGACCGCGACTTCGAGCTTCGAGAGCGCAACGATGTCGTCGTAGCGGCGCGTGTCGCCGGTGAACGTTTCGTAGAGCTCGGTCAGCGACTGCTCGGCGTCGGGGTTGACGCACAACGCCAGCACGTCGTTCAGAAACTCGTACCCCGTCGTTCCCTCGATCGGCCAGTCGCGCAGCTCCTCACCCGGCTCGAGGATCTTCTCCGCCCAGACGTGGTCGACACCGGCCTCCGCCAGCCGCTCGAAGTACTCGGCCGGGTCGGCGAGCCCGTCGGGATGGTCGACACGCACGCCGTCGATCACACCCTCACGCACGAGCTCGATCACCTTGGCATGCGTCGCCCAGAAGACCTCCCAGTCCTCCTGCTTCAGGCCGCCGAGCTCGCCGACGTCGAAGAAGCGCCGGTGGAAGCCCGTCTTCAGGTCGACGTCGAAGAACATCTGCCGCAGCTCGAGGTCACGCCAGAACGGGCTCTCGTCGACGGCCGCCATGTGGTTCGGAACGATGTCGAGGATCACGCCGAGCCCCGCGCCGGCGAGCTTGCGGAACTCCTCTTCGCCGCCGAGCGCGTCGGAGATCTGGCGCGGGTCGATCACGTCGTAGCCGTGCTGCGAGCCTTCGCGCGCCTGCAGCGAGGGCGACAGGTAGAGATGCGAGATCCCGAGGTCGCGCAGGTACGGCACGAGCTCGCGAGCGGCGGCGAAGCCGAACTCTGGTGTCAGCTGGAGGCGATAGGTCGCACGCAGTTCAGGCAACTCAGTACTCAGACTCGGCGCAAGACTGCGATCGAGCGCGTTTCGACCGTAACGTCGGCGCCCGGGGCGAGGCGTTCTCCTTCGCACCAGCCCGTCGTCAGCACGACTTCCCAGTGCGCGCCGAAACGGCGCGCCGGCAGGCGGAACGTGATGTCCTCGAAATGCGCATTGAAGAGCAGCAGGAACGATTCGTCACGCACCTCCTCTCCGTCCTTCGTCTCCGCCTTCAACTCCTCGCCGTTGAGAAACACGCCGATCGCGCGCGACTCGGTGTTGTCCCAGTCGCGACGCGTCATGCGCCGGCCGTCGGGCCGCATCCACCACACGTCGGGTAGACGCTCACCCTTGCCTTCGAAGAACTTCGTGCGCCGGAAGACCGGATGCGCGCGGCGCAGGTCGATCAGCTGCCGCGAGAACGCACGCAGATCCTGGTCGCATTGGTCCCAGTTGAACCACGAGATCTCGTTGTCCTGGCACCATGCGTTGTTGTTGCCGCCTTGCGTGCGGCCCCACTCATCGCCGCCGAGCAGCATCGGCACACCCTGCGAGAGCAAGAGCGTCGTCAGGAAGTTCCGCTGCTGCCGCTCACGCAGCGCGTTGATCTGCGGATCGTCGGTCGGGCCCTCGGCGCCGCAGTTCCACGAGCGGTTGTCGTCGGTGCCGTCCTTGTTGTTCTCTCCGTTCGCCTCGTTGTGCTTCTCGTTGTACGAGACGAGGTCGCGCAGCGTGAACCCGTCGTGGGCGGTGATGAAGTTGATCGACGCAAACGGCCGGCGACCGTCGGTCTGGTAGAGGTCGGCCGAGCCGCCGAAGCGTGATGCGAAGTCGCGCAACGGCGCCCGGCCCCGCCAGAAGTCGCGCATCGTGTCGCGGTAGATCCCGTTCCACTCCGACCAGAGGATCGGAAAGTTGCCGACCTGGTAGCCGCCGGGGCCGACGTCCCACGGCTCGGCGATCAGCTTCACCTGGGAGAGGATCGGATCCTGGTGGATGATGTCGAAGAAGGCCGACAGGCGATCGACCTCGTAGAACTCGCGCGCGAGCGCGGACGCGAGATCGAAACGGAAGCCGTCGACGTGGCACTCGACGACGAAGTAGCGCAGCGAGTCCATGATCAGCCGCAGCACCGTCGGGTGCACGGGGTTGAGCGTGTTGCCCGTGCCCGTGTAGTCCATGTAGAAGCGCGGCGTTTCCGGCACGAGCCGGTAGTAGCTCTCGTTGTCGACGCCGCGGAAGCTGAGCATCGGGCCGAGATGGTTGCCCTCGGCCGTGTGGTTGTAGACGACGTCGAGGATCACCTCGATGCCGGCGCGGTGCAGCGCCTTCACCATGCCCTTGAACTCGGGCACCTGCATACCGGTCGCCGAGTACTCGGAGTGCGGCGCGAGGTAGCCGATCGTCGAGTAGCCCCAGTAGTTCGTGAGGCCACGCTCGTGCAGGAACCCCTCGTCGATGATGTGGTGCACCGGCAACAACTCGACTGCCGTCACCCCGAGATCCTTGAGGTAGGCGATCGAGTCCTCGGCCGCCAAGCCGGCGTAGGTGCCGCGCAGATCCTCGCGCACACCGTCGCGCATCTTCGTGAACCCCTTCACGTGCGCCTCGTAGATCACCGTCTCCTGCCACGGGATATTGAGGCGGACGTCGCCTTCCCAGTCGAATGCCGGGTCGATGATCACCGACCGCGGGATCGCAGGTGCCGAGTCGGACTCGTCGATCGTCAGGTCGGCGTCGGCTGCACCCGATCCGGGCACGTACGGCAGCACGTTGGCGGCGTCCCAGTCGACACCGCCGTCGATCCCCTTCGCATACGGATCGATCAGGAGCTTCGAAGCGTTGAACCTCGGCCCGTGCTCGGGGTCATAGCGCCCGTGCACGCGGTAGCCGTACCGGGTGCCCGGCCCGACGCCCGGCAGGTAGCAGTGCCAGTTGAACGCGGTCCGCTCGTGCACCTCGATGCGCTCCTCGTTGTCGCCGTCGAAGAGGCACAGCTCGACGCGCTCTGCATTTTCGGAGAAGAGCGAGAAGTTCGTCCCCTCCCCATCCCACCGCGGCCCGAGCGGGAACGGCTCGCCGGGCCAGACGGCACGGCTCACCGGCTGAGCTCCACGGTCTTCGCATCGAAGTCCGCGACGAGCATCGCGCCCCCGCGGCGCAACGTCAGCACGCGGCCCTCCGTCGAGACGTCGAGCGTCCGAGGCAACTCGCGGCGCAAACGGATCAACTCGGCATAGAACGGATCGGCGTCGGGCTGCGAGATCCGCGAGCGCGCGAACGTCTCGTACGCCTGTGGGTCGGGCACCTCTTTGCCGGAGAACGATGTGAACGCCGCGAACTCGCGTTTGCGCCCCTCGCGTGTCGCGTCGGCGATCGCCGGATCGATGTGATCCGTGAAGAATTGAAACGGCGCCGGTTCGTCGTGCTCCTCACCCATGAAGAGCAGCGGCGTGTTCAACGAGAACAGCACGATGGCCAAGGCTACGCGGTGTGCCTCCGGGGGCAGGCGGTCACCGACCGCGCGGTTGCCCACCTGGTCGTGATTCTGCGCGCAGACGATCAGGCGCTCGGGCTCGGGCCGCGTCAGCTCGCGCACGAGCCCCGCCAGCGATCCGTAAGGCTCGTAATACCCCTCGCGCTCGCCCGTGAGCAGAACGTGCAGCTCGTGGTGGAGATTGTCGAGCCACATCGCGTCGTGCCCCCACTCCTCGAGCGGTCTGAAGTCGTCCGGGCCCATCTCGCTCGTCACGAGCCCGTCGACGCGCTCGCGCAGCTCCTCGAGCACGTGAACCGGCGAGTCGTCGTAGATCGCATGCACGGCGTCGAGGCGCAGCCCGTCGATCGAAAAGTCGCGCGTCCAGTATTCGGCGTTCCCGATTGCCCACTCGCGCACGCCGCGCCGTGAGTAGTCGATCGCGTCGCCCCAGAAGGTGTGATGTGCGGCCGTGAAGTACGGGCCGAACGCGCCGATCGCGTCGCCGCCCGGACCGATGTGGTTGTAGACGACGTCGAGCACGACGCCGAGGCCCTCCCGGTGTGCAGCATCGACGAAACGTGCGAGCCCGCCGGGGCCGCCGTAGGCGGCGTGGGGCGCGTAGGCGTAAACGCCGTCGTAGCCCCAGCCGCGCTCGCCCGGGAAGGCGGACACGGGCATCAGCTCGACCGCGGTCACGCCCAGCTCGCGCAGCCGGCGCAGGTGCGGGATCGCGGCGTCGAACGTGCCTCCGAGCGTGAACGTCCCGACGTGCAGCTCGTAGAGCACGAGCTCGGCGAGCCGCAGCCGTGGCCCGTCGGCGATCTCGAAGCGCGACGTGTCCACGATGCGCGACGGCCCGCGAATGCCGTCGGGCTGATGTCGGGAACACGGGTCGGGCAGCGCGCGCCCACCGTCGAGCACGAAGAAGTAGTCGTCGCCCGGCTCGGCAGCGATCTCGGCGGCAAACACGCCCTCGCCGGCCGGCTCGAGCTCGCGCTCCCCGCCGTGCACCCGCACGGCGACGCGGGACGCCGAAGGCGCCCAGACGCGGAACTCCACACCGCCTGTGGAGAGCGGAACGGCCCCGAAGGGCCGCTGCCAGACCTGGTTGGACATCGCGCCCACGGTACCCCGCGAAGGCGGACTCAACCCTGGTTGCTGCTAGAGGAAGCGATCGGTTGCCGGCTGCAGCCACACGACCGCGAGCGGCGGCAGCGTCAAGACCGCGGAGAACGGCTGGTCGTGCCACGGTGTCGCTTCGGCGCTGACCTTGCCCATGTTGCCGATGCCCGTGCCGCCGTAGTACACGGCGTCGGTGTTCAGCAGCTCCGTCCAGTCGCCGCCCTGCGGCAGCCCGACGCGGTAGCCCTCGCGCGGGACGGGCGCAAAGTTCGCGATGCACACGACCTGGCGCTCGCCATCCTTGGAAACGCGCGCGAAGACGAGCACGTTGTTCATCGCGTCGTTGGGCTCGATCCAGCGGAAGCCTTCCGGCGAGAAGTCGACCTCCCAGAACGCCGGCTCCTCGCGATAGATCCGGTTCAGGTCGCGCACGAGATCGCGCATACCTGCGTGCTCGCCGTGCTCGAGCAGGTGCCACGGCACCTCGTCGGCGTGGTTCCACTCCCACGGGTTCGCGATCTCCTGGCCCATGAACAGCAGCTTCTTCCCGGGATGCGACCACATGTACGCGTACAGCGAGCGCAGGTTCGCGAGCTGCTGCCAGCGGTCGCCCGGCATCTTCGAGAGCAGCGAGCCCTTGCCGTGCACGACTTCGTCGTGCGACAGCGGGAGCACGAAGTTCTCGTTCCACGCGTAGACGAGCGAGAAGGTCAGCTCGTGGTGGTGGAAGCGGCGGTGAATCGGATCGTGCTGGAAGTAGCTCAGCGTGTCATGCATCCACCCCATGTTCCACTTGAAGCCGAACCCGAGCCCGCCGACGTACGTCGGACGCGACACGCCCGGCCAAGCCGTCGATTCCTCTGCCGCCGAGATCACGCCCGGCTCGCGCGCGTGCACGAGCTCGTTGAACTCCTTCAGGAATGCGACGGCGTCGAGATCCTCCCGGCCGCCGAACGCGTTCGGCACCCACTCGCCGTCCTTGCGCGAGTAGTCGAGGTAGAGCATCGAGGCGACCGCGTCGACACGCAGGCCGTCCACGTGGTACTCGCGCAGCCAGAAGAGCGCGTTCGCGAGCAGGAAGTTCTGCACCTCGGCGCGGCCGAGGTTGAAGACGTACGTGCCCCAGTCGGGATGCTCGCCCCGCCGCGGGTCGTCGTGCTCGTAGAGCGCGGTGCCGTCGAAACGTGCCAATGCCCATGGATCGGTTGCGAAGTGCGCCGGCACCCAGTCGAGCAGCACGCCGATCCCGTTTGCGTGCATGTGGTCGACGAAGTACCGGAAGTCGTCCGGCGACCCCATCGTCGACACCGTCGCGTAGAAGCCGGTGACCTGGTAGCCCCACGACCCCGAGTACGGGTGGTGCATCACCGGCAACAGCTCCACGTGGGTGAAGCCGAGATCGCGGATGTACGGCGCGAGCTGGTCGGCGAGCGCGCGCCACCCGAGGCCTTTCCGCCACGACGGCGCGTGCAGCTCGTAGGTCGTCATCGGCCGCTCGAGCTGCACCTGTCCCTGACGCGCCTCGATCCAGTCCGCGTCGTGCCACTCGTGCTCGGACTCGAAGATCACGGACGCCGTCTTCGGCGGCACCTCCGCCTCGAACGCGACCGGGTCGGCCTTCTCGCGTCCGTCGAGGTGGTACTTGTAGTGCTGCCCGACCGTTGCGCTCTCGACGATGCCTTCCCAGATCCCCGTCGAGTCGACGGGCTGCAGCTGATCCTTCGTCGCATCCCAGTCGTTGAAGTCGCCGATCACGCTCACGTATTGCGCGTTCGGCGCCCAGACCGCGAAGCGCACCCCGCCATCGACGCGATGCGCGCCGAGCTTGGCGTAGAGCTGCTCGTGCCGCCCCGCGCGGGCGAGCCAGATGTCGAGCTCGCCGAACGCCGACGCCCGGGCCTGCGTGGCGCCGCCGGCGGGTGCCTTCTGCTCCGGCGGCTTCGCGGACGTCAGACCGGCACCTCCTCCTCGAGCATGCGGAGGATGCCGGCGACCGGGATCCGCACCCAGTCCGGCCGGTTGTTCAGCTCGTAGCGCAGCTCGTACACCGCCTTCTCCAACTCGAACACTCTCAACAGCTTGTCCATCGAGGCGCCAGATGGAACCAGGTGCTGGTCGACGGTCTTGCGGTAGCCGTCGAGGAACTGCGTCCGGGCGCGCTCCTCCCAGTCGTCAGCCGGGTCGACCCCACGCTGCAGCGGCGCGGCCGACGCTGCGTACGCGAACGAGCGAAGCATCCCGGAAACGTCACGCAACGGGCTCCGCTTGCGCCGCCGCTCGGGCAGCGAGCGTGCGGGCTCGCCTTCGAAATCGAGGATCACCCAGTCGCCGTCGGCCCACAGCGTCTGACCGAGGTGGAAATCGCCGTGATGGCGGATCACCCGCCCCGCGCCGCCCAGGTTCGTCAGCATGCGGAGCCGCTCGCGCACCTCTTCGCCGCGGCCGCGGATCGGCTCGAGCTCCGGATTGTCCTCGGGCAGGTCCATGAAGATCGACTCGATCTCTTCGTCGACGGTCGCCGTGAGCAGGCCGAGCGACTCCGCCGAGGTCTCCTCAGGCGAGAACGCCGGGTCGGCCGAGTCGGAGCCGAGCACGGCATGCATGCGGCCGGTCACCTCGCCGAGGCGATGCAGGCTGTCGAGGAAGCGCTCGCTTTCGTCGCCGCCCATCGTCGCGAGCGCGCG
Organism: Actinomycetes bacterium; assembly: GCA_025964395.1. Classification (GTDB taxonomy): domain Bacteria; phylum Actinomycetota; class Thermoleophilia; order Gaiellales; family Gaiellaceae; genus PALSA-600. The sequence goes on along the minus strand of JAOPYY010000048.1, from coordinate 3,178 downwards.
ATCCCAGCCGTCTTCGCCCGCGACGAACTGCTGAAGGATGCCGAGCGTCGCGTCCATCTGCCGGCCTGCGTACGCGTACCACCCCGCAAGCTGCGCGACGTTCTCGAAGCCGTGCTCGGTCAGGAAGCGCAGCAGCTCGAGCTCCGGGTTGATCCCGGCCTCGAGGCGCCGGAACACCTTCAGGATCAGCTCCTCGTCGAAGACGATCGACGTGTTCGACTGCTCGGCGCCGACGGGACGCGCTTCGCGGAGCTCGTGACCGGTACCGGCGAACCCATCGGTCGCCGCGAACTCGACGATCCCGTCGCCGGCGGGCAGTTTCGTGTGCGCGCGCATCAGGTGCACGAGCTCGCGCACCTGACGCGGATCGGCGAGCGAGTCGAGCTCGTGGCTTTGGCCCGCAAGCAGCTGGTACGTCTCGTGTGTCCCGGTGTCGAACCGGATCTCGACGAGCAGCAACTCGAGCTGCGGGTCCTCCTCGCGCAGCATGGCGCGGTCGACGACCGACGAATGCGTCACCTCTCGCGTCTTCGAGCCGAACCAGCGCTGGCTCGTGACGAAGTCGATCAGCTCCCGTTCCACGCTCATTCGGAATCGTCCTTCCTCAACTGGAACCAGAAGAACCCTCGCGGCGCCAGGGTCAGCAAATACGGCAACTCGCCGATCCGCGGGAAGCGGGTGCGGCCGAACATCTCCTCGGGGACGAAGCCCTCCCAGCGGGAGAGATCGAGCTCGACCGCCTGCGCCGAGCGCGCGAGATTGTGCACGGCGAGCACGATGTCGTCCTCGTAGGTGCGCACGTGCGCGAAGATCCGCGGGTTGTCGGGGCGCAGCGCCTCGTAGGTGCCGAGGCCGAACACCGGGTGGTCCTTGCGGAGCGCGATCAGCCGGTGGATCCAGCGCAGGAGCGAGTTGGGCTGCCGCAGCTGGGCCTCGACGTTCACCGCCTGGAACCCGTAGACCGGGTCCATGAGCGGCGGCAGGTAGAGCTGCTGGAAGTCCGCGCGCGAGAAGCCGCCGTTCCGGTCGCCGGTCCACTGCATCGGCGTGCGAACGCCGTCGCGATCGCCGAGAAAGAAGTTGTCCCCCATCCCGATCTCGTCGCCGTAGTAGAGGACCGGCGAGCCCGGCAGCGAGAAGAGGATCGCGTGCATCAGCTCGATCTCGTCGCGGCCGTTGTCGAGCAGCGGCGCGAGCCGGCGGCGGATCCCGAGGTTGAGCTTCATGCGCGGGTCCTTCGCGTACTCGTCGTACATGTAGTCGCGCTCCTCGTCGGTCACCATCTCGAGCGTCAGCTCGTCGTGGTTGCGCAGGAACAGCCCCCATTGTGCACCGTGCGGGATCGGCGGCGTCGACTCGAGGATCTCCACGAGCGGCAACGCGTCCTCGCGGCGGATCGCCATGAACATGCGCGGCATCACCGGAAAGTGGAACGCCATGTGGCACTCGTCACCCTCACCGTCGCCGAAGTACGCGACGACGTCGGACGGCCACTGGTTCGCCTCGGCCAGCAGCACGCGATCCTGGTAGCGCGCGTCCACCTCGGCTCTGACCCGCTTCAGGAAGGCGTGCGTCTCGGGGAGATTCTCGCCGTTCGTCCCGTCGCGCTCGTAGAGGTACGGGACTGCGTCGAGCCGAAACCCGTCGAGCCCGAGGTCGAGCCAGAAGCGCAGCACGTTCAGCATCTGCTCCTGCACTTCCGGGTTGTCGTAGTTCAGGTCCGGCTGGTGGGAGAAGAAGCGGTGCCAGAAGTACTGCCCGCGCACGGGATCCCACGTCCAGTTCGACGGCTCGGTGTCGAGGAAGATGATGCGCGCCTCGCTCCAGCGCGTGTCGTCGTCACCCCAGACATACCAGTCGCCGTACGGGCCTTGCGGATCGGTGCGGCTCGCCTGGAACCACGGATGGTCGCTCGAGGTGTGGTTCATGACCAGGTCGGCGATCACACGCATGCCGCGCTGGTGCGCCTGGTCGACGAAGTACGTGAAGTCCTCGATGCTCCCGTAGTCGGGATGGATCGTGAAGAAGTCGGCGATGTCGTAGCCGCCGTCGCGCAGCGGGCTCGGGTAGAAGGGCAACAGCCAGAGGACGTCGACGCCGAGCCATTGCAGGTAATCGAGCTTGTCCGCGAGACCGCGGAAGTCACCCGACCCGTCGTCGTTGCCGTCGTTGAATCCACGCAAGTGGATCTCGTAGAAGACGGCCTTCTTGAACCAGTCGGGGTCGCGTTCGAACCAGTTGCCGGGATCGCTCATGCGAGGACTTTAAGGACATGCGACTTCCCCGGGCCGAGCTTGACGTAGTTGCGACCCGCGCGCCACGTGAAGCTCGCGTCGGTCAGAAGGTCGCGCGCGTCGAAGGCCGGCGGGAAACCGAGCGCGACCGGGATCACACACGAGCCCTCCTGCTCGGCGAACGGATCGAGATTGACGACGCAGATCACGTTGTCCTTCGCGTACGCGATCAACCGGTCGTTCTCCGTCTCGAGCCACCGGATGTTCTCGAGCCGCTGCAGCGCCGGCTCCGTGCGCCGCACCTCGTTCAGGCGCTGAACGACCGGCAGGAGCGGGCCGTCGAGCGCGCGCGGCCGCACCTCGTACTTCTCCGAGTCGAGGTACTCCTCCGAGCCCGGCATCGCCGGCACGTTCTCGTAGGACTCGTAGCCGGAGTAGATCCCGTACGACGGCGACAGCGTGGCCGCCAGCACGAGTCGCGCCTCGAACGCGGGTGGCCCGCCGAGCTGCAGATACTCGTGGAGGATGTCCGGCGTGTTCACGAACGCGTTCGGCCGGTAGAACGCGTGCCACGCGACGAGCTGTTGCATGTACTCGACCAGCTCGGCCTTCGTGTTCTTCCACGTGAAGTAGGTGTAGCTCTGCGCGAAGCCGATCTTCGCGAGCGTCGTCATCAGCGACGGGCGCGTGAACGCCTCCGCGAGGAAGATCACGTCCGGGTGGTCGCTGCGCACCTCGCGGATCAGCCAGTCCCAGAACGGCACGGGCTTCGTGTGCGGGTTGTCGACTCGGAACACGGTGATCCCGCGGCCGACCCAGAAGAGCACGACGTCGAGCAGCGCCTGCCAGAGGCCCTGCCAGTCCTCGGACTCGAAGTTGACGTTGTAGATGTCCTGGTAGCGCTTGGGCGGGTTCTCGGCGTACTTGAGCGTGCCGTCGGGACG
>JAOPYY010000129.1 GCA_025964395.1 Actinomycetes bacterium | reverse complement strand
CCGAAGCCGTCTAACCCTCCCGAGCCAGGTCCCGTCGCCAAACGACGTCACGAAAGTGTGACGAACCGTCCACAGCTGCCTGGTCGAGCCATTCACGTGGTCAGACCAGGGTGAACACACTGCAGCGTTTCCACAGGCCCAGGTGCCGGCACGAGCTGCGGCTGCCGAGCCGAACCGGCCTCGTCCTACCGTGTCACGTCCCGTCGCCAAACGACGTCACGGGAGTGTGACGAACCGTCCACAGTTGCCCCGGCGGGGACCCCCGGCGCTTGCCGAGAACGCGTTGAACCTGGTTCCGCGCTGGCGGAACGAGGTTCACGGGTTTACCCTTAGGTCATGCCTGAGCCCACAGTTCTGCGTCGCGCCTGGCTCCGCGGCTACCGCCAGGGTGACGTCGAGCTCACGGTGGCACGCTCGACGCTCGTCCAGGAGCAGCTCCAGCACGAGCTGGAAGCGACACGCGCCCGTGCGAACGCGATGCAGACGGAGATCACCGAGCTCCACCGCCGCGTCGATTCGTTCCGCCAGCGCGAGACGGAGCTGACCTCGGCGCTGGACGAGGTTCGGGAACGACGCGACCAGCTCGAGCGTGACTCGGCGAGCCGCGCACAGCAGATCGTCGGCGAAGCCGAGCAGCGCGCGGCCGCGCTTCGCACGGAAGGCTTGCGGCAGGTCGGTGAGCTGCAGCAGCAGGTCGAGCAGCTGCTCGGTCTCCGCGCAGGGCTCAGCGCCGCGCTGAAGCGCGTGACGCAGGACATCTCCGACTCGCTCGACCGGCTCGCGGCGGCGCCGGCCCGCGCCGTCGAGCAGATCCCGCCGCGCCAGCCGCCGGCATCCTCAGACGACGCCGACGAGCACTTCGCGCGCTGGTCGGACACCGAGAGCTAGCCCCTCCACGCCGAGCACGTCGTGCCAGCCTTCGGGCACGCGTACGGTGGCGTCCGGACGAACTGCGGCCGCGACGAGCACCTCTCCGCCGCGCACGAACGCGCACACACCCTCCCCCGCGTCGACCGCCTCGTACGAGCCGGAGAACGCTGCCGCATGCTGGGCGCGCAGACCGAGCGTCCTCCACGTCACGTAGAGCTTGACGTTGGCGTCCGTCACCGGGCCGCCGTCCTGCAACGCGCGCAACGCGTCTCGACGCACCTGCCAGTCGACGGCGCGGCGGTTGTCCGGATCGACGAGGGAGAGGTCCTCGAGCTCGTCACCGCGGTACATATCCGGCACGCCGGGCGCGGCCAGCTTGAGCAGCAGCTGCGCGAGCGAGAGGCGCAGTCCGAGGTCGCGCACGCGCTCGAGGAACGGATCCTGCGCGATGAGCTCCGCCGCGCGCCAGGCATACTCCTGCACCGCACGCTCGTGCTCCTCGTTGGGCGTGAGCCAGTTCGTGTTGACCTTCCCCTCGCGCAGCGCCTTCTCCAGGTACCCGTCGAGTCGCTCACGCTCGATCGGCAACGCGCCGACAAGCGTCTGGTAGACGAGCAGCTCCTCGTGCGCATCGTCGAGACCGCCGAGCTCTGCGCGCCACACGCCGATGCGTTCCGCCCACTCCTCGGGGAGCCAGCTGAGCGCGGCGATGCGCGAACGCACGTCGGGCGAGCGCTTCGTGTCGTGCGTGTACGTCGTCAGCAGGTGCCGCGGGAAGCGCCTAGCGCGCTTGGCGTTCGCCTCGTGGAACTCGTCGACGCTCATCCCGAACCGGCCGGGGTTGCCGCCCACCTCATTGAGCGCCACGAGCCGGAAGTACCGGTAGAACGCGGTGTCCTCGACACCCTTCGCCATCACCGGGCCCGTGACTTGCTGAAAGCGCACGACGAAATCCTCGTGAATGCCCTTTTGAAATTCCGGTTCCTGGAGGAACAGCAGCCGACGCAGCTCCTCCGACACGCTCGCACGCCCGATCTCCTCGCGGTCCGCCTCTTCGATCACCCCTTTGTACGGCTGGATGTAGGTGCGGTAGACGTGGAACGAGGCGAGCGCGAGCGGCAGGTTCTCGGTCGCGGCCTCCTGGTGCAGTCGCCGCAGCTCGGGCTCGAACGTGTTCACCGCAACCTCGAGCTTCGAGAGCGCGACGATGTCCTCGTAGCGGCGCGTGTCGCCGGTGAACGTCTCGTAGAGCTCGGTGAGCGGCTGCTCCGCGTCACGGTTCACGCACAGCGCCAGCACGTCGTTCAGGAACTCGTAGCCCGTCGTGCCCTCGACCGGCCAGTCGCGCAGCTCCTCGCCCGGCTCGAGGATCTTCTCCGCCCAGACGTGCTCGACGCCGGCTTCCGCCAGCCGCTCGAAGTACTCGGCCGGGTCGGCGAGCCCGTCGGGATGGTCGACTCGCACCCCGTCGATCACCCCCTCGCGCACGAGCTCGATCACCTTGGCGTGGGTCGCCCAGAACACCTCCCAGTCCTCCTGCTTCAGACCGCCGAGCTCGCCGACGTCGAAGAAGCGGCGATGGAAGCCCGTCTTCAGGTCGACGTCGAAGAACATCTGCCGCAGCTCGAGGTCGCGCCAGAACGGGCTCTCGTCGACGGCCGCCATGTGGTTCGGGACGATGTCGAGGATCACGCCGAGCCCTGCGCCTGCGAGCTTGCGGAACTCCGCTTCTCCGCCGAGCGCGTCGGAGATCCGGCGCGGGTCGATCACGTCGTACCCGTGCTGCGAGCCCTCGCGCGCCTGCAGCGATGGCGACAAGTAGAGGTGCGAGATCCCGAGGTCGCGCAGGTAGGGCACGAGCTCGCGGGCGGCCGCGAAGCCGAACTCGGGCGTCAGTTGAAGGCGATAGGTCGCACGCAGTTCAGACACGCCTGAGCACGGCGATCGAGCGCGTCTCGACCAGGACGTCGGCGCCCGGGACCAGGCGTTCTCCCTCGAAGCTGCCCGTCGTCAGGGCGACTTCCCAGTGCGCGCCGAAGCGGCGCGCCGGCAGGCGGAAGGTGATGTCCTCGAAATGCGCGTTGAAGAGCAACAGGAACGACTCGTCACGCACCCGCTCCCCGTCCTTCGTCTCCGCCTTCAACTCCTCGCCGTTGAGAAACACGCCGATCGCGCGCGACTCGGTGTTGTCCCAGTCGCGACGTGTCATGCGCCGGCCGTCGGGGCGCATCCACCACACGTCGGGTAGACGCTCACCCTTGCCTTCGAAGAACTTCGTGCGCCGAAAGACGGGGTGCGCGCGACGCAGAGCGATCAGCTGCCGCGAGAACGCAAGCAGATCCTCGTCGCACTGCTTCCAGTTGAACCATGAGATCTCGTTGTCCTGGCACCACGCGTTGTTGTTGCCGCCCTGCGTGCGGCCGAACTCGTCGCCGCCGAGCAGCATCGGCACGCCCTGGGAGAGGAAGAGCGTCGTCAAGTAGTTCCGCTGCTGGCGCGCGCGCAGCGCGTTGATATCGGGATCGTCCGTCGGGCCCTCGGCGCCGCAGTTCCACGAGCGGTTGTCGTCGGTGCCGTCCTTGTTGTTCTCCCCGTTCGCCTCGTTGTGCTTCTCGTTGTACGAGACGAGGTCGCGCAGCGTGAAGCCGTCGTGCGCGGTGATGAAGTTGATCGACGCAAACGGACGGCGGCCGTCGGTCTGGTAGAGGTCGGCGGACCCGCCGAAGCGCGAGGCAAAGTCGCGCAACGGCGCCTGGCCCCGCCAGAAGTCGCGCATCGTGTCGCGGTAGATCCCGTTCCACTCCGACCAGAGGATCGGAAAGTTGCCGACCTGATAACCGCCGGGGCCGACGTCCCACGGCTCGGCGATCAGCTTCACCTGGGACAGGATCGGATCCTGGTGGATGATGTCGAAGAAGGCCGACAGGCGATCGACCTCGTAGAACTCGCGCGCGAGCGCGGAGGCGAGGTCGAAGCGGAAGCCGTCCACGTGGCACTCGACGACGAAGTAGCGCAGGGAGTCCATGATCAGCCGCAGCACCGTCGGGTGCACGGGGTTGAGCGTGTTGCCCGTCCCCGTGTAGTCCATGTAGAAGCGCGGCGTCTCCGGCACGAGACGGTAGTAGCTCTCGTTGTCGACGCCGCGGAAGCTGAGCATCGGGCCGAGGTGGTTGCCCTCGGCGGTGTGGTTGTAGACGACGTCGAGGATCACTTCGATTCCGGCGCGGTGCAGCGCCTTCACCATTCCCTTGAACTCGCGGACCTGCATGCCGGTCGCCGAATACTCGGAATGCGGCGCGAGGTAGCCGATCGTCGAATAGCCCCAGTAGTTCGTGAGCCCCCGCTCGTGCAGAAAGCCCTCGTCGATGATCTGGTGCACCGGCAGGAGCTCGACCGCCGTGACGCCGAGATCCTTGAGGTAGGCGAGCGAGTCCTCGGCTGCCAGGCCGGCGTAGGTGCCGCGAAGATCCTCGCGCACGCCCACGCGCTGCTTCGTGAACCCCTTCACGTGCGCCTCGTAGATCACCGTCTCCTGCCACGGAATATTGAGGTGAACGTCGCCTTCCCAGTCGAACGCCGGGTCGATGATGACCGACCGCGGGATCGCAGGCGCCGAGTCGGACTCGTCGATTGTCAGGTCGGCGTCGGCTGCACCCGATCCGGGCACGTACGGCAGCACGTTGGCCGCGTCCCAGTCGACACCGCCGTTGATCGCCTTTGCATATGGGTCGATCAGGAGCTTCGAGGCGTTGAACCTCGGCCCTTTCTCGGGGCGATAGGGCCCGTGCACGCGGTAGCCGTACCGGGTGCCCGGCCCGACGCCGGGCAGGTAGCAGTGCCAGTTGAACGCGGTCCGCTCGTGCACCTCGATGCGCTCCTCGGTGTCGCCGTCGAACAGGCACAGCTCGACCCGCTCTGCATTCTCGGAGAAGAGCGAGAAGTTCGTCCCCTCCCCATCCCACTGCGGCCCGAGCGGGAACGGCTCGCCCGGCCAGACGGCGCGGCTCAACGGCTGAGCTCCACAGTCTTCGCGTCGAAGTCCGCGACGAGCGTCGCGCTCCCGCGGCGCAGCGTCAGCACCCGGCCCGCAGTAGAGACGTCAAGCGTACGAGGCAGCTCGCGGCGCAACCGGAGCAGCTCGGCGTAGAACGGATCGGCGTCGGGCTGCGAGATCCGCGACCGCGCGAACGTCTCGTAGGCTTGAGGGTCCGGCACCTCTTCGCCGGAGAACGCTGTGAACGCCACGAACTCGCGCTTGCGGCCCTCGCGTGTCGCGTCGGCGATCGACGGGTCGATGTGATCGGTGAAGAACTGAAACGGCGCCGGTTCGTCGTGCTCCTCACCCATGAAGAGCAACGGCGTGTTCAACGAGAACAGCACGATGGCCAAGGCTACGCGGTGCGCGTCCGGGGGCAGGCGGTTACCGACCGCGCGGTTGCCCACCTGGTCGTGATTCTGCGCGCAGACAATCAGGCGCTCAGGCTCAGGCCGCGTCAGCTCGCGCACGAGCCCCGCCAGCGATCCGAACGGCTTGTAGTACCCCTCCCGCTCGCCTGTAAGGAGAACGTGCAGCTCGTGGTGCAGGTTGTCGAGCCACATTGCGTCGTGCCCCCACTCCTCGAGTGGGCGGAAGTCGTCCGGGCCCATCTCGCTCGTCACGAGCCCGTCGACACGCTCGCGCAGCTCCTTGAACACGTGAACCGGCGAGTCGTCGTAGATCGCGTGCACGGCGTCGAGGCGCAGCCCGTCGATGCGGTAGTCGCGCGTCCAATGCTCCGCGTTCCCGATCGCCCACTCGCGGACGCCGCGCTGTGAGTAGTCGATCGCGTCGCCCCAGAACGTGTGATGTGCATCCGTGAAGTACGGGCCGAACGCGCCGATCGCGTCACCGCCGGGGCCGATGTGGTTGTAGACGACGTCGAGCACGACGCCGAGCCCTGCGCGGTGAGCGGCGTCCACGAAGCTCGCGAGACCCTCCGGGCCGCCGTAGGCGCTGTGCGGCGCGTAGGCGTAGACACCGTCGTAGCCCCAGCCGCGCTCGCCCGGGAAGGTGGACACGGGCATCAGCTCGACCGCCGTCACGCCCAGCTCGCGCAGCCGGCGCAGGTGCGGGATCGCAGCGTCGAACGTCCCCCCGGGCGTGAACGTCCCGACGTGCAGCTCGTAGAGCACGAGCTCGGCGAGCCGCAGCTCGGGCCCGTCGGCGATCTCGAAGCGCGACGTGTCCACGATGCGCGACGGTCCGCGAAGGCCGTCGGGCTGGTGCCTGGAGCACGGGTCGGGAAGCGCACGCCCGCCGTCGAGCACGAAGAAGTAGTCGTCCCCCGGTTCGGCAGCGATCTCGGCGGCAAAGATCCCGTCATCGGACGGTTCGAGCTCGTGCTCCCCGCCGCGCACCCGCACGGCGACGCGGGACGCCGAAGGCGCCCAAACGCGGAACTCCACGCCGCCCCTGGAGAGCGGAACGGCCCCGAAGGGCCGCTGCCAGACCTGGTTGGACATCCTCGCCACGGTACCCCGCGACGGCGGAGTCAACACTCGTGGACAATCGTCCGCATGGGTTGCGCTAGCCGGGGCGATCCGCTGCCGGCTGTAGCCACACCACAGCGAGCGGCGGCAGCGTCAAGACCGCGGAGAACGGCTGGTCGTGCCACGGCGTCGGTTCGGCGCTGACCTTCCCCAAGTTGCCGATGCCCGTGCCGCCGTAGTACGCGGAGTCGGTGTTCAACAGCTCCGTCCAGTCGCCGCCCAGCGGCAGCCCGGCGCGGTAGCCTTCGCGCGGGACGGGCGCGAAGTTCGCGATGCACACGACCCGGCGCTCGCCGTCCTTCGAGACGCGCGCGAAGACAAGCACGTTGTTCATCGCGTCGTTGGGCTCGATCCAGAGGAAGCCTTCCGGCGAGAAGTCGACCTCCCAGAACGCCGGCTCCTCGCGATAGATGCGGTTCAGGTCGCGCACGAGGTCGCGTATTCCCGCGTGCTCGCCGTGCTCGAGCAGGTGCCACGGCACCTCGTCAGCGTGGTTCCACTCCCACGGGGTCGCGATCTCCTGGCCCATGAACAACAGCTTCTTGCCGGGATGCGACCACATGTATGCGTACAGCGAGCGCAGGTTCGCGAGCTGCTGCCATCTGTCGCCCGGCATCTTCGAGAGCAGCGAGCGCTTGCCGTGCACGACTTCGTCGTGGGACAGCGGGAGCACGAAGTTCTCGTTCCACGCGTAGACGAGCGAGAACGTCAGCTCGTGATGGTGGAAGCGGCGGTGAATCGGGTCGTGCTGGAAGTAGCTCAGCGTGTCGTGCATCCACCCCATATTCCACTTGAAGCCGAAGCCGAGCCCGCCGACATATGTCGGACGCGACACGCCCGGCCACGCTGTCGACTCCTCCGCCGCGGAGATCACGCCCGGCTCGCGCGCGTGCACGAGCTCGTTGAACTCCTTGAGGAATGCGACTGCGTCGAGATCCTCGCGGCCACCGAACGCGTTCGGCACCCACTCGCCGTCCTTGCGCGAGTAGTCGAGGTAGAGCATCGAGGCGACCGCGTCGACGCGCAGTCCGTCTACGTGGTACTCGCGCAGCCAGAAGAGCGCGTTCGCGAGCAGGAAGTTCTGCACCTCGGCGCGGCCGAGGTTGAAGACGTACGTGCCCCAGTCGGGATGCTCGCCGCGACGTGGGTCGTCGTGCTCGTAGAGCGCCGTGCCGTCGAAACGTGTCAATGCCCATGGATCAGTTGCAAAGTGCGCCGGCACCCAGTCGAGCAGCACGCCGATCCCGTTCGCGTGCATGTGATCGACGAAGTAGCGGAAGTCGTCCGGCGACCCCATCGTCGAGAGGGTCGCGTAGAAACCGGTGACCTGGTAGCCCCACGACCCCGCGTACGGGTGGTGCATCACCGGCAGCAGCTCCACATGCGTGAAGCCGAGGTCGCGGACGTACGGCGCAAGCTGGTTCGCCAGCTCCCGCCAGCCAAGTACGCTGCCATCGGCGCCCAAGCGCCACGAGGGTGCGTGCACCTCGTAGGTCGTCATCGGCCGCTCGAGTTGCACCTGCTCTTTCCGCGCCTCGATCCAGTTCGCGTCGTGCCACTCGTACTCCGACTCGAAGATCACTGAAGCCGTCTTCGGCGGCACCTCCGCCTCGAACGCGATCGGGTCGGCCTTCTCGCGTCCGTCGAGGTGGTACTTGTAGTGCTGCCCGACGGTTGCGCTCTCGACGATCCCTTCCCAGATCCCGGTCGAGTCGACCGGCTGCAGCTGATCCTTGGTCGCATCCCAGTCGTTGAAGTCGCCGATCACGCTCACGTACTGCGCGTTCGGCGCCCAGACCGCGAAGCGCACCCCACCGTCGACGCGGTGCGCGCCGAGCTTCGCGTAGAGCTGCTCATGTCGCCCGGCGCGAGCGAGCCAGATGTCGAGCTCTCCGAACGCCGACGCGCGCGCCTGCGTGACGCCGCCGGGGGCCGCCTTCTGCTCCGGCGGCTTCGCGGACATCAGACCGGTACCTCTTCCTCGAGCAAGCGGAGGATCCCGGCGACCGGGATCCGCACCCAGTCCGGCCGGTTGTTCAGCTCGTAGCGCAGCTCATAGACCGCCTTCTCCAACTCGAACACTCTCAAGAGCTTGTCCATCGAGGCGCCGGACGGAACCAGGTGCTGGTCGACGGTCTTGAGGTAGCCGTCGAGGAACTGCGTCCGGGCGCGCTCCTCCCAGTCGGCGGCCGGGTCGATGCCACGCTGCAGCGGCGCGGCCGACGCTGCGTACGCGAACGAGCGGAGCATCCCGGAGACGTCGCGCAACGGGCTCCGCTTGCGGCGACGTTCGGGCAGCGAGCGTGCGGGCTCGCCTTCGAAGTCGAGGATCACCCAGTCCTCGTCAGCCCAGAGGGTCTGGCCGAGGTGGAAGTCGCCGTGATGGCGGATCACCCGTCCCGCACCGCCCAGGTTCGTCAGCATGCGCAGCCGCTCGCGCACCTCCTCGCCGCGGCCGCGGATCGGCTCGAGCTCCGGATTGTCCTCCGGCAGGTCCATGAAGATCGACTCGATCTCTTCGTCGACGGTCGCCGTGAGCAGGCCGAGCGACTCCGCCGAGGTCTCCTCGGGAGAGAACGCCGGGTCGACCAAGTCGGAGCCGAGCACGGCGTGCATGCGGCCGGTCACCTCGCCGAGACGATGCAGGCTGTCGAGGAAGCGCTCGCTTTCGCTCCCCATCGTCGCGAGCGCGCGATCCCAGCCGTCTTCGCCCGCAACGAACTGCTGGAGGATCCCGAGCGTCGCGTCCATCTGCCGGCCGGTGTACGCGTACCACCCTGCAAGTTGCGCGATGTTCTCGAAGCCGTGCTCGGTCAGGAAGCGCAGCAGCTCGAGCTCCGGATTGATCCCTGCCTCGAGGCGGCGGAATACCTTCAGGATCAGCTCCTCGTCGAAGACGATCGACGTGTTCGACTGCTCGGCGCCCACGGGTCGCGCTTCGCGCAGCTCGTGCCCGGTGCCGGCGAACCCTTCCGTCGCCGCGAACTCGACGATCCCGTCGCCTGCGGGCAGCTTCGTGTTCGTGCGCATCAGGTGCACGAGCTCGCGCACCTGCCGCGGATCGGCGAGCGAGTCGAGCTCGTGGCTGTCGCCTGCGAGCAGCTGGTACGTCTCGTGCGTGCCGGTGTCGAAGCGGGTCTCGACGAGCATCAGCTCGAGGTGCGGGTCCTCCTCGCGCAGCGTTGCGCGGTCGACGACCGACGAATGGGTCACCTCGCGCGTCTTCGAGCCGAACCAGCGCTGGCTCGTGACGAAGTCGATCAACTCCTGTTCCTGATTCACTCGGAATCGTCTTTCCGCAACTGGAACCAGAAGAACCCTCGGGGCGCAAAGGTCAGCAAATACGGCAGTTCGCCGATCCGCGGGAAGCGGGTACGGCCGAACATCTCCTCCGGGACGTAGCCCTCCCAGCGCGAGAGGTCGAGCTCGACCGCCTGCGCCGAGCGCGCGAGATTGTGCACGGCGAGCACGATGTCGTCCTCGTAGGTGCGCACGTGCGCGAAGATCCGCGGATTGTCGGGGCGAAGGGCTTCGTAGGTGCCAAGGCCGAACACCGGGTGGTCCTTGCGGAGGGCGATCAGCCGGTGGATCCAGCGCAGAAGCGAGTTGGGCTGCCGCAGCTGGGCCTCGACGTTGACCGCCTGGAACCCGTAGACCGGATCCATCAGCGGCGGCAGGTAGAGCTGCTGGAAGTCCGCGCGTGAGAACCCGCCGTTCCGGTCGCCGGTCCACTGCATCGGCGTGCGTACGCCGTCGCGGTCGCCGAGGAAGAAGTTGTCTCCCATCCCGATCTCGTCGCCGTAGTAGAGGACCGGCGAGCCCGGCAGCGAGAAGAGGATGGCGTGCATCAGCTCGATCTCGTCGCGGCCGTTGTCGAGCAGCGGAGCGAGCCGGCGACGGATCCCGAGATTGAGCTTCATGCGCGGGTCCTTCGCGTACTCGTCGTACATGTAGTCGCGCTCTTCGTCCGTCACCATCTCCAGCGTCAGCTCGTCGTGGTTGCGAAGGAACAGCCCCCAGTGGGCGCCCGACGGGATCGGCGGCGTGGACTCGAGGATCTCCACGAGCGGCAATGCGTCCTCGCGGCGGATGGCCATGAACATACGCGGCATCACCGGGAAGTGGAACGCCATGTGGCACTCGTCACCGTCGCCGTCGCCGAAGTACGCAACGACGTCGGCAGGCCACTGGTTGGCTTCCGCCAGCAGCACGCGATCCTGGTAGCGCGCGTCCACCTCCGCCCGCACGCGCTTGAGGAACGCGTGCGTCTCGGGGAGGTTCTCGCCATTTGTCCCGTCGCGCTCGTAGAGGTACGGCACTGCGTCGAGCCGGAACCCGTCGAGCCCGAGGTCGAGCCAGAAGCGCAGCACGTTCAACATCTGCTCCTGCACTTCCGGGTTGTCGTAGTTCAGGTCCGGCTGATGCGAGAAGAAGCGGTGCCAGTAGTACTGCCCGCGCAACGGGTCCCACGTCCAGTTCGACGGCTCGGTGTCGAGGAAGATGATGCGCGCCTCGCTCCAGCGCGTGTCGTCGTCGCCCCAGACGTACCAGTCGCCGTACGGGCCTTGCGGATCGGTGCGGCTCGCCTGGAACCACGGATGGTCGCTCGACGTGTGGTTCATGACGAGGTCGGCGATCACCCGCATGCCGCGCTGGTGCGCCTGGTCGACGAAGTACGTGAAGTCCTCGATGCTCCCGTAGTCGGGATGGATCGTGAAGAAGTCGGCGATGTCGTAGCCGCCGTCGCGCAACGGGCTCGGGTAGAAGGGCAGCAGCCAGAGCACGTCGACGCCGAGCCACTGCAGGTACTCGAGCTTGTCTGCCAGACCGCGGAAGTCGCCTGAACCGTCGTCGTTGCCGTCGTTGAATCCACGCAGGTGGATCTCGTAGAAGACGGCCTTCTTGAACCAGTCGGGGTCCCGTTCGAACCAGTTGCCGGGATCGCTCATGCGAGGACTTTAAGGAGATGCGACTTCCCGGGGCTGAGCTTCACGTAATTGCGGCCCGCGCGCCACGTGAAGCTCGTCCCGGTCAGAACGTCGCGCGCGTCGAAAGCCGGCGGGAAGCCGAGCGAGACCGGGATCACGCATGAGCCTTCCTGCTCGGCGAACGGATCGAGGTTGACGACGCAGATCAGGTTGTCCTTCGCGTACGCGACGAGCTGGTCGTTCTCCGTCTCGAGCCACCGGATGTTCTCGAGCCGCTGCAGCGCCGGCTCGGCGCGCCGCACCTCGTTCAGGCGCTGCGCGAGCGGCAGGAGCGGGCCGTCGAGCGCGCGCTGGCGCACCTCGTACTTCTCCGAGTCGAGGTACTCCTCCGAGCCCGGCTTCGCCGGCACGTTCTCGAACGACTCGTAGCCGGAGTAGATGCCGTACGACGGCGACAGCGTGGCGGCGAGCACGAGCCGCGCCTCGAAGGCGGGCGGCCCGCCGAGCTGCAGATACTCGTGGAGGATGTCCGTCGTGTTCACGAACGAGTTCGGCCTATAGATTTCGTGCCACGCGACCAACTGCTGCATGTACTCCACGAGCTACGTCTTCGTGTTCTTCCACGTGAAGTACGTGTAGCTCTGTGCGAAGCCGATCTTCGCGAGCGTCGTCATCATCGACGGGCGCGTGAACGCCTCCGCGAGGAAGATCACATCGGGATGCTCATTGCGCACCTCGCGGATCAGCCACTCCCAGAACGGCACCGGCTTCGTGTGCGGGTTGTCGACGCGGAACACGGTGATGCCGCGGCCGACCCAGAAGAGCACGACGTCGAGCAGCGCCTGCCAGAGGCCCTGCCAGTCCTCGGACTCGAAGTTGACGTTGTAGATGTCCTGGTACTTCTTGGGCGGGTTCTCGGCGTACTTCAGCGTCCCGTCGGGCCGGCGATGGAACCAGTCCGGGTGCTCTTTCAGCCACGGGTGGTCGGGCGAGCACTGGATCGCGAAGTCGAGCGCGATCTCGATGCCGTGCTCGTTCGCGGTGGCGATCAGCGCGTCGAAGTCGTCGATCGTCCCCAGGTCGGGGTGGATCGCGTCGTGGCCGCCGTCCGGTCCGCCGATCGCCCAGGGCGAGCCGGGGTCGTCGGGGCCGGCGACCAGCGCGTTGTTGCGGCCCTTGCGGTTCGTCGTCCCGATCGGGTGGATGGGCGGCAGGTAGAGCACGTCGAAGCCCAGCTCGGCCAGGTCGGGGACGACATCGCGCACGCCCTGCAGGCCGCCCCACGAGCGCGGGAACAGCTCGTACCAGGAGCCGAAGCGCGCGCGGACGCGGTCGACCTCCAGCGCGATCGGCTCGTCGAGCACGGAGGACGCGAGGCGGTCGGGGTGGCGCTCGGCGATGGCCAGCAGCTCGGGGTCCAGCGCGGCGTCGACGGTCAGGCGCTCGGCGGTCTGGCCCAGCCGCGCGGCGTCCTCGCCCCCGGCGCGCTCCGCGATCGCGCGCAGCAGCACCGCGCCCTCCGACAGCTCGCCCGACAGGTCCTCCTGTCCCGCGGCGACCTTGCGCTCGATCTCGCTGCGCCACGTGGCGAGCTGATCGGTCCAGGCCTCGACGGTCCACGTCCAGCGCCCCTGGCGCGTGACCGGGAACGAGCCCTGCCAGCGGTCGCCGTCGACGTGGGCGTCGACGCGGTGCATCGGCGACTCATGCCAGTCGTCCTCGCCCGGGCCGTGGTAGCGCACCACGGCGCGCAGCACGTCGTGGCCGTCCTTGAAGACGGTGGCGAAGGCGTCGACCGTGTCGCCCACGCACGCCTTGGCCGGATAGCGGCCGCAGTCGACGCGCGGCGCCGGGTCCTCGATCTGGATGCGTGGCGGGGGATGCTTGGGGGAACGGGGCACGCGAATGAGCTTCTTCCGATTTCGGGCGCTTCCTAACCTCGTCTCGTGAACCTCCCGAGAACGAGCGGCGTCCAGCTGCACATCACGTCGCTACCGGAGGGCCGGCTCGGGGATGGTGCCTATCGATTCGTGGACTGGCTGCACGATGCCGGTCAGTCCTGGTGGCAGATGCTCCCGCTCGGCCCGCCCGACCGAGCGCGGTCGCCCTACAAGGCGCGCTCGGCCTTCGCGGCGTGGCCTGGCCTGCTGGCCGATCCGCGCGCCGCGGTGTCGACGGACGAGGAGTCAGCGTACCGCGCGCGCGAGGGCTACTGGCTGCCCGGATGGGAGGCGTTCGCGGGCGGCCGCCGGGCGGTGCTCGACCAGGTCCGCTTCGAGCGCGAGTGGACCTCCTTGCGGCGGTACGCCGCGTCGGCCGGGGTCCGGCTCATCGGCGACGTGCCGATCTACGTCGCGCCGGGCGCGGCCGACGAGCGGACGTGGCCGGAGCTGTTCACGGCCGGCGCGGTGGCGGGCGTGCCGCCGGACGCCTACTCCGACGTGGGCCAGCTGTGGGGCAACCCGCTCTACGACTGGCCGCGGCTCCAGCGCTCGGGGTACCGCTGGTGGGTCGAGCGCTTGCGGCGCACGTTCTCCTTCTTCGATCTCGCCCGGCTCGACCACTTCCGCG
>JAOPYY010000110.1 GCA_025964395.1 Actinomycetes bacterium | reverse complement strand
TTACGGATGAGCTGATTGACGGTCGGCATGCTGAGGCTGAGGGTTCTCTTTCTGGTCGTATACAGACGGATGGCCGGGGGAGCACGCGGCTCCCACCGAACCGGCTGGGCATGGTAGCGAACCCGCGCGGGCGCTGCAAACAGTCATACCGGCGGCCGGCCGGAGAAATCACCGCTTAAGGCCATAGATTCCCTCCGATTCGTCCCCTATGGTGTGGAGCTTGCGGTGACCCTCGTTGTACTTACCTGCGCGCTAGGGGTCGCGATCTTGACTGCTGCCGCTTCGGCGGTCGCAGTCTGGCGCGTCCGAAATTCCGCCGACCAGCGGGTCGCCGACGCGGTCCAGAAGCTCGCGGCCGGGATGCAGGAGACGATGCGGGACCTCGCGCAGGCGGTCGAAACGGCCCAGACCTCTCGCGCAGACCTCCATGTGGGCGAGCTCGCCGCCTCGCTCGACCTCGACGAGGTGACCGAGCGGACGCTCGAGGCGGCCTCGGAGATCACGGGGGTTGAAGCGGCCCTGCTCGACGCGGAGGCGCCGGACGGCGCCCGCCTGAGCGCCACGGTCGGGATGCCGGCCGAGGAAGCCGCCAAGGCGGCCGTCCAGCTGCCGGAGAACGACAACCTGCGGGCGGTCGAGATCACCTACCGCTATCGCATCGACGACGTCGAGAACTCCTCGGCGTCCCATGTCCGCTCCGGGGTCGTCCTCCCCATGCGCGCGGACGGGACGACGGTCGGCAGCCTCAGCGCCTTCAGCCGCTCGGCGGGGCAGAAGCTCGGCGAGGCGCAGATCGACGAGCTCGAGCGGCTCGCATTCCGCGCCGGGCCCGCACTCGAGAACGCGCGCAAGTACGCGGAGGCCCGCGCACTCGCCGACCTCGACGCGCTGACGAGCCTGCACAACCGGCGGTACTTCCACGAGACGCTCGCCCGCGAGGTCGCCCGCGCCCAGCGCTACGGGCGACGGCTGGCGCTGATCGTGTTCGACCTGGACGACTTCAAGACGATCAACGACCGTGTCGGTCACCTCGCCGGCGATGCGGTGCTCGCCGAAGCGGCCGAGCGGCTGCTCTCGGTCGTGCGCTCCGCCGACATCGCCTGCCGCGTCGGGGGCGACGAGTTCGCAGTCGTCCTGCCCGAGTCGAACGTCGAGGAGGCCGAGCTGCTCGCAGGGCGCATCGCGCGCGCGATCAATGCGCGGCCGATCACTCCCGTCGGAACGGTCACGCTCTCAGCCGGCGTCGCCGAGCTGCGGCCGTCCGACCGCCCGACGGACATCTTCGAGCGGGCCGACGAGGCGCTCTACCGGGCGAAGGAGCTTGGCAAGGACCAAACGCACGTCGCCGCCAACGGGGCCTAGCCAAGGCTCAGATAGGGAGCCCAGTCGGTCAGGTCGACCGCCTCGGGCTGTGGCTGCTGGTCGTGCTGGCACGTCAGGCTGCCGAGCGACTGGTTCTGGCGGCGGCGGATCCACGTCGCGAACGCCGCGCCCTTCAGCTGGTTGATGAACGCCTTGCGGATCGCGGGCGCGGCCTGCGCGAACGGGAACGACCCGAGCGGCGCCGCCTCGCCGAGGGCGGTCACCTCGACGCCGTCGATCGTCACCTTGGCCCCCGTGTCGAGTGCTAGTAGGCGCCCCGGCGCGACGCCCTGGATCGCGAGCCCGGTCTTCGCGGCGCCGAGCCACGGCTCCGGCTTCGAGGAGCGCACGGGCCGCGCGAGCGTCGTTTCGTACGTCGCGTACCACGCTTGCAGCTGCGCGCTCGTCGGCGCGGGTGTCCGCAGCGTCGCCTCAACGGCGCGGCGGCGCAGCTCGTCGGCCAGGATCAGCCGGGCGAGCGACGGCGTCGCATTCGCGCGCGCGAGTGCCGTGTTGTACGCGGCGCGGCTGCCGCCGAAGTGGTCGAGGATCGCGTTGCGTTCCACGCGTGCGATCTCCTTCGGATCGATCGCCTGCGCCTCGACGAGCACCGCGTGCTGGAACTCCGCCGAGAAGGCGAGGTCGCGGTCACCGGTCAGCCGCGACAGCGCGGCGACGTCGTTCGCGAGCAGCGGCGTCTTCCCGAGCAGGCACATCGTCCCCGCGGCAAGCGTCGCTCCGATCTCGAGCGAAGGGTCGAGCTGCTTGCCCGCGAGCGCGGGCGCGTCGCAGAGCGTGTGATCGCGCGTCCAGAGCCACGTGCACGCCACCGTCGGCTTGTCGGGGTCGTTGCCCTTCGGGTTGAAGGCCGCCCAGCCCCACGACCAGACGGTCGCGATCTTGAGATCGGTCGCGATCTGCTTCGCGGCGAGCGACTCCCATTTC
Source organism: Actinomycetes bacterium (assembly GCA_025964395.1). GTDB lineage: Bacteria > Actinomycetota > Thermoleophilia > Gaiellales > Gaiellaceae > PALSA-600. Next base: position 1,572 of record JAOPYY010000110.1, on the reverse strand, counting down.
ACGACGTCGAGCCACTTCCCGAGCGGCTGCAGGTTCTCCCGGCCGCCGGCGCCTGGCGTCGAGCTGAAGGTCAGCATCATCCCGATCCGGTTCGTGGGGATCCCGATCTGGATCAGATCCTCCATGCGCGAGCGCATCGTCGCGCGAAGACGACGGCTGCCGGCAACCGCGCCCTGGTTCGAGACGGACGGCCCCGAGAAGTAGACCTCCGGGACGATGTCGGCGATCTTCGCGACCTCGCGCCACCAGTCGTCGGAGGCCTGGTCGTGTGTGTAGGGGCGGTTCGAGAGGAGAAGGAACGGCCGCGCGCCGCGCTCGGCGAGGCGCTGCAGGAAGACGAGCACGTTCGCGCGGTACTGCGCGGTCGTCGGCGTCCACGGCGTCGGCACCTGCGCGCCGAACAGCTCGTTCTCAGCCATCAGCGGGTGGTCGCACCCGGAGGACGTGACGGCGATGTCGAAGATCTTGTCGGCGCGCGCCTGGATCACCGCCGGGTCGGCGGGCTTCGACGGCGTACCGACGCGGTTGTTCAGATACATGTCGAAGTAGACGGTCTGCGCGCCCTTCGCCCGCAACTGCGGCGGGACGATGAAGTTCGACGCGGCACCCACGACACCCGGCCGCGCGAAGATCGTCGACCAGAACGGCACGCCGCCGTCCGCGTAGTCGATCCAGAGCGGCTGCGCCTGCGGCAGCCCGCACGGCAGCGGCAAGGGCGATGCAGGCCCGCCACCGCGGGCAACGCCAACGCCGACCGCAAGCAGCCCAAAGCCGAGAACGAGGATCCGTCTCACGCGCGAGTTGTAGCCCACGGTCATTACGGACATGTCAGGGGTCAGATGCCTACACCTGACTTTGTGTTGACTCAACACAATGTTGTGGTCAGCCGTTGCCCCTCAGCCGACCTTTGAGGCCGGCGTCTTCGTCCATTTCCCACGTGCCGCCGAGCTTGTCGAGCAACACCATCGGCGAGCGAAGGCGGAGGTCGACGTCCACGAGAAGCTCGCCCCACGAAGGGATCTCAACACGATCTCGTATCTCGAGAACGATTTGCCTGACCCGCGCGTAGCTCGGTCGGGTGAGCCCTAGCGCCTCAGCGCGGGCACCGATCTCGCGGTTGATCTCGGCGATCGGCCGCTTGTCTCTCGCGAGCCGCTCGAGCTCGCTCCGAAGCCGTCCCTCGACGTCCGCCGCGAAAACCATCCACTGAGGATGCCGCCACGCCCGTCACGAGTCTGTGCCAGGTTCGCAACGTCTTCCTCGCTTGTGTTGAGTCAACACAAACGCCGAGGGCCCGGCGAATGCCGGGCCCTCGAGTTGTTCATTCAGTTCGGTTCGACTCAGTCGTCGAGCGGGCTGTCGACCTCGGGGACTTCCTCGGCCTCGCCGGCTTCGTGCGTGACCGGCTTCTCCGAGCCCGGCTCGCCGCCGAAGCTCAGGTCGAGGGAGCCGAAGTCGATCGCGGAGCCGCCGTCCTGGCCGATCTCCTCGAGCGCCTGCAGCAGCGTGTCCCGCTCGTACGCCTCGCGCACGATCGGCTCGCTGGGCGAGATCTCGATGTTCCGGTACCGC
>JAOPYY010000082.1 GCA_025964395.1 Actinomycetes bacterium | reverse complement strand
TCGCACGCTGCTGCGTCTTGCGCGCGTAGAGCAACCCGGGCAGCCCTTCGGGGACGTCGTGGAAGATCCCTTCGCGGCCTTCCTGCTCGCGCTTCAACTCCTCCCAGCGGTCCTTGACGCGCGCGGCCGACTGCGCCACGTCATCGCCGAACACATGCGGATGGCGCGCAACGAGCTTGGCGTGGATCCCACGCGCAGCACTCTCTAAATCTCCTTTTCCTCGCTCCTGCAGCAACAGCGAAAGAAAGAAGGCCTGGAAAAGGAGGTCACCGATCTCATCTAGGAGCTTCGCGTCGTCGCCTGCGATCGCGGCGTCCGCGACCTCGTACGCCTCTTCGACGGTGTGCGGGACGATCGTGCGCGCGGTCTGCTCGCGGTCCCACGGACATTCGCGACGCAGCCGCTCGGTCAGCTCCTGGAGCTCGACGAGCGCATCTGCGAGCGACACGGGTTGGTTAACCGGTGGTCGTGGCGTTCGTCGTCGTCGTGACCGTGCAGGGGTCCGGGCTCGGCTTGTAGCCGGCCTGGTACTTGATCTTCGAGCCGGAGCAGAAGCTCTTCGTCGTCGAAGAGACCCAGTCGGTCATCGCCTGGTTCTTCTTCGTCTGGCTCAACTGCTGCTTGATCGACGTCGCGACCTGCTTCTCGGGCGTCGACTGGCGCGGCTTGACGTTCGCGAGCGGCTCGATCACGAACCACGACTTGTACTGCGTCGGGTCGTAGATCGGCGCGTGGACGACCTTCGTGGGCTGTGAGAACGCAATCTTGTCGAAGGCCGCAACCGTCTGGCCCTTCGTGAACGTCGCCTTGCCGCAGTTCTGGCCGCTCGCGTCCTTCGCGTACTTCTTCGCGAGCGTGCACCACGCCTTGTCGCCGCCGGCCTTGACCTGGGCGTAGACGGACTCTGCGTCAGCTTTCTTCTTCACGAGGATGTAGCGAACGTCGCGGGACTGCGGCTGCGAGTAGAGCTGCGGATGCGCGACGTAGTAATCGTGGATCTCGCTGTTCGAGACGGTCGCGCTCGACGTGACCTTGTTGAAGACGGCCTCCGAGATCAGCTGCGACCGGATGTCGTTGCGCACCTGCGTGTCGGACAGCTTCTGCTTCTTGAGCTGGGCCTTGTACTCGGACTGCTTGCCGTGGAAGTACTGCTTGATGATCTGCGTGAGGCGCTTGTCGACGTCCGAGTTCGAGATCTTGATCCCCATCGAGGTCGCCTTGGCTTCGCGCTCGGCCTGCTGGACGAGCAGCGTGATCGCCTGGCCCTTCACGGTCTCGTAGTCCGTCGTCCCCTGCTTCGGGAACGGCCGGTTCTGCTGCTTGAAGCTCCTCTGCGCCTGCGCGATCAGCGCGTCGAACTGGGGCTTTGTCACGTGGACATTGCCCACGACGGCAACGTCACCGCTGCTCAGACTCGCGTTGCTACCGCCGCCGCACCCCGCGAGGATGACGGCCACGAGGGCGATCGGAAGGAGGAATGTCTTCTTCATTGCAGAGGAAGCGCCGACTTAAGCCGCCTGGCGCGCGGCCAGCATAGCATCGACAAGTTCAACGGCTCCTAAGAAGTCATCTCCTCGTAATGTGACTTCGCGGTTGCCTGTGGAGTAGACAGCGGTCTCAACCTGGGCACGCAGTTCGCGCAACTCGCCGGAGCCGAGAACGACCGGCCCGACCGACGCACGGCCGCCGCGGAAGACGAGGTAGTCGGCGCCGAGCCGCGCGAGCTTCAGCTTCACTTCCTGGATCGCGAAGAGGTTTTCGACCGGCTCAGGCACGGGGCCGAAACGATCCTCGGTCGCGACCCGGAGCTCGTGCAGCTCGTCCTCGGTCTCGGTCAGCGCGATGCGCCGGTGCAGGTCGATCTTCAGCGCCTCGGCGGCGATGTAGGCGGCAGGGACGTAGGCGTCGACGCGCACGTCGATCCGTACGGGCTTCGCCGCGAGCCGCCGCTGGCCGGACAGCTCGGCGATCGCCTCGTGCAGCATCTCGACGTAGAGCTCGAAGCCGAGGGCGGCGACGTGGCCGGACTGCTCGGCACCCAGCAGGTCGCCGGCCCCCCGGATCTCGAGATCGCGCATCGCGATCGCGAAGCCGGCGCCGAGCTCGGTGTGGTCGGCGAGCGTCGCGAGCCGCGCGCGTGCCTCCGCCGTCAGTTCCTGCGCATCGGGATAGAAGAGGTAGGCGTGCGCGAGCTCGTCGCTGCGGCCGACGCGCCCGCGGATTTGGTAGAGCTGGCTCAGGCCGAGCTGGTCCGCGCGCTCGATGATCAGCGTGTTCGCCTGCGGGATGTCGAGTCCCGACTCGATGATCGTCGTCGAGACGAGGACGTCTGCGTCGCCGGCGAGGAACGTGATCATCTTGTCCTCGAGCTCGCGCTCCGCCATCTGGCCGTGCGCGACGAGGAAGCGAAGGTTCGGGCACATCTGCTGCAGCTTCTCCGCGGCCTCTTCGATCGTGTCGACGCGGTTGTGGAGATAGAACGCCTGGCCGTTCCGCGCGATCTCGCGGTCGAGCGCTTCCTTGATCAGCTCGTCGTCGTACTCGCCGACGAACGTGCGGATCGGGCGACGCCCTTCCGGCGGCGTCTCGATCACCGAGATGTCGCGCAGCCCCGCGAGCGACATGTGCAGCGTGCGCGGGATCGGCGTCGCGCTGAGCGCGAGCACGTCTACCTCGAGCCGCAGCTGCCTCAGCAGCTCCTTCTGCCTGACGCCGAAGCGCTGCTCCTCGTCGACGATCACGAGGCCGAGGTCCTTCGAGATCACGTCGCGCGAGAGCACGCGGTGCGTGCCGATCAGGACGTCGACCTTTCCGTCGGCGAAGTCGGCGAGCACCTGCTTGACGTCCGAGGGCTTGCGGAAGCGCGAGACCATCTCGACGCGGACGGGGTAGTCGCGATACCGATTGCGGAAGGTGTTCCAGTGCTGCTGCGCGAGCACCGTCGTCGGGACGAGCATCAGCACCTGCTTGCCGTTCACCGCGACGGTGAACGCACCGCGCAGCGCGACCTCGGTCTTGCCGAAGCCGACGTCGCCGCAGATGAGGCGGTCCATCGGATGCGCGGACTCGAGGTCCTCCATCACGGCCTCGATCGCTGTGCGCTGGTCGTCGGTCTCGCGGTAGGGGAACTCGCTCTCGAGCTTCTCCACCCACTCGTGCTCGACGTTGTAGGCAATGCCCGGCTGCGTCTGCCGCTGTGCGTAGAGCTGCAGCAGCTCGCCCGCCATCTCGCGCAGGTGGGCACGCGCACGCGTCTTCAGGTTGTCCCACGCCTTGCCGCCGAGCTTCGAGAGCGCGGGCGCCTTCGAGTCGGCGCCGATGTAGCGGCTGACCTTGCCGATCTGCTCGTGCGGGACGTACACGCGGTCGTCGCCGCGATAGGCGAGCAGCAGGTAATCGCGCGTGACGCCGGCGACTTCCTTCGTCTCGAAGCCGAGCAGTTGAGCGATGCCGTGGTCCTCGTGCACGACGTAGTCGCCGGTGCGCAGGTCGGAGAAGCTCTGCAGCGCGCGACCCGGCGCAGCGGTGGCGCGCGGCGGCCGCTTGCGGAAGACCTGCGTGTCCGGGAGCAGCGCGAAGCCGAGCTCGCGCCACACGAAGCCGCGGCGTGCGGGCGCGATGGCGAACGTCAGGCCCTCCGGCGTGTCGCCGGCGTCGATCAGCGTCGCCGAGACGCGGCGCAACAACGTCTGCTGGCGGAGTGCCTCACCGCGGTGCGGGAACGCGACGATCACGTCGAGCCCTTGCCGGAGGAAACCGCCGAGCTCGTTCTCGGCCTCCGAGAGCCCGCGCGCAGCAATCGCGGGGCGCTGCGCATCGAAGGAGAACGGCTGGCCCTGCGGCAACGCCGAGAGCTCGGCCGCGCCCGAGAGATCAGGCCCGCGCAGCTTCTCCTCCTCCCACACAGCCTTGACCTCGTCGGGCGACCACACGATGTCGGGCGCCCGGTCGAACGGCGGCACGAGATCGTCCGGGACGTCCGCGAACGCCGCCTCCCCCTCCTCCATGCCAAGGTCGATCTCGATGAGCTCGCGCCGGCGCTCGCCCGCCGGATAGACGGTCGCCTCTTCGACCTGGCGCAGCGCGCGTTGCGTGAACGGCGAGAAGGCACGGATCTGCTCGACCTCGTCACCGAAGAGCTCGATGCGGAGCGGCTCACGGCCCGTCGTCGGGAAGACGTCGACGAGTCCACCGCGCACCGCGAATTGCCCGCGCTCCTCGACGCGCTCGACCCGCTCGTAGCCCGCCGAGGCGAGCTGCCCGGCGAGCGAGTCGATGCCCGGCTCGTCACCGCGTGCGACGCGCAACACCTGGGCGCGCTCCGCGACGGGCGGCAGCCCTTCGGCAACCGCGGTCGCGGACGCGCAGACGAGCCCGCCCCGCTCGAGCACGGCAAGCGCGCGGGCGCGCTCGCCGACGAGGTGCGGCGGTGGCTCGAGACCGGAGCCCCAGTGCACACCACGCGACGGGAAGAGCGCGACCTGCTCGTCACCGAGGAACCACGAAGCCGCTTCGGCGGCGTCGCGCGCATCGGCGTCCTCCGGCAGGAGGACGATCAGCCCGCGGCCGACCTCCTCATGGAGCGCCGCGAGCACGAGCGGCAGCACCGGCTCGGAAACGCGGGCGCGCGCAGGCAACGCGGCAGCAAACTCTGTGAGCTGCTCCTCCGCGCGGAGGCGTTCGACGAGGCTGTAGAGCACGGGACGGTCCATGACGATGGGCCGAACAACGCGTTCGGCCGGGTGGTCATGGTACGCGTCCGGTTAGCGCAGGAGTCGGCCTAGCGCAGGAGTCGGCGGGCGCCGTCGTAGCGTCCGGAGTACCAGCCGCTGAGCGAGTCGATCGAGACACGCGTGCCGCTGTGCGGTGCGTGGATGAAGAGGCCGCTGCCGATGTACATCCCGACGTGGCCGAGCGCGTCGAAGAAGAGGAGGTCGCCGGGACGAAGGCCCCAGCGGGAAACGCGGCGGCCCATTTCGAACTGCGCGCCCGAGTAGTGCGGCAGCGTGATCCCGAAGTGGGCGTAGACGAAGCGGGTGAAGCCGGAGCAGTCGAAGCCGCTCCGGGGCGACATGCCGCCGTAGGAGTACGGAATGCCGAGGAGGTGGCGGGCGAACCTCACGACCTTCGCCTGCTCGTGAGCGACGGCCGTGGCATGGCTGACGGGCTTGTCTGCCCTCTTGGTGGCGGCCAGTGCGCCGCCGACGGGTGCGCAGGCGCACGTCATGACGACGAAAATGAGCAGCGCAAGGCGGATGCGATCGGTCACAGGAAGGGTCCCCTTCGGCAGAGGCGGCGCGCTCAGGAGTGGGCGCCGCGCTGTCGTTGGCAAGGCCCATGTCAGCAACCCACGCCGGCCCCGGCCACCCCCTTTTACGGTGGTCTCCCATCCCTCAAAAGGGGTAGGCCGAGGGGGGTGCTAGGAAGGGGCCAGGCGGGCCGAAGCGCCTGCCGATGCGCGTTTCCGCTGCACCGGGGCACATTCGGAAAGTGGGTGCCCGCTGTTACGAACGTTTGGCGTTGATCGCGCGCTGCGCGGCTTCGAGGCCCTCGGCGTCGAGGGTCTCGACGGCGTCCGCGGCGGCCCGGACGAGTCCTTCCGAATCGTCCTCGGGCCGGAAATCGGCCAGCACGAAGTCCGCGAGCTTGCGAGGATCGCCGCGCTCAGGCCTCCCCACGCCGACGCGCAATCGCATGAACTCCGGAGTGCCGAGCTGCTCCGCGATCGAGCGCAGCCCGTTGTGGCCGCCGGCGCCGCCGCCGATCCGCGCCTGCATCCGCCCGCGCTCGAGGTCGCCCTCGTCGTGGACGACGAGGACGGCGTCGGGATCGAGCTTGAAGAACCTCAGCGCCGCCTGGACGGAGCGCCCCGAGTCGTTCATGAACGTCTCCGGTTTGAGCAGGGCGACCTTGTGGCCGTCGATCCTGATCTCGGCGAGCTGGCCGTTGAACTTCGCGCGCCAGGAGCCGCCGTGCCGGCGCGCCAGCTCGTCGACGACCATCCAGCCGACGTTGTGACGGTTGCGCGCGTACTCGCGGCCCGGGTTGCCGAGCCCTGCGACGAGCAAGTCGAGCGAGGTTCCGTGGCGGCGAGGCCACAGGCGCATGGTTAACCCTCGGTGGTGCCGGGCTCGCCGTCGCCGCCGGTGGCAGCGTCGCCTTCAGCAGCGGTCTCGCCCTCGGCAGCCGCCTCTTCGCCCTCAGCAGCCGCTTCGCCCTCGGCGCCCTCTTCACCCTCGACGGGCTCGGGCTCCTCTTCGCGCATCGGCTGCGTGACGGTTGCGATGACGGTCTCCTCGAGGTCGTCGAGGAGCGTCACACCCTCGGGAACGGTGA
>JAOPYY010000038.1 GCA_025964395.1 Actinomycetes bacterium | reverse complement strand
GGCACCCGCGCCGCCCCCGGCCCCGGCCGCCGACGGGGCCTACGCAGGCCCGGCGGCGCGCCGCCTGGCCCGGGAGCTTGGCGTCGACCTCGCCGCGATCGACGGCACCGGCCGCAACGGCCGCATCCGCACCGACGACGTGCGCCGCGCCAAGGACGGCGGCGGCCCCGCCCCGGCCGCGACGCCCGCAGCCGGCGGCGCCGTCCTCGACCTGCCGCCGTGGCCGCGGCCGGACTTCGCGGCGCAGGGCGAGATCGAGTCGGTCCCGCTCCCGCGCATCAAGAAGATCTCCGGGCCGGCGCTCGCGCGCAACTGGGTGCTGATCCCGCACGTCACACAGCACGACGAGGCCGACATCACCGACCTCGACGCCTACCGCAAGGAGCTCGACACGACGTATCGGCAGCAGGAGATCCGCGTCACGCTCCTCGCCTTCCTGATCAAGGCTGCGGTGGTGGCGCTCAGGAAGTTTCCGGACTTCAACTCGTCGCTCGACGGCGACAACCTGATCCTGAAGCGCTACTACAACATCGGCTTTGCGGCCGACACGCCTCAGGGGCTCGTCGTGCCCGTTGTGAAGGCGGCGGACCGGAAGGGCGTGATCGAGATCGCCCGCGAGCTCGGCGAGCTCTCGGCGGCCGCGCGGGACGGGAAGCTCAAGCTGGCTGACATGCAGGACGGCACGTTCACGATCTCGAGCCTCGGCGGTATCGGCGGCACCGGCTTCACGCCGATCGTCAATGCGCCGGAGGTCGCGATCCTCGGCGTCACGCGCTCTGCGCTCAAGCCCGTCTGGCAGGACGACGGCTTCGTCCCGCGCCTGATGCTGCCGCTCTCCCTCTCCTACGACCATCGGGTGATCGACGGCGCAGCCGCCGCGCGCTTCGCCCGCCACCTGGCGACGACGCTCGAAGACGTTCGGCGCCTGCTGCTCTAAGGGGGTCAGATGGGCGAGCTCGTAGAGATCCGCGTTCCCGACATCGGCGACTTCGAGGACGTATCGATCATCGAAGTGCTGGTCTCCTCCGGGGACACGGTCGCGGTCGAGGACCCGCTGATCACGCTCGAGTCGGACAAGGCTTCGATGGACGTGCCCGCTCCGGTGGCCGGCAAGGTCGCGGAGGTGAAGGTCGCGGTCGGGGACACCGTCTCTCGCGACAGCCTCATCCTGATGCTCGACGCGGGCACGGTCGCAGCGGCTGTAAATGCGGCGCCGCAGGCGCCTGCAAATGCGGCGCCGCAGGCGCCTGCAAATCCAGCGCCGCAGGCGCCTGTGACCGCAGTGCCCGAGGCGCCCACGCCTGCGCCCGCCGCGGGCGGGGACGAGGTCGACGTCGTCGTGCTCGGCGCCGGTCCCGGGGGGTACACGGCCGCCTTCCGCGCCGCCGACCTGGGCCTGACGACCGTGCTCGTCGAGCGCTTCGACAGGCTCGGCGGCGTTTGCCTCAACGTCGGCTGCATCCCGTCCAAGGCGCTGCTGCACATCGCGAAAGTCGTGACCGACGCAGAGGCGTCCGCCGACCACGGCGTGCGCTTCGCGCGTCCCGAGATCGACCTCGCCGCGCTGCGCAGCTGGAAGGAGTCGGTCGTTGGCCGGTTGACATCCGGCCTAGGCGGCCTTGCGAAGAAGCGGAACGTCCGAGTCGTCCACGGCGTGGGTGCGCTCACGTCCCCGAACACGCTCGTCGTAGAAACCGCCGACGGGCCGACGACGATTGCGTTCCGCAACTGCATCATCGCCGCGGGCTCGGCTGCCGTGCGGCTGCCGGGCCTCCCGTACGACGACCCCCGCGTGATCGACTCGACGGGTGCCCTCGAGCTGGCGGACGTGCCGGAGCGGCTGCTCGTGATCGGCGGCGGAATCATCGGACTCGAGATGGCGACCGTGTACGAGGCGCTCGGCGCCCGCGTCACCGTCGTCGAGATGATGGACTCGCTGATCCCGGGCTGCGACGGTGACCTCGTGCGGCCGCTGCAGCGGCGCATCGAGAGCCGCTACGAGGCGATTCACCTTGGGATCAGAGTGGCCTCGGTTGAGCCGGCCCCCGAGGGCCTGCGCGTTCATTTCGAGGGTGAAGGTGCGCCGGATCCGCAGCTGTACGACCGCGTCCTGGTCGCGGTCGGGCGTGCTCCGAACGGCGGGTCGCTCGGCGCGGAGAACGCCGGCGTCGCCGTCGACCAGCGGGGCTTCATCGCGGTCGACGGGCAGATGCGCACGAACGTGCCGCACATCTTCGCCATCGGCGACGTCGTCGGCGGACCGATGCTCGCGCACAAGGCGACGCATGAGGCGAAGGTCGCGGCCGAGGTGATCGCCGGTCACGATGTTGCGTTCGACGCGAAGGCGATCCCGTCGGTCGCGTACACCGATCCGGAGGTCGCGTGGATGGGCTTGACCGAGACGGAAGCAGCCGCGCAGGGCCGCGCGGTCGACAAGGCGGTGTTCCCGTGGGCGGCCTCGGGGCGGGCGCTCTCGCTCGGCCGCGACGAGGGGATGACGAAGCTGATCTTCGACCCCGAGACGCACCGCCTGCTCGGCGCCGGGATCGTCGGACCGGGCGCCGGCGAGCTGATCGCCGAGTCCGTGCACGCGCTCGAGCTGGGCGCGGAGGCAGAGGACATCGCCCTGACGATTCACGCCCACCCGACGCTCTCGGAGACCATCGGGCTCGCCGCCGAAGTGGCGGCCGGGTCGATCACAGACCTCTACGTGCCCGCCGCGAAGCGCGCTCCCTAGCGCAACGTCGGCTCCCGTATTCAGGCCAGCACCAGTATCGAGACTCTGGCTGGTGACAGGACGAGATAGGAACTGGCCGTGACGACGCGGGGTCTCGCAGGGGGGATCCTGTTTCTAAATGGCCGGATGCGAAACGATGGCGAACCGTCATCGGCGAGGTGGTGCATCGATGCTGCACTCCCGAGCTCCCGAATCCGCCGTGCTCGATCGGGTGCTCGACGCTGCACGTGCGCAAGCGGCGGCGGTCGTGCTCCTCGGCGAGGCGGGAATCGGCAAGACCGAGCTGCTCGAGCACGCCGCGGCGCGAGCGTCTGGTTTCCGCGTGGTGCGCGCCGTCGGCGTGGAGTCAGAGCTGGAGCTTGCGTTCGCCGGGCTGCACCAGCTGTGCGGGCAGCTGGGCGACCACCTGGAGCGGCTCGCGCCGCTACACCGACAGGCGCTTGCCACCGCCTTCGGTCTCAGCGGCGACGGCTTGCCCGATCGGTTCGGAGTCGGCGTTGCGGTGCTCAGCCTGCTCGCCAAGGCCGCCGAGGAGCAGCCCCTGCTCTGCATCGTCGACAACGCGCAGTGGCTCGATCCGGCGTCGATGCAGACGCTCGGTTTCGTTGCGCGGCGGCTCTCCTCGGAGCCGGTCGCTTTGCTGTTCGGTTTGCGTACTCCGAGTGCCGAGCTGGCGGGAATCCCCGAGCTCGTCGTCGAGGGTCTCGCCGACCCCGCCGCGCTCGCTCTCATGGAATCGGTGATCACAGGTCCGCTCGACGAACGTGTGCGCGACCGGCTCCTGGCCGAGGCGCGGGGGAACCCCCTCGCGTTGCTCGAGCTGCCGGAGACGTTGACGCCGGCGGAGCTGACTGGGGGAATGGGGCTGCCGGCGGCGCTGCCGCTGGAGAACGCGCTCGAAGAAAGCCTCCTCCGGCGGCTCCAACGCTTGCCGGACGAGACGAGGCTGCTCCTGCTCATCGCCGCGGCCGAGCCGGTGGGCGACCCGGCTTTGCTCGGCCGCGCCGCCGAGCAACTCGGGCTCGGCATTGAGGCGGCGGCCCCGTCCGAGGCCGACGGTCTGTTTCGCCTGGGCGCCGGCGTCGCTTTTCGTCACCCGCTCGTGCGCTCGGTCGTCTACCACACAGCGCCGCTCGCGGACCGTTTGCGCGTCCATCGCGCACTCGCCGAGAGCACGGATCCCGCGGTCGATCCCGATCGCCAAACCTGGCATCGGGCGCACGCGGCGCTCGGGCCGGACGAGGATCTCGCCGAGGAGTTGGAGCGCTGCGCTGATCGCGCCAGGGAGCGGGGCCGCCTCGCCGTGGCCGCTGCGTTCCTCGAGCGCGGCGCCATTCTGACCAGCGAACCGTCGCGGCGCGCCGCTCGCGCGCTCGCGGCCGCGCGGGCGATGCACGACGCGGGCTACTCGGAGCACGCGTTGGAGCTCCTGCGCCCCGCGGACCCAGGAGCGCTCGACGAGCGGCAACAAGGGCTGCTGGAACTGCTGCGCGCGCAGCTCGCGCTCGAGCTCCGGCCGGAAGACGACGCCGCGCCGCTCCTCGTGCGGGCCGCCAAGCGGCTCGAGACGCTCGACGAGCGTCTGGCGCGCGAAACGTATCTCGAAGCGATGTACGCCGCGATATTTGAGAGCCCGCTCGACAGCGGCCCGGGGTTGGGGGCCATCGCAACGGCGGCGCGCGCAGCTCCGGCGTCCCTCGAGCCGCGACCGGTCGACCTCCTGCTCAACGGCTTGGCGGCGCAGGTAACCGAGGGTTACGGGCCTGGTGCGCCGATCGTGAGGGAGGCGCTGGTCGATTTCCACGCCGACGACATTCGCTGGCACCTGCTCGCCTTCCATGCCGCCGACAACCTCTGGGAAGACGAGGCGGCGCAAGCGCTCGCGGTTCGCATCGCCGGGCTCGCGCGACGTCGCGGAACGCGTGTCTGGCTACCGCAAGCTGTGAGCTGGGTCGCCTACCGTTCCCTCTGCGAGGGCGAGTTCGGCGTCGCGGCGAGATTGATCGAGGAGGCACAGTCGGTCGCCGCTTCGATCGGCGGCAAGGCCCCGGCCGCTCCGCGCATGCTCTTGGCCGCCTGGCGCGGGCACGAGGACGAGGCTGCCGCGCTGAACTACGAAGGACCGCGCAGTGAAGGCCAGAGCGGCGGAGGCGCGATCCACCTCATCGTCACCGACTACGCGCGTGCAGTGCTGAACAACGGGCTCGGGCGGTACGACGCCGCGCTCGCCGCCGCGCAGCGTGCCGTGGCTCCGGGAGACCTCTTCTCGCCCTGGGTCCTCTCGGAGCTGATCGAGGCAGCCGTGCGCTCCGGCGACGTGGAGCTCGCGGGGGCGGCGGTCGAGTACCTGCGCCGGCGGACGCGGGCCTCCGGGACGGAGCTCGCGCGCGGGATCAGGAGCGTCGCGCGCGCCCTCGTGAGCCAGGGCGATGCAGCGGACATTCTCTACCAGGCGGGTATCGAGCAGCTCGGCCACACTCGGATCGCGACCTACCGTGCGCGCACGCATCTCCTCTATGGCGAGTGGCTCCGCCGCGAAGGGCGGCGCCTCGAAGCCAGAGAGCACCTGCAGATCTCTGAAGGGCTGCTCGCGGCGATGGGCGCCCACGCGTTCGCGGAACGGGCCGCGCGCGAGCTCCTTGCAACCGGACAGCGCGCGCGGCAGCGGACGGTGGAGACACTCGATCAGTTGACGGTGCGCGAGGCGGAGGTCGCCCGACTCGCACGCGATGGTCACACGAACAACGAAATCGGCTCGCGGCTGTTCATCAGCGGGCGCACCGTCGAGTACCACCTGCACAAGGTGTACCGCAAGCTCGGGATCGCGTCTCGGCGGCAGCTCCACCGCGTCCTCCCCGGTGCCGCGCAATCTCCCCGGCCACGCACGCTCGTGGCCCCCTCCGTCGCTCTACCGCTCGACTGAGCGGTCCGATGCTCCAGAAAGGAGACCAGATGAGCCGTGCAACGAGCCTCGACGAGGACACGGCGGTCGAGGCCGCTGCCGACGGCTCGCTGCTCCTCGGCCTGCTGGCGCTTCAGGGGTGGGAGATCCACGTCACCGTTCACGATCTCGGCGTCAAGGTGGTCGGTCGAAGGGACGCGGACGAGCTCATCAGGCACGGCGGATCCGTCGCGCAGGTCGCGGTCGACTTCTTCAAGGCGGCTCACCACGCGACGCGCGTCCGGGTGGCGCCCCGGACACGCGCGGAGCCGCTCGGGGCCGCCGGCCATCGCGTCACAGAGTTGATGCAGGCTTGGGAGACGCAGGCTTGACCGACCCGTCGCCGCTCCCGCGTCGCCGGGCTCGCGAGGACGCTCACGCCCGTTTCAAGGAGGCGGTGCTCTCCTTGTCGGACGCGCCGACTCCGACGAACCTGCTTCGCTATCTCGAGGCGAGCCGGGCACTTGAGGCCGCGCAGCCTCGCATCTCGAAGAACGCCGCCTGAGGCGACTCGTCCGGCCGTCAGCTCCGCGGCCGCGGACTACGGAGTCGGCGCGCTGCTCCCGTACGTGCTGCCGGAGCTCTGTTTCCAGACTCGCCGGTTCATCATCTCGGAGACGTAATCGATGCGCGCCTGCTGCGGCCAGCTGATCTGGTTCCAGCTTCCGATCACGTAGGTCATGTTGTACGGCCCGTCCCCGGGGCTCATCGTAAAGGTCGGCGCGACCGAGGCGTAGTAGTGCTCGTCCGCAGCTGGAAGCTTCCCGGAACTGTTCGTGAACAGCAGCGGTGCATGGAAGCCAAGGTGGGAGAGCGGGGCAGACGCGACCGCGGCCTGCCAGTCGTTGATGTTGACGAGCGTGAAGCCGTGACCCGGGCCGGTGATCTTCCAGCCGACCATGCCGCTCGGGTCCCACATCTTCGCAAAGGCGATCGCCGTGTCGATCGGGTTATCGATCGGCGGCGCATTGAAGTCGACCGGGTCGTCGTTGGTGACGCGGATGATCGGCCCGTACTGCGCCAACTGCTTCGCGACCGCGCCGGAGATCTGTCCGGCTCCGCCGAAGAGGTACATGCGCGCCCGCCCCTGACGCCGCTTGAGTGCGTCGATTGTCGCCTGCGGCACCGAGTCCTTGTGCACCCAGAGCAGGCCGCTCGGCATGTGGCTGACCCAATGCGTGGACGGCAGGAGGTAGCGGTAGTCGGTTCCGTCCATCGAGCCGATCATCACGTTTTGGACACCGTTGCCCATGTCAGGGATGCCGGTGTCGGGGTTCTCGATCGAGCCGTAGAGCTGGTCGACCTTGTTCGCGAGGTCGGGCACCGTCGGCGCGGTGACCTCGACGTACGTGAGCCCCGCCGCCTTCAGCTGGCTCTCTACCGTCTGGTTGGCAGCAGCCCCGACGAGGAACGCATCAATGTTGTGGAGTCGCGACATGCCGGTGTCCCCGAGCCGCTTGATCTCGGTCATCGTCACTCGCGGGATGCCGCTCTTCGTGACGTAGAGGATCGGTGCGTCGTCGGGGAAGTGGAGCAGCGGGACAGCCGTGATTGCCGTCAGCGGATCGTCGGGCGTCAGCAGCGTCAGCCCCCAGGGCCGGTCGGGGACGTTGTTGTTCTCGCTCGCGTTGTTCTCCGGCACGACCGCCGGCCAGACGTGCTGGGTGACCGACACCGCCTCCTGGAAGGGATTGGCGCCGTAGATCCGCGTCGTCGTCTTCGTCGCGATCGTCGGCACGAGCGTGGGCGACCCCGGCGGCGGCGGGACGGTGTAGTCGCCGTGTCCCGTCGGAGTGCCGAAGGGATAGAGGTTCGGGTCGGGCTTGGCGCTCGCCGACACGGCGGTGACCGGCGTCGCGTGGCCGGCGGCCGGGAAGCGAGTCGTTTCGCCGACTGCGACAGCGCCGTGGCTGCCAAACCCGAGGAGAACGCCTGCGCCGACGAGCGTGACGAGGCCCGCGAGCAGGGTGAGCGAACGCGTGCGCGAGCTAAGGGGCATCGTTCCTCCTTTCCGTATCGGCTTGCGAGGCTCCCATGAGCCGGTGAGCATTCCCGCGACGCCCTGCGACCGGAATCGTCCGTCCGACCGGTTCGGGCCGTCCTTCTGTCCGCCGGCTCGACACCGGCGGATCACGACGCGCCCGGGCTGGTTCGGCGCCAACGGGAGAGTGATCGTCACCGCGCCGATGAGGACCGCGCGGGCGGCGACCGGCCAGCCGAGCTCGCGAACGATCGCGAGCTGAGCCATCACACACCTTCGTGTGTCCGGACTGCCGCCCGCGCGGTTGCTATCTGCACGGGGCGATCAGGGGCCTGCGGCCGCGATCGGCGGGAGGGTGACGCCGGGCGTCGCCACGTGCAGCGCCGGGCTGATCACCTTGCCGTCGATGATGACCTCGCCGATGTTTACCGCGATCGGCCCAACCTTGGGCGGGATGAAGTTCAGGCCCGTCCCCGAGGGAAGACTCGGCAGGGCGGTCGCCGGAGGCGTCTGCGGAAAGTTGAATGTCGGAAGGTTGAAGGTCGGGACGGCGCTCGCCGGCGGGGAGCCGGTCGAACCGTCGGCGTACGCTGCGGTTACCGGAGTGCCTACGGCGAGAGCTCCGATCGCGGAGGCGATCGCCGTGAGGCGTCTTGGCCTTGAGATCATGAGGTACCGCTCCTTTCGAGTCTGTGAATGCCCGCTGCTACGGGACGGTGTTGATGACATCCCCCGCGCTCACCGTCACCGGCGCGAGGACGGTGGAGCCGATGATCGTGGGTCCGACCTGGCTGTCCACCTGCCCGAGGGTGGGGCCGATGAACGAGAGGACGGTGAAGCAGGCCGTCGGCTCTGCGCCGCCGGTCGCTCCGACGACCTCAGCCCTGTTCGACCCGCAGCCCGAAACAGCGTTGCCCCCGGTGAAGGGCTGAGACAACACCGTGCCGCCCACGGCTCCTACCGGCGGGATCGGCAAGGCGATCGGGGGAAACGGGATCGTTGCAGCACCGGCGCTGGAGATCGGAGCGGCAAGTGCGAGCGCGCCCAGCACGGCCACCGCTGCGCGGCGGCCCAGGCGATTCGAGCGTCTCGAGCTGGTCCTCAGAGCTTCCTCCTCCATCACGGTCATACGGGGCTGGAAACCCAGCCCCGGGGTAGTACGGACATGGTGGAGGTCCCGCACCGGCCGGTCGGCTGGTCGAGGGGACGGCGCGGACCGACACACCAGACGATCCCGCACCGCACGACCCCGGCACGTGGCGGCTAGCACGAACTCGAAGACTTCGGCTACCGGGGCGCTCAGATCACTGCTGCCCCTGATGCCGGGCAGGCGCGGTGAAGGCACTTTTTCCCCATGACCGCAACGCAGGATGAGAAGACGGGGACACTGCGCTCGCTTCCCGCACAGGCTCGTCGCCTCGAGCGCTCGGCAGACGGATACGCGCCGATCGGCGACTACGGCTTCCTCTCCGATTGCCGCTCGTCTGCGCTCGTCGCGAGTGACGGCTCGATCGACTGGCTCTGCTGGCCGCGCTTCGACAGCCCCTCGGTGTTTGCGAAGATCCTCGACGCCGACGAGGGCGGCGCATTCGCCGTCACTCCCACGGCCCCGTACACGGTTGAGCGCAGCTACGTGCCGCGGACGAATGTGCTCGAGACGACCTTCTACACCGCGAGCGGAGTTGTACGCGTGAGCGACTGGCTGCACACGGGCGCTCGTCAGGCGATCTGCCGCCTCGTCGAATGCCTGGAGGGTGAGGTCGAGCTTGCCGTCGTCTGCGATCCGCGTCCCTCGTACGCACTCGCCGGCGAAGCAGTCTGGGAGGAGCGGCTCGGCTACCTCGTGTGCCAGACCGACGGTGGAAACCAGCTGATCCTGGACGGGATGGAGGCGCCGCGCGAGACGGTCGCGCTGGCCGCCGGGGAGCGCAAGACGGTCAGCCTCGGCTGGAACCGGCCCGGCCCGTCGGATCTGTTCGCGGCGCGCGAGCGCGCGATCCGCTTCTGGCAGGACTGGGCGAACGATGTTGTGGTTCCGGACGGGGTGAGCGCCGAGATCGCCGCGCACGTCGCGCGTTCCGCGCTCACGCTCAAGGGCCTCCAGTACGAGCCCTCCGGCGCGTTCGTCGCTGCCGCGACGACCAGCCTGCCGGAGGAGATCGGCGGGACTCGCAACTGGGATTACCGCTACTCCTGGCTCCGCGACTCGACCTTCACCCTCTACGCGTTGCGCGCAGTCGGCAAGATGGACGAAGCGCAGTCGTGGCTCGACTGGGTGAACGAGATCGCCTTCGCGGAGGACAGCCTCGACCTCCAGATCGTGTACGGGATCGACGGTTCCCCCGACCTTGCGGAAGCCGAGCTCTCCCACCTCGCCGGGCACCGTGGCTCCCGCCCGGTGCGAGTCGGCAACGGCGCCGCCGACCAGCGGCAGCTCGACGTCTACGGCGAGCTCGCCGACTCCATCTGGCTTGCCCGCTGCAAGTCTGGGATGCCCCTGCACCGTACTCGCTGGGAGCTCGTCAAGCGGCTGGCGGAGAGGACGATCGCCGAGTGGCAGCTCCCCGACGAGGGAATCTGGGAGGTTCGTGGCGGCGCCCGGCACTTCGTCTACTCGAAGGTGATGTGCTGGGTCGCGCTCGACCGCGCGCTCCGGCTCGCACGCAAGGACGGTTACACCGACGCGCCGCTCGAACGCTGGCGGGCCGAGCGGGATGCGATCAAGGCCGACGTGATGGCACATGGCTATGACGAACAGCTCGGCGCGTTTACCCAGGCCTATGGCTCCGGCACGCTCGACGCTGCCAACCTGCTGCTTGCCCAGGTCGGCTTCGTCAGCCGGCGCGACCGGCGCTTCGTTTCGACCGTCCGTGCCGTTCAGCGCGACCTCACGCGCAACGGCCTCGTCGACCGCTACCGGAGGGATGCCACCCGTGACGGCTGCGACCACGGCGAGGGTACGTTCACGATCTGCACCTTCTGGCTGTGCTTGGCGCTGCAGCAGATCGGTGCCCGCGAGGAAGCGCTGGCGCTCTTCGAGCAGACGCTCGCGCACGCCAATGACCTCGGCCTGCTCTCCGAGGAGCTCTCCCCTGACGGCGAGCAGCTCGGCAACTTCCCGCAAGCGTTCACGCACATCGCCCTGATCGTGTGTGCATTCGCACTCTCCGAGAGCGCGGCCGTGGAGAAGCCGCTCCGGCTTGACTCGGCAGCCGCGTGACCGGCGCCGCGTGCTCGGGCAAACGAGGGGAAACGCTTTGCCGATCCAGACCGCGAGCTCCGAGTGTGACGCGATGGAGTTGCGCTGCGTGATCGTTGACGACAGTCCGGAGTTTCCTGTGGTTGCCCGTCGGCTCCTGGAACGCGCGGGAATCGCCGTCGTCGCTGTTGCGTCGACGGTCGCCGAGGGTCTCGACCGGGCGAGGGCGCTCCAGCCGGACGTGACGCTCGTCGACATCGATCTGGATGGCGAGAGTGGCTTCGACCTCGCGCGGCGCCTCGCTCTGGCGACTGACCTGCCGTCTACGAACGTGATCTTGGTCTCGGCGCAGACGCCGGCGGATCTCGTCGACCTCGTTGCGGTGAGCCCGGTCCTCGGCTTCCTGGCCAAGTCTGACCTGTCCGGCGCGGCGGTCCGAGATCTGGTCGCCGACCGGGCACACGGCCATGGCTGTCGGCACGAGGCCCTCGTCTTCTCGACGTTGGAGGAGCTGATCGCGGGGACGGTGCCATTCGTGCGCCGCGGCCTGGCGGCCGGGGAGCCCGTGCTGGCGGTCCTGCGAGAAGCGGCTTGGGCACCTCTGCGTGAGGCGTTGGACGGGGACGCGCGCCGGCTCGACTTCGTCGACGCCGTCGAGTGGCATCGCGGCCCTCAGCGCACGGCCGAGGCCTACCGTCGCTACGTCCGCAACCACCTCGCGCAGGGAGCGAGCCGGGTGCGAATCATCGGTCAAGTGACCTGGCCGACGGCGTCGGCGGTCGCCGTCGCAGAGTGGAAGCGGTTCGAGGCGAAGCTCAGCGTCGACCTGGCGTCCGTGCCCGTGTCGTTCATCTGTGCCTACGACGCGCGGGAGCTCCCCGACGACATCGTCGCGGATGCCCGGCGAACGCATCCCCTCCTGCGGTGCGGCGAGGGGGCGCGGCCGAGCGCCTGCTTCACGGAGCCCGGCGCCTTCGTTCGCGACCTGGAGCGCCGCACACCGGAGCTCGCGAGAACGCGCGGCGGCCGTATCACGTGCGCGCGCGCGGTCTAGCTCGACCACGCGAACGTCAGGCCCGCCGCATGACGGCGAACGCTCGGCTTGGCTCGAGGGTCAGCAGCAACGGTTCGGACGGACAGTGGAGCGGAGCCGCTCGGCGACGGACTATCTGCTTTCAGGGTTGAAAGCGGCGTCGACGTTCTCCCTAGCCACGAGCCGGTCGAGGGCGGGCGCTGCCCGAAGAAGGAGCAAGAGACAACATGCTTACCGCGAAAAGATGTACTGCAGCACTGGCCGGTGTCCTGGGCGCGTTTGCGCTCGGCGCGCCGGTCGCCGGCGCTGCTCCATTGCCCACGTTGGCCGGATTGCCGGCCTTCACCCCCCCGAGCGCCGCGGCTCTTCCGGCCTTCGGGGCGCTGCCGGCCATCGCACCGCTGCCGGCCTTCGGGGCGCTGCCGGCCGTCGGGGCGCTGCCGGCCTTCGCCGGCGTGCCCGGAAGCTTCGTCGCCCCCGCGGTCGGATTCGTGGGCGTGGCCATCGGGCCGACGGTCATCGGATCGGTCTTCAACGGTGCGACCGTCGTCCAGGTTGACAACGGGCCGGCCGGGTCCTCGGTCATCGCCTCCCCGTGATCGCGTGCCGGAGTTCATGCTGACCTCCAGTCCAAGATGGCGGTTCTCCGGGATGCCGCCCGGCTGGGCGAGCGATAGAACGTCTGTCAGGGCGCGTCAAACCCGGACACGTCCGAAATTGTCCACAGAATCACGGCCCGGAACCAAGCGGGCCGAGTTGTCAATGGCGCCGACGGCGCAACGTCAGCCCCTGTCTATACGAGCGAAAGGAGGACGAGCGCTGTGAGTCGGACAAGCATTACGAAGTCGCACCAGAAGATCCAGGAGTTGTCTTGGGAGCCGACGTTCGTCTCGCCCGTCGAGAAGTACGCGACGGATTACACGTTCGAGAAGGCACCGAAGAAGGATCCGCTCAAGCAAGTGCTCCGGTCGTACTTCCCGATGGAAGAAGAGAAGGACAACCGGGTCTTCGGTGCGATGGACGGCGCGATCCGCGGCAACATGTTCCGCCAGGTCCAGGAGCGCTGGATGGAATGGCAGAAGCTGTTCCTGAGCATCATTCCGTTCCCGGAGATCTCGGCGGCGCGTGCGATGCCGCTGGCGATCGGCGCCGTGCCGAACCCGGAGCTCCACAACGGCCTCGCGATTCAGATGATCGACGAGGTGCGGCATTCGACGATTCAGATGAACCTGAAGCGTCTGTACATGAACCACTACATCGACCCGGCCGGTTTCGACATCAGCGAGAAGGCCTTCTCCAACTGTTACGCCGGCACGATCGGCCGCCAGTTCGGTGAGGGCTTCATCACCGGTGATGCGATCACCGCGGCAAACATCTACCTGACGATCGTCGCCGAGACGGCGTTCACCAACGTGCTCTTCGTGGCGATGCCGGGTGAGGCGGCGGCCAACGGTGACTTCCTGCTGCCGACCGTCTTCCATTCGGTGCAGTCGGACGAGTCGCGTCATATCTCGAACGGCTACTCGATCATCCTGATGGCGCTCTCGGACGAGCGGAACCGTGAGCTCTTGGAGCGCGATCTCCGCTACGCGTGGTGGAACAACCACGCCGTCGTCGACGCCGCAATCGGGACGTTCATCGAGTACGGCACCAAGGACCGGCGCAAGGACCGCGACAGCTACGCCGAGATGTGGCGGCGCTGGATCTACGACGACTACTACCGCAGCTACCTCGTGCCGCTCGAGAAGTACGGGCTCGCGGTCCCGCACGATCTCGTCGAGGAGAGCTGGAACCGGATCTGGAACAAGGGCTACGTGCACGAGGTCGCCCAGTTCTTCTCGACCGGTTGGCCGGTCAACTTCTGGCGGATCGACGCCATGGACGACAACGACTTCGAGTGGTTCGAGCACAAGTATCCAGGCTGGTACGACAAGTACGGCAAGTGGTGGGAGCGCTACAGCGAGCTCGCCGTGAAGAACGGCCACGGCCCCATCACCTTCGAGGGTGATAAGGCCGACTACCAGTACCCGCACCGCTGCTGGAGTTGCATGGTCCCGTGCCTGATCCGTGAGGACACGATCGTCGACGAGGTCGACGGGCAGATCCGCACCTACTGCTAGGAGACCTGCCACTGGACCGACACCGTCGCGTTCCGCGGCGATTACCACGGCCGTCCGACCCCGTCGATGGGTCGGCTCACCGGCAAGCGCGAGTGGGAGACGGTGTACCACGGCCAGGATCTCGCCGACATCCTCGTGGACCTCGATTACGTCCGCGACGACGGCAAGACCCTCGTTCCGCAGCCGCATCTCGACCTAGACCCCAAGAAGATGTGGACGCTCGACGACGTTCGCGGCAACACGCTGCAGAGCCCGAACGTCCTGCTGAACGAGATGACTCCTGAGGAACGTGCGAAGCACATCGCGCACTACAAGGCCGGCGGCCCAGCAGGGCGCCCCGCGCCCGAAGGCGCGGCGGCCTGAACGATCGATCCCGTCCAAGGGGCGGCCGGCGAGGGTGCCGGCCGCTCCTTCCGGGCCAACCCCCACGACGACCGAGGAGAGAGATGGGTGAAAAGCACGCCGTCCGGCTGGAGCCGGTTGGAATCGAGTTCGAGGTCGATGAGGACGAGACGGTTCTCAACGGCGCCTTCCGGCAAGGCCTGATGCTCATGCACGGCTGCAAGGAGGGCCAATGCGGGGCATGCAAGTCGTTCCTTCTGGACGGCGAGGTCGACCTCGACCGCTATTCGACGTTCGCACTGCCCGACTACGAGCTCGACGAGGGCTGGACGCTGCTCTGCCGGGCGCATGCGGTCACGGACCTCGAGGTCGAGCTCATCAATTACGACGAGGAGATCCTCCGGAGCGGAGTGGAGTTGCGGACAGCCCGCGCTCGCGTGGAAGCGATCGAGCCGCTGACCCGCGACATCCGGCGGCTCGTGCTGAGCATCGTGGAAGGCGAGATGCCCTTCAAATCCGGCCAGTACGTCGACATCGGGATCCCGGGCACCGACGACTACCGCTCGTTCTCGATGGCCAACCTTCCGTCGGACGACGGCCGCCTCGAGTTCATGATCAAGCTCTATCCGGGTGGCGTGTTCTCGAGCCTCCTTGCCGATGGGGCCCTCCAGGTCGGCGACGAGCTCGATGTGACAGGCCCGTACGGCGTGTTCACGCTGCGTGATACCGAACGCCCGATCCTGTTCATCGGCGGTGGTGCGGGGATGGCGCCGATCCTGTCGCTCCTCCGCTCGATGGCCGAACGGGGCATTTCGCGTCCTGCCGTCTACTACTACGGGGCACGCGAGGAGCAGGACCTCTTCCACCTCGAGGAGCTGAACGGGCTTCAGACGATGTTGCCCGGTTTCCGCTTCGTTGCCGCGCTCTCCGACAGCGAGTGGGAGGGCGAGACGGGGCTCATCACCGATGTCGTCGAGCGCTCGGAGCAAGGCCTCGACGGGGTCGACGCCTACCTATGCGGCCCGCCGCCGATGGTCGACGCGGCGCAGGAGATGTTGATGCGCCTTGGCGTCGACGAGGCGCGCATCCACTACGACAAGTTCACCACGACCGCGAACACAGAGGAGTAGCCGGACATGAGCACCAAGACGCCCCCCAAGGAGCGCAGCGTTCCCAAGCCCGTCTTCACTGACGCGGAGGCCGGCGCCCGCGAGTTTCCCTCGTCGGACAGCCGCACCTTCAACTACTACAAGCCGCAGAAGCGGCGTGCCTCGGTCTACGAGGACGTCACGGTCGACGTTCAGCCGGATCCTGATCGCTACCTCATCCAGGGCTGGATCTACGGCTTCGGCGACGGCCCCGGCGGTTACCCGCACGACTGGACGGCACTCAAGTCATCCAACTGGCACGAGTTCCGTGATCCCAACGAGGAGTGGGAGCAGACCATCTACCGCACGACGGCGAACGTCGTCCGCCAGGTGCAGCAGACGATTGCCAACGGCAGGGCCGCGGATGCGTTCGACGGTTGGAACAACGGCTGGCTCAAGGTGGTGGAGCGCCACGTGGGCGCCTGGGCGCACGCGGAGAACGGGATCGGTCTGTACGTGTACACGCAAGCGCAGCGCGATGCCCCGAGCAACATGATCAACAACGCGCTGGCCGTCGGTGCCGCCCACAAGCTGCGCTTCGCCCAGGATCTGATCCTCTACAACCTCGACCTCAGCGAGTCCCTCGAGGGCTTCGACGGTGGCGCCCACCGCGCCGCCTGGCAGAACGACCCGATCTGGCAGGGTGTGCGTCGGAACGTCGAGCAGCTGACCGCGACCCGCGACTGGGCCGAAGCGTTCTTCGCAACAGCGCTGGTCTTCGAGCCGCTCGTCGGCGAGCTGTTCCGCAGCCACTTCGTGATGCAGCTCGCTGCCCTGCAGGGCGACTACGTGACCCCGGCTGTCATGGGTACCGGCGAGGCGGACACCGCCCGCGAGCAGCGCGGTGCGCGGCACCTCTTCGAGCTGCTCCTGAACGACCCGCAGTACGGCGACAAGAACCGCGTCGTGATGCAGCAGTGGCTCGCGACATGGGTGCCGGTGAGCCTCACGGCCGCGCGGCAGCTGCAACCCGTGTGGTCCCAAGTCCCCGAGAAGGCTGTGAGCTTCGAGGAGTCGCTCGGCCGGGCGACGGTCCGCTTCGGCGAGCTACTCGGCGGCCTCGGCCTCGAATCCCCCAAGGAGCTGTGATCCGATGAGCGCACAAGTTGATACTCGCTTCGGTGCGAACCCGACCTCGTCCAACCGGGCCGGGATCACGCTGATGAACAACCAGGTCGGCTACGTCGTGGCCAAGGTCATGCACGGCAAGCCTGGCATCAGCGTCGAGGACATGCCGTCGATGATCCGCGTCGACGGCCAAGGCAAGCTCGATTTCGACTTCGCCGAGATCGCCGAGGCCCTGGGCTGGGACGAGTTCGGCCAAGACGACTTCGAGGAGATCATGTCGACGCACTACGGCCGCATGGTCGTTCTCGACGATCGCGTCTTGCTCTTCGCGAATCCGGAGGACGCAGCCGAGTACCTCGGCTTCGACCTCAAGGCCCTCTAGTCGAGGAGACGGAACCATGTACGAGAAGGACGGCGAGCAGTACTTCATCGTCGACGCGCACATCGCCTTCTGGGACGCGCGGCCGGAGAACCGCAACCGACTCGGCGAGGGCTTCATCAAGTGCTTCTACGACTACCACCGCAACCTGGGCCCTGCGGAGTACCTCTGGCCGTTCGAGGAGAAGTTTGTGAGGTACACCGAAGAGGATCTGATGCACGACATGTTCGAGGTCGGATACGTCGATCACGCGATCTTCCAGCCCGTGTATCTGGGCGACTTCTACAAGAACGGCTTCCACACGCCCGAGATGGTCGCGCCGATCGCCGAGAGGCACCCGGGCCTGTTCACCGTCAACGGGACGTTCGATCCCCGGTTCGGCAAGAAGGATCTCGCCCATCTCGAGTCGCTGCACGAGCAGTACGGCATCAAGGGCGTCAAGCTCTACACGGCCGAGTGGAAGGGCGACTCGCGAGGCTGGAAGCTCGACTCGCCCGAGGCCGCACGCTGCCTGGAGAAGTGCCAGGAGCTCGGCATCACCAACATCCACGTCCATAAAGGGCCGACGGTCTGGCCCCTCGACCGCGACGCGTTCGATGTCGCGGATGTCGACGGCGCGGCGACGAACTTCCCCGAGCTCAACTTCATCGTCGAGCACGTCGGGCTACCGCGGCTCGAGGACTTCTGCTGGATCGCCACGCAGGAGCCCAACGTCTATGCCGGGCTGGCGGTCGCCAACGCGTTCATCCACACCCGGCCGCGCTACTTCGCGCAGATCATCGGGGAGTTGCTGTACTGGCTGAACGAGGATCGCATCCTGTTCAGCAGCGACTACGCGATCTGGCAGCCCAAGTGGCTCGTCGAGCAGTTCGTCGGCTTCCAGATCCCCGAGGACATGCAGTCGGAGCTGGGCGTCCTGACGACCGACGTCAAGAAGAAGATCCTCGGCCTCAACGCAGCGGCGCTCTACGACCTGGACGTACCCGCCGAGCTCGACCTGGTGCGGGACGACGCCGGTAGCGCTGCGGTGGGATCTGAGCCGTTGAGCCCGGCATGATCACCGTCGAGAATGTCCTGGACGCCCTGGCGGGCGTCCGGGACCCGGAGATCGACGAGCCCCTGACCGACCTGGGGTTCGTCGACCGTGTGTCCGTCGACGGGAAGAGCGTCGATGTCCATCTGCGCCTGCCGACCTTTTTCTGCGCGCCGAACTTCGCCTACCTCATGGTCGCCGACGCGATGAAGGCCGTCCAGGCACTTCCGGAGGTCGACGACGTCACGGTCACGCTGGACGACCACTTCGCCTCGGACGAGATCAACGGTGCGACGGCCACCGGCGGCGGGTTCGACGAGGCCTTCCCGGGTGAGAGCGTCGGGGAGCTCGGCGAGCTGCGAGACCTCTTCACGCGCAAGGCTTTCACCGCCCGCCAAAGCCGGGTCTGCGACGCGCAGTTGCGAGCCGGGCGAACCGTGGAGGAATTGGCAGCCGCCCGGCTCGGCGCCCTGAAGGGCGATCCGAATCTGACCCGCTGCATCGAGCTTCGCACGCAGTTGGGCATCGACGCCTCGCCGGACTCGCCGGCGTTCGTGCTGGCCGACGGGTCGGCACTGGATGCCGCGGGCCTCGCGCGTTTCGTGCGCGTCGCCCGCCTGGTCCGGCTGAGCCTCGAGGGCAACGCCGGCCTGTGCCGCTCGCTGCTCGCCACGCGGTACGGCATCCCCGACCCCGAGGAGGCAGTCAGATGAAAGCCGCCAGGTTGCACCGCTACCACGACCCGCTGAAGGTCGAGGAGCTCGACGAGCCGAAGATCACCGGCCCTAACGACGTGATCGTTCGCATCGGCGGCGCCGGCCTCTGCCGCACAGACCTCCACATCCAGGAAGGCCAATGGGCCGAGAAGTCCGGCGTCGAGCTGCCGTACACACCCGGACACGAGAACGCGGGCTGGGTCTACGAGGTCGGCTCGGCCGTCACGAACGTGGTCCCGGGCGACACGGTGATTGTCCACCCGCTGGTGACCTGCGGACTCTGCCGGGCCTGCCGCGCAGGCGACGACGTGCACTGCGTCAACAGCGCCTTCCCAGGAATCGATGTCGACGGCGGTTTTGCGGACCTGCTGAAGACCACCGCTCGCTCCGTGGTGAAGCTCGCGCCGACGCTGCATCCCAAGGACATCGCCGCGCTCGCGGACGCCGGCTTGACCGCGTACCACGCGGTGCGGAAAGCTGCGCCGCTGCTGTACCCCGGCACCAAGGTCGTGGTCATCGGCTCCGGCGGGCTCGGTCACATCGGCATCCAATCCCTGCGCGCGCTGACGCCCGCTGAGATCATCGTGGTCGACCCCTCCGAGCGCGCGCTCGCGCTCGCCGGCGAGATGGGCGCCGATCACACGGTGCAGGTCGACGGCAAGCAGGTCGACACCGTGCTCGAGCTGACCGGCGGGGCGGGCGCCGAGGTGATCATCGACTTCGTCGGCGAGAAGGGCGCGATCGAGGACGGCGTGGCGATGCTGCGCCAGGCCGGCTCGTATTTCGTGGTCGGCTACGGCGAGAACATCAACGTGCCGACGATCGACATCATCTCGCGCGAGATCAACTTCATCGGCAACCTCGTCGGGTCCTACAACGACCTCGACGAGCTCATGACGTTGACCGCGCAGGGCCAGGTTCACCTGCACACGAGCATCTATCCCCTCGACGCCGTCAACGACGCAATGGCCGATCTCGACAACGGGCGACTGCAGGGGCGAGGCATCTTGATCCCGGCGGGCGCTGCCTAGGGAGGACACGTCATGGGAAAGATCCTGCACTTCAACCACGACGCCCGCCTTCGGCTGCAGGCAGGCGTCGACGAGTTGGCCGACACCGTGAAGGTCACGCTCGGCCCCAAGGGCCGCAACGTCGTCCTCGAACGTCTCGCCGGAGCGCCGACGATCACCAACGACGGTGTGTCGATCGCGCGCGAGATCGAGCTCACCGACCCGTTCAAGAACATGGGTGCTCAGCTCGTTCGCGAGGTCGCGAACAAGACCAGCGAGCTCACCGGCGACGGCACCACCACCGCCATCCTGCTGGCCCAGGCCCTCGTGCGTGAGGGCATGCGGACGATCGAGGCAGGCGCCAACGCCATGCTGTTGCGTCGCGGCATCGAGGAGGCGGTCGAATGCGTGGTCGCCGACCTGCGCCGCCGGGCGCGTCCGCTGGCCGGACGCGACGACTTGCGCCACATCGCGACGATCGCCGCGAAGTCCGACGAGCGCATCGGCGAGGCGATCGCCGAAGCACTCGAGCGGGTGGGCTATGACGGCGTCGTCACGATCGAGTCGTCACCCGTGCCGGGCATCGATGTCCACTTCGCCGAAGGCATGGTCGTCGAGAACGGCTTCATCTCGCCGTACATGGCGCGCGACCAGCAGCGGATGGAGACGGTATTCGAGAACCCGTACATCCTCATGACGACCAAGCCGATCAACCACCCGCAGGAGCTCATGCCGGTGATCGGCCAGATCATGCAGTCCCCGCGGCCGCTCGTCGTGGTGGCCGAAAAGGTCGACGGTGCGGCACTCGGCATGCTCATCCAGAACACCACGCACGGCACGCTGGAGGCGGTGGCCGTGCGCGCGCCCGGCTTCGGTCACCGTCGGCTCGCGCACCTGCAGGATCTGGCCGTGTTGACCGGGGGGGATGTGATCACCGATGAGACCGGCCTGTCCCTCGAGAACTTCGAGCGCTCGTGGTTCGGCACGGCGCGCCGTGTCGTCATCACCGCGGATTCGACGACGTTCATCGAGGGCGCCGGCACCGCCGACGCCGTCGACGCCCGCCTCGGGCAAATCCACGGCGAGATCGAGCGGGCGACGCACGACCGTGACCGGGAGGTGGCGCAGGAGCGCCTGGCCAAGCTCGCAAGCCGGCTCGCCGTGGTCCGAATCGGCGCGGCCACCGACGTCGAGTTGAAGGAGAAGGTCGGCCGCGCCGAAGGGGCCCTCGCTGCGACGCGCGCCGCGATGGCTGGGGGCATCGTGCCCGGCGGCGGCACCGCGCTGTTGCGTTCAGAGGCCGCGCTGGCGGGGCTCGACCTCGACGGCGACTACGCGATCGGCGCCGACATCGTCCGTCGCGTGCTCGCCGAGCCGCTGTACTGGATCGCAAGCAACGCCGGCTTCGACGGGCCGGCGGTCATCGACCAGGTGCGGGCGGCGCCTGAGGGGGAAGGCCTCAACGCCCTCACCGGGGAGTTCGGCAACCTTGTCGACCAAGGGGTCATCGACCCGGTGCAGGTGACGTGCGTGAGCTTGCAGAACGCCGCGTCGGTGGCGGCGCTGCTGCTGACGACAGAGGCGGTCGTCGCCGAGGAGCTCTTCGCCCAGCCGGGCGCGATCGTCGCTCCCGGTTTCGGGGACCTCGCCGAGGGACTCGCACGCCCATCTTCGCCGATCTGAGTAATGGAGATCTGAGCAAAGGAGAGAGTCATGTCAGACACCGCAGTTCTGGTCCCCGAAGTCGCAGTCGCTGTCCCACCGCCGACGTTTGCCGTCGTCGCTCCCCCCGGCGATCCCGCGATCCTCGGGCTCCCGATCTTCGCCGCCGGGTCCGTCGCGCTCGGGCTCGCCCTCGTCGGCTACGTGCCCGCGGCTGCGGTCGGCAGCGTGGTGCCCATCGTCCTGGCGGCTACCGGGCTCGGCCTCCTCATCGCCACGATCTGGTCGGCGTCGGTGGGGCAGACCATGGTCGCCGGCGTGTTCGGGCTCTTTGCCGGCTTCTGGTTGAGCTACGCCGTCCTGTTGCTGGGTCTCACCCACAACTGGTTCGCGATCCCGGCGGCCAACGTCAACCGCAGCATCGAACTGTTCCTGATCACGTGGGCTGTCGTGATGTTCACGTTGACCGTGGCGAGCGTGCGCCTGCCGCTCGCCTACACGCTCGTCTTCGCGCTCGTCGTGGTGGCGCTCGTGTTGCTGATCCTCGGTACGGCCAACGGCGACTCGACGCTCAACAAGGCGGCGGGCTACGTGGCGCTGGGCTTCGGAGCGCTCGGCCTATACCTGTTCCTCGCCACGGCGTCGATCGCGACAGGCGGCGGCGGCTACCCGTTGGGGCGGCCGATCGTCAGATGACTACTGACCCGGCGTGGCCGTCGCGGTCGATCAGGCCCGCGGCGGCCCTCGGGTCCTAGGCGCCCGCTGACAATTCCGCCCGCGTTTTCGCGTCGGGGTACACCGCGCGGAGGAGTGGCTGCGTAGAGGTACCGCTCGTGCGGTAGTCGCGTGCGGCGGATATTCGATACTCCGAGTATCGAAAAGAGTCGCCTCCCGCCGGACGCGCGGACCGCTCTCCTCGTCGACCATTTAGTGCATGAACAACGTTCGTGCACAACTTCGACGGGGCGTGCTGGAGACAGCAGCGGAGCACACATGTCGTGCCGACGTCGGCCCCGTACGCCGGCACCAAGGAGGTAATTAAACGATGTTCGCAATCAGGTCCAGGGCCGCGGCATTCGTCGGCGCGGGCGCGCTCGCACTCGGCGTCCCCGCTGTCGCCGGCGCCGCGGTCGGATTCCCCGGAGTCGGGGTCAACACGGGTGCCGGATTGAGTACCGGCGCCACGGTCGGCCCTCCCGGGCTCAGCACGGGCGCCGGGTTTAGTACCGGAGCTACGGTTGGCACTCCCGGAGTCGGGGTCAACACCGGTATCGGCGCCAACGCCGGCGCAGGAGTGAACGCCTACCCCAGCGCTCCCGGCTGGGGACACGGCTACGGCTCGAACCCCTACGACCCGTACTACCACCCGGGTGGCCAGGGCTGGAATGGCAATGGCTCGTCCGGCTGGAACGGCAATGGCTCGTCCGGCTACAACGGCCAGCACGGCTATGGCCAGCACGGCTATGGCCAGCACGGTTATGGCCAGCACGGTTATGGCGGGTACGGGAACCGCGGCTAGCACTGGTTCCGCGGACCGAACTTGACGATCGCACGCTCGACGTGCGGCGGGGCCACCCCGCCGCACGTCGAGGCCATAGCTGGACGTGCGGTCCCGAGAAGAGTCGCCTGCCAGACGACGGCAGGCGGCGCCGCCGTTGCGACTATTGGGGCCGAATGGAGGCACTCCCCGAGCCCATCCGTGGCGATGAAGGCGCGACGATCCTCGGGCCGCGCAACATCCCGCTCGAGCGCGAGAACCCGAGCCTGCTCGTGCCGCCGCGGACCGACCACGGCACGGTCCCGAACCTCAAGTACTCCTACGCGGCCGCGCACAACCGTGTCCTCTCCGGCGGCTGGGCGCGTGAGGTGACGGCGCGCGAGCTACCGATCGCGACCGAGCTCGCCGGCGTCAACATGCGCCTCAAGCCGGGCGGTATCCGCGAGCTGCACTGGCACAAGGAGGCCGAGTGGGCCTACATGCTGGCGGGACGCGCGCGCATCACGGCCGTCGATGCCGAGGGCCGCAACTACATCGCCGATGTCGGCACCGGCGACATCTGGAACTTTCCGGCCGGGATCCCGCATTCGATCCAGGGGCTGGAGGAAGGCTGCGAGTTCCTGCTCGTCTTCGACGACGGCAACTTCTCGGAGAACGCGACCTTCCTGCTGACCGAGTGGCTCGATCTCACCCCGCGCGACGTGCTTGCCAAGAACTTCGGGCTTCCCGAGGCCGTCTTTGCCGACCTCCCGACCGACGTCGACCACACCCGCTACATCTTCAACGGCGAGCTTCCGCCCCCGCTCGCCGCCGACGCGGTCCGCGCGCCGGCCGGCCCGGTGCCGCACGCCTACAGCTACCGCTTGCACGCCCAAGAGCCCATCCTGTTGGCCGGCGGCACCGCCCGGATCGTCGACTCGTCCAACTTCCCGGCCGCAACCACGATCGCTGCCGCGCTCGTGGAGGTGGAGCCCGGCGGCCTCCGCGAGCTGCACTGGCACCCGAACACCGATGAGTGGCAGTACTACATCGAGGGCCAGGGTCGCATGACCGTGTTTGCGTCGTCGGGGAAGGCGAGGACGTTCGACTACCAGGCCGGCGACGTCGGCTACGTCCCCTTCGCCATGGGCCACTACGTGGAAAACACCGGCGCCGAGCCGCTGCGCTTCCTCGAGATGTTCCGCAGCGACCGCTTCGCCGACATCTCCCTCACCCAATGGCTCGCCCTCACGCCGCCGGAGCTCGTCCGCGCGCACCTGAACCTCGACGAGGACGCGATCGCCACGTTCCCCAGGGACAAGCCCGTCATCGTTCGGTAGAGGCATGACGCGTACGCCCGAACGCGTCCGCGACCTGCTGCTCGTCGGCCTCACGTTCTCTTCGGGCGCCGTCGACGCAATCAGCTACTTCGCGCTCGGGAAAGTGTTCACGGCGTTCATGACCGGCAATCTCGTCTTCGTCGGGCTCAGCATCGCCGGGGCGGGAACGTCGGATGTCGTCCACGCGGCTTTGTCGCTCGCCATGTTCGTGGCCGGAGTCGCGCTGTCGCAGTCTCTCCTCAAGCCCGGGAGCGGCCACGCGCTGTGGCCGCCCGGCGTGTCGGTCGCGCTCGCCCTCGTGGTCGTCGCGCAGGCGTGCTTCCTCGCGGTCTGGCTGGTGACGTCCGGCCGTCCGTCGCACGGCTCCGGTGCACTGCTTGTCATTCTGTCAGCGCTCGCGATGGGGATCCAGAGTAATGCGGTGCGATCACTGGGCGTACAGGCTGTCTTCACGACCGCCGCAACCGCGACCCTGATCGCACTCGCGGCCGACCTCGAGGCCGGGAATCGTTCTGCGCCCGAACGGCTGCGACTCACTGGAATCCTCGTCGGTCTGCTCGCGGGGGCCTGCGCCGGGGCGCTGGTGGTCGTTCACGCGCGTAGCTACGCCGCCTTTCTGCCGCTCGTCGTCACCACGCTGGTTCTCGGAGGTGCAGCGGCCGCATTCGGGACGCGCGGGCGAGAGCTCCGGCCGGTCGTTCCTCGGAGACTCCCGCCCGCAGGACATGGCGATCGTCAGTGAGCGCCCAGGTCCGCTAGGTGAACTTCACGACATCCAACTTCACGTTGCTGACCGTGAAGTCTTCTCCGCTCTTCGTGCAGTTGTTGGCGAGCGCAGCCGAAACCGTGCGCGAGGTCGATGCGCCCGGCTCCATGATCCCTGCGACCGCGATCGGCAAGGTGACGGAGGTCGACGCCGGCGTCGTCGGCGCGAGTGCGAACGTCGTCGCGGTGCCGTCGACGTTGATGACGAGGGCGTTGCCGAACGATCCAGTGCATGCGGACGGTGTCTGCAGCGTCACGCTGCCGACGACGAGGTCGAGGTCGCCCGCCGCCTGCGTCCAGGAGGCCCCGCTCAGGGGCACGCTCGTCGACGCGCCGTGCGGAGCCGCAACGGAGCCGGTGCTCGACGCACGGACCTGCACCGCCGCACTGCCGGCGATCCCAGCCGGCCCAGCCGAGCCGGCGGCGCCCGCGAGGCCCGCGGAGCCAGTAGGACCTGCGGGACCTGCGACGCCTGCGCGGCCGGCGGGGCCGATCGCGCCACGTGGGCCGACGGGGCCCGTCGCGCCACGGGGGCCGGCCGGACCGGCTACGCGGATCGTCTGGGCTTTTTTGGTGGCCTTGGTGCTCGGCTTCGGCGGGGGCTTGGCGCCATAGGCCGCGGCGGCATACAAGCCGCCGGCGAGCACGAGCATGAGCGAAAACAACGCGACGGGATTACCGCGCAGACGCGTGCCGAGATAGTTGGTCATGTGGCTCCTCTCTGAGACCTGGGCGGCGTGTCATGTTCACGGCGCCGCCGGCTCCTCCGGGCCTGTTCGGGCGTCCGGTCTCGCCCGGCCGGTTGGTCACGCGGTGTGTCTCGCCAGGCCGCCAGGTGATCACCCTCTCCGGTGACCCGAAGCGCGTGCCCGGGTGATGAGAACCTGCCTGATCGCACAGGGCGAACCGCCCCAGCGAACAGGTCTCCGTGTGCCGGCCTCCGCTTAAGTTCGATGGTTGTGGTCAAGGGGAGCTCCTTGCGCTGGTCGCCTGCGAATCTGGTGCCGAACACGCTGCTGCGCTGGTACCGGCGGCTTCCGTTTGCAGCCGGTAGGAATCCGCGAAGTGCGGCCACCCCTGCACACGGATCGCGGCCGGCGGCGATCAGGTCGACCCTCAGCGAGCCGAAGGTTCCGCACGACCGCTCGAGGCGATTCGGGAGTACGGAGCGGCTGGAACCTTTGGCGATGCTCGCCGAGGAACTGGATCACGGCAACAGCGAGGAGTACGTCGTCAACGCCTGGCGCGCCGAGCAACTGCGGCGCCTCGGCCTTTCGCCAACGCTCGCCGAGATCTTCGCCGGGCTCGTCGACTGGCATCAGATCGCTAAGCTGGTCGAGCGAGGATGCTCGGCACAGCTCGCACTCGAGATCGTGCGCTGAGATGGCGGGCGTCGGATGGCAGGCGTGAGCGCGGAACAGGCGGTCGAGCCTGCACGCCGCGGACGGCCGCGCAGCGAACGGGCTCACAAGGCGATCCTCGACGCGGCAGGAGAGCTCCTGCTGCAGTCCGGTCTCGACTCGGTCGGCATGGACGCAATCGCGCTGCGGGCCGGCGTCAGCAAGGCGACGATCTACCGCTGGTGGCCGACGAAGGAGTCGCTCGCCCTCGACGCCATCTATCACGATTGGACGGCTGCGCACCCGGAGAGTGCGGGCAGCGGATCGTTGCGCGTGGATCTGTACTCGCTGCTCCGGCCCTGGGTCCGGCTGCTCAACGAACGGCCGTACGGACGCGTGGTCGCCGCGATTCTCGCGAAGGTGCAGACGGACGACCGGTTCGCCGAGGAGTACCGCACCCGGTTCATCGACCGTCGCCGCCAGCGCGCTCGCGAGATCATGCAGCGCGCGATCGAGTCGGGAGAGATCGGAGCCGGCACGAATGTCGAGCTCGCGCTGGACCTGCTCTACGGGCCGGTCTACCACCGACTGCTTCACGGTCACGCGCCGCTCGACGAGCCGTTCGTTCGCGGCGTGGTCGACACGGTCGTCTACGGCCTGACCTCCGCTGATGCGTTTGCCGCTGCGCGAGACGTTCGGCCCATGACGGTCGACGAGGTACTCGAGCTGCAGCGTCGTGGAGCCAACGTGGTGGATACGCGCGACCCCTTCGCCTTCGGGCACGCGCATCTGGCCGGTGCCGTCAACGTCGGGCTGGGCAGCAGCAGCTACGCGACCTGGTGCGGAACGGTGCTCGAACGCGAGCGCTCGGTCGTGATCGTCGCGGACCCCGGATGCGAGCAGGAAGCGGCGGCTCTGCTCGAGCTGATCGGCGTCACGGTCGAGGGCTTCCTCGACGGCGGCGCGCAGGCGGTCGCCTCGCGGCCTGACCGAGCCGCGGGCGTCGGGCGCATCACCGCACTGGCACTCGCCGCGCAACTCGAATCGCACGAGCCGCCGCTCGTTCTCGACGTCAGGACGGAGCCAGAGTGGCGCAGTCGGCGCATCGGCTCGAGCGTCCACATCCCGCTGGCGCTGCTCATGCATCGTCTCGACCGGCTGCCGAGCGACCGCCTGCTCGTGGTGCACTGCGCCGAGGGATACCGGTCGGCGATCGCGGCGAGCCTTCTGCTCCGTGAGGGCTTCGCCGCCGTCTTGGATCTCACCGGCGGCATCGCGGCGTGGCAGGCGTCCGGCCTCGAGACGGTCGGGACAGCGGCGGGCTGAGCCGCTCCAGCTAGCGGGAAGTCGAATTTCCGGGCAGTCGGCACGTGACATTGGGCGGTGGCGGTGACGACGCGAGAGGCGTCGTTCGCCATCCTGGGCAGATATGCGGTTCTCGATCCGCAGCTCTCGACCTCGTCGTCCAGGAGGGATAGCGAAATCGTGCGCGTTCTCGGCATCAGCGGCAGCCTTCGGGCCGCCTCCTACAACTCGCAGCTCCTGCACGCCGCCCGCGAGCTTCTCCCGAAGGGGGCCGAGCTCGAGCTCTTCGACGGGCTCCGTGAGGTGCCGCCCTACGACCAGGACTTGGACAACGACGGCGTGTCAGCCCCCGTGCAAGCCCTGCGGGAGGCGATCAGCGCTGCGGACATGCTGCTGATCGCCACGCCGGAGTACAACGGCTCGCTCCCCGGCCTCTTGAAGAACGCGATCGACTGGGCGTCGCGGCCGCGCGGGTCTGCCTCCCTCGCCGACAAGCCGGTCGCGGTGATCGGCGCGACCACCGGCTCCTTCGGCGGTGTCTGGGCCCAGGCCGACACGCGCAAGGTGCTCGGCATCGCAGGTGCCCGTGTCATCGACTGCGACCTCGCCGTCCCTCACGCGCCGGAGTGCTTCGCCGACGGCGGGCTCGTCGACCTGGAGTTCCGCGCCCAACTCGGCGAGCTGATGCGGCGGCTGGCCCAGTTCGAGATCGCCGACGCTGCATAGCGACGGAAGCTGATCTTGGCCCAAACGCGCTGCTAGCGATCGCGCTTGTGCGTCACGATCAGCAGGTACTCGAACTCGTAGAGCGCCGGGCCGTCCTGGCCGCCACGGTTCCAGCGGGTCGCGACCTGCGTCAGCTCTCGGTCCAGGGTCGCGACGCGGGAGGGTTCTTCGGCGACGTGTTTGTAGAGCCCCACGACGAGTGGGTGGTTCGCCTTCATGTAACGACAGAGGTCGGCGGGCTCCGCGAAGCGATCGATCAGGAGCTTCTTGCGGGTCATGTCGAGCGACTCCACCCGGTCGCCGAAGAGTTCGCGAACGTGGCCCTCATCGCCCCACAGCAGCGCCGACAGCGCGTCCGGAGGCAGGGGCGGCGAATGGCGTTCGATGATCTCGAACATGTCGCGCATCAAGCCGGCGGGAGCGATGGCGATCATCCCGATCGTCCCGCCCGGACGACAAACCCGCACCAGCTGATCGGCGACTGTCTGGTGATGCGGGGCGAAGATCGCGCCGGACGAGGAAGTGACGACGTCGAACTCGCCCTCGTCGAAAGGAAGCGCCTCGGCGTCGGCCTCCACCCACTCGAGCGTCACCCCGTGGGCGCGCGCCTCGTGGCGTCCCGCACCGAAGTTCTCCGGCGTGAGATCGGACGCGACGACCTGCGCGCCCCTTTCGGCTGCGCGGATGGCCACGTTGCCGGTGCCCGCGGCGACGTCGAGCACGCGCTGACCGGCGTAGATCCCGCAGGCCTCCACGAGCTCGCGTCCGAACTCCCACAGCAAGTCGGTCGCGACCCGGTGATAGTCGCCGAGCGCCCAGAGCTCGCGCTGGCGCGCCTTCAGCTTGCGGTCTTCGTCGGCTGCGTCTGTGCCCGGGGTCGCCGTAATCTCCACCTCCTTTCGTCGTGGAGAGACGCCGAGGCTCCTTTCATGCTGCGCCGGGGCAGCGAGCGAACGGACTGACCGCTCGTCTCGTTCGACCTGACCACGACGGTCAGCGGCAACGGTTCAGTGGGCCAGTACACCGGAGCAGTCCGCGCACCGATCATTACCTTGCGATGGCTGAAACGACTGCGCGGGTGCTGGAGCAGCGCCCGCCGCTCCCTCCGTTCACGCACGACTCGGCGCTCGAAAAGGTGCGACTCGCGGAGGACGGCTGGAATACCCGCGATCCTGCCAAGGTCGCGCTCGCGTACTCGGTCGATTCGCGCTGGCGCAACCGTGCGGAGTTCGCCACTGGCCGCGCGGAGATCGTCGCATTCTTGGCGCGGAAGTGGACCAGGGAGCTCGACTACCGGCTGATCAAGGAACTCTGGGCCGTCGCCGGCAACCGCATCGCGGTGCGTTTCGCATCTGAGTGGCACGACGACTCCGGAAGCTGGTACCGCTCGTACGGCAACGAGAACTGGGAGTTCGCCGACGATGGCCTCATGCGGCTGCGCCTCGCCAGCATCAACGACCTGCCGATCGCCGAGTCCCAGCGCGAGTACCACTGGCCGCTGGGTCGCCGTCCGGACGACCACCCAGGTTTGAGCGAGCTCGGGCTCTGAGGGTCAGGTTGCAAGACGCACACCACGCGCTGGATGCCGCAGGCCATCCCGATCCGGATGAGTTCATTCGAGCCGCCATGGACTGGCATTTCAGCCCGACCACGGGCTCGCCCTACTGGTTGGAGCGGGCAACGTCCCTGGAGTTCGACCCGCGCGTGGACGTCAAGAGCTTCGAAGACCTGACGCTGTTTCCGAATGTCACCAACGAGTTGCGAGACGTCCGCGCGCAGGACCTGATCCCACAGGGATACGGCCCGCATCCCGAGGTCATCGGGGTGTTCGAGAGCGGCGGCACGACCGGTGCGCCGAAGCGGATCGTGATGCTGCGCGACTGGTGGGACAGCGAGCTCGCCAGGCAGGTTGCTCACCTGGAGGCGCAGGGATTGCCGAGGAACCGCAACTGGCTCGCCCTGCTCCCGAGCGGGCCGCACATGGCCGGTGCGCTACTGCGGAGCCAGGCGGCCGCGATGGGCGGCGTGCCGTTCACGATCGACATGGACCCGCGTTGGGTGAAGAAGGTGATCGCCGCGGGGAACGCCGACGAGGCGAACGCGTACGCCGAGCACTTGATCGACCAGGCGGCGTTCGTGCTGCAAACCCAGGACATCGGCGTCCTCTGGACGACACCGCCGCTGCTCGAGCGCCTGGCGCGCCGCGACGACCTCGTCGAGCTGGTGCGCGAGAAGGTGCAGCTGATCGGGTGGGCTGGGGCTCACATGGACGTTGACACCCGGCAGCTGTACCGCACCGAGATCTTCCCCGGGCTGACGATCGTCGGAAGCTACGGAAGCACGATGGTGCTCGGCGGGGCCCCCGAGCGGCTGGGCCTCACCGACGAGGATCCCTGCATCTTCGACCCGCCGTCCCCGTACATCACGTTCTCCGTCGTCGAGCCCGACACCGGGCGCACGGTTCCCAACGGCGAGCGCGGCCAGGTGGTGATGAACCACGTGAGCAAGTCGTTCCTGCTGCCAAACAACCTGGAACGCGACATGGCGACCCGGATGTCGCCGCTCGAGGGCCAGGTCGGCGACTCGGTCGCCGACGTGACGCCGGTCCAGCAGTTCGACAACGAGACCGTGATCGAGGGCGTGTACTGATGTCTACGACCGCTGAGCTGCCCGCCCTGGACGCACTTGGCCCAACCGGGGCCTACCACACCCACGAACGGCAGACGATCACGGACGTTGCCGGCAACCCCCTGGCCGAGCTGAGCCTTGTGCCGAAGCTGTACGTCACGCGCGCGATGGCCGCCCTGCACAAGGCCGAGACTCTCGGGGTCGACGAGCGCCTGGCGGCCCTCGCGCGCGCCGGCGAGGCGCACGCCACGGGGACCGTCGACGGCGTGCCGGCCGCCCAGCACCAGTTCATCGTCAGCCGCGCCTCGGGCATGCCCATCTCCGTGGTGCGCTCCGCCGGCGAGGCCATCGCCCGGAGCGCCGCTGAGGTCTACCGCAGCGTGCAGTACGCCCGGCCGGTCGGGGCCGTCAACCACTGGCGGGATCCCCTCACCCGCACCGGTCGTGCGGTGTGGACCAGGCGGGGCGACGTCTTCGCGGTGCATGCGCCGGGCAACCACCCGGGCGTTCACGGGCTCTGGCTCGAGGCACTGGCGTTGGGCTACCGCGTGGCCGTTCGGCCCTCCCGGCGCGATCCGTTCACCCCGCATCGCCTGATCTCGGCGCTGCGCGCAGCGGGGTTCGGCGATGACCAGGTGGTGCTCCTCCCGTGTGGCTACGACGCCGCCGACGAGATTCTGCGCGGAGCCGACCTGGCGATGGCATACGGCGGCGAGGACGTCATGCGGAAGTTCGCGGGGTACTCCACGATGCTGCCGCAGGGGCCGGGACGCTCAAAGATTCTGCTGACCGCCGACGTCGACTGGCGCGAGCACCTCGACGTGATCGCCGCCTCGATCAGCCATGAGGGCGGGCGGGCTTGCGTGAACACGACCGCGGTGTTCGTCCAGGGCGACACCGCTCCGGTCGCACGAGCAATCGCCGAACGGCTCGCGGCTATCCCCAGCCTGCCGCCGGAGGACGAGCACGCGGTCCTGCCCGTCCTACCGCTGGCAGACGCGCAGACGGTCGAGCGGCACCTGCTGGCGCGGGCCGCCGGCGCCGTGCCGTGGCTGGGTGGCGACGGCGTCGTCGACGACCTCGGCGACGGCAGCGCCGTCCTGCGTCCCGCCGTCCACGAGCTCGACCGGCCAGATGCGGAACAGGCCGGCGTCGAGCTGGCCTTTCCCTGCGTCTGGGTCGCCCCCTGGACGCCGGAGGCCGCCCTCGAGCCGTTGAAGGACACGCTCGTCCTTACGGCGATCACCCACGACACGCACCTTGTGGATCGCCTTGTTGCCGAACCGACGATCGCCAACGTCTATGTCGGAGACCATCCGACGTACTGGATCGAGCCGGGCATCCCGCACGACGGTTACCTGGCCGATTTCCTGATGCGGACCAAGGCTGTCATCCGCGACTGAGTCGGTCACGCGGGTCAGCCGCAACAGGTCGGTGGGACAGTGGGGCGGAACCGCCGCGCGGACGATGATCGCTAGAGCGACATCGAACGCGCGCCCAGGCATGTCCGCGGCGGCGCCTGAGAGGAGTGACGGGAATGCTTCCATCGAAACGATCTGTGGCGGCGGTGACTGCCGTTCTGAGTGCGCTGGCGCTGGCAGCGCCGATCGCGGGCGCAGGCGCCACGACGACGCCAGGCCCGTACGCGGGATTCTCCCTGCCGGCTCTCTTCTCCCTCTCCGTGCCGGGCTTCGCAGCGCCGCTGTCCCTCGACATTCCGTCGGTCCCGGCCGTCGTCATCCCGTCGATCCCGGGGGCGACCGTTAGCAAGGGGCCGACGGTCGTTGATTCCGTGTTTAACGGTGCAACGGTCGTCCAGGTTGACAATGGTACGGCCCTGAACTCGGTCATCGGCTCCCCCTGAGGTACCGGGCGTACACCCGCTCCTGACGACGAAGCCGTCGGGAGACCCGTCGCTCGACCGGCGACCGAGCGTCACTCGCCATTACCACTGGAGGTCCGTGAATGGCTACCGAAAGGCCCACCAAAACGAGAAAGGGCGTCACTCTGGATACGGCGCTCCACGTGATCGCGAATGCTCGGCGAGAAGCAGAAGCGATTGGCGTTGCGATGAACATCGCGGTCGTAGACGAGGGCAATAACCTCGTCGCGTTTCAGCGAA
This sequence comes from Actinomycetes bacterium, assembly GCA_025964395.1. GTDB lineage: Bacteria > Actinomycetota > Thermoleophilia > Gaiellales > Gaiellaceae > PALSA-600. The sequence goes on along the minus strand of JAOPYY010000038.1, from coordinate 9,451 downwards.
TGGATGGAGCGTGGCTCGGAAGCATCGACATCGCCAAGGGAAAGGCGTACACCGCGCGGGCGTTCGACATGCCGACCAAAGACCTCGCCCCGCTCTGCGTTCCCGGTCAACCACTCTTCGGAATTCACGTCAGCAACCAGGGACGGCTGATCATCTTCGCCGGCGGCATTCCTCTCGAGCGAGGCGGAGAGGTGGTCGGCGCGATCGGTGTAAGCGGAGGTTCAATCGACCAGGATCAGGTCGTTGCAGAGGCCGGGGCGGGAGCGTTCGAAGCAGACTGAGGGCGATGAAGGAGAGGATGGAACGTGCAAGCCGTCGTCTACAGAGAACCGTTCAAAGTCGCCGTCGAGCAGGTCGAAGATCCCCGGATCGAGCACCCGAACGATGTGATCGTCAGGATCACGTCGGCTGCGATCTGCGGCTCCGATCTTCATATGTACGAAGGCCGGACCGCTGCCGAGCCGGGCATCGTCTTCGGCCATGAGAACCTCGGCATCGTTCAGGAGGTCGGCGACGGCGTGGTGTCGATCAAGGAGGGCGACCGGGTGGTCATGCCCTTCAACGTCGCGTGCGGCTTCTGCAAGAACTGCGTCGCCGGCTATACGGGCTTCTGCCTGACCGTCAATCCCGGCTTCGCTGGTGGGGCGTACGGTTACGTCGCAATGGGCCCGTACAGAGGCGGCCAGGCCGAGTACCTGCGTGTGCCCTTTGCCGACTTCAACTGCCTGAAGCTCCCGCCGGGGAACGAGCACGAGAGCGACTTCATCATGCTCGCCGACATCTTCCCTACTGGCTACCACGCCTGCGAGCTCGCCGACGTCTCGCCGGGGGAGACCGTCGCCGTGTTCGGCGGCGGCCCCGTCGGGCTGATGGCCGCGTACTCCGCATTTATCCGGGGCGCGTCTCGCGTCTTCGTCGTCGACCGCGTCCCCGAGCGGTTGGCGAAGGCCGAGCAGATCGGCGCAATCGCGATCAACTTCGAGCAGGACGACCCGGTCGAGCAGATCAAGGCGCAGACGAACGGTGAGGGCGCCGACAAGGGCGTCGATGCGGTCGGCTACCAAGCGGTCGCTCACGAGGGCGAGGGCGAGGCGCCCGCGGCCGTTCTCAACTCGCTGATCCAGGCCGTCCGTCCGACCGGACGGCTGGGCATCCCGGGCCTCTACGTCCCTTCCGATCCCGGTGGTCCAGACGAGCACGCGAAGCAGGGCATGCTGCTCGTGGCGATCGGTAAGGCCTTCGAGAAGGGATTGTCCTTTGGGACCGGGCAGTGCAACGTCAAGCGCTACAACCGCCAGCTGCGCGACCTGATCATCGCCGGCCGCGCTCAGCCGAGCTTCGTCGTCTCGAACGAGCTGCCGCTCACGCAGGCCCCGGAGGCCTACGAGAAGTTCGATCAGCGCGTGGACGGCTACACGAAGGTCATTCTGCATCCTGTGAGCTAGCGAACGCTGCGCTTCGCACGCCGACTCGCGGCGTCAGTCCACGGAGGAGACTCACCGGGTATCTCGTCGGCTGGCAAACGACGAGGCCCGATCCCAGTTTGGGGTCTGCCGCGAAACCGCCAGAGCGTGAAGCTCTGGACCACGGCGAGAGGCCGGCAGCTGCCGGCCTCTCGCGTTGAGTCTGGTTGACGAACCGGGTCGGCGCTGAGGCGCTGACCTCCGGGGGCTAGCCCAGTGGGCCGCCGGGGCCGAGCGGGCCTGTCGGCCCGAGGTTCCAGGCGCTGAAGCCGGTAGGCAGGTTGCTGTTGCTGCCGAGGGGGCCGTGGGCGCCGAGGGGGCCGAGCGGGCCGGTGGGGCCATAGTTCATGATCGCGGGGAACGTGGGAAGCTGCAGGGGCCCGGCGAAGACGGGTCCAGGGGCGGGGAGTGCGGTGGCGACGGTGGGGAGCGTAGCGAGGGCGTTTGCGCCCGCCTGCAACCCGGCCGCGGCCGCGGTCGCTCCGGTGGTCCACCCGTTTACAGCCGCCGTCGCTCCGACCTGCTCGGCGCTCGTCGCCGCGGCCCAGGGGTTGACTGCGGCTCCCGCAACGGCGGGGCCGGCGAGGGCGAATGCCCCGATGACGGCCGCTACGGCCGGCAAGAACTTGCGTGTTGACATGGTGCTTCTCCTTCTTCGTCTGGAGGGTCGGCCAGCTGCCGACCGTTGGTGTTCGCCACCAGGCTTTCGGTGGGCGTAGTTCGAAACGAAACCGATGGTTTCCGTAATGAGTTGTCGCAGAGCGGGCCTTCTACCGGCCCTGTCCGAGAGGGACAGTCTCGGCCGTCCAGACGGGCGTGAGGTGCATGAACAGAGGGATCGTGTGCACCCGGCGGGGGAACGTGCTGCTCCACGCATAGGCCCTCGTCTTCGCCTACCACGGACGCCGTAGCTCCGAGACCCGGCGGCGAAACCGGCGGTATCGAAAAGAGTCGCCTGCGGGCCGATGTCCAGGCGCCACCCGGCGGCGACGATGGAAGTGCGAAGAACCAACCCGTCGCAGCCAAACGCGGGGCGTGCTGGAGACAGCATTCCGCACTCACATCGCCCGGTGATACGCCCCGGTCGCCGAGCCGCAAGGAGGTACAGAAGGATGTTTGCACGCAAGCACAGGTCAGCGGTCCTCGCCGCCGTAGGCGCGCTCGCGCTCGGCGTACCCGCTGCCGCCAGTGCCGCGATCGGCCTGCCCGGCTCGAACGGTGGCGCCACGATCGGCGCCGGCGGCTCGGCTGGCGTCTTCCCGGTGCCCGGCTCGAATGGCGGCGCCACGATCGGTGCCGGCGCCGGCGGCTCGGCCGGCGTCTTCCCGGTGCCCGGCTCGAATGGCGGCGCCACGATCGGTGCCGGCGCCGGCGGCTCGGCCGGCGTCTTCCCGGTGCCCGGCTCGAATGGCGGCGCCACAATTGGCGCCGGCGCCGGCGGCTCGGCCGGCGTCTTCCCGGTGCCCGGCTCGAACGGTGGCGCCACGATTGGCGCCGGCGCCGGCGGCTCGGCCGGCGTCTTCCCGGTGCCCGGCTCGAACGGTGGCGCCACGATTGGCGCTGGCGCCGGCGGCTCGGCCGGCATCTTCCCCTTGCCCGTCGGCCCCGGCGGTGGCTTCCCGATGCCCGGTGGCTTCCCGATGCCCGGTGGCTTCCCCATGCCCGGCTCGTACGGTGGCGGGTTCCCGGCGCCCGGCTCGAATGGCGGCGTCACGATCGGGGCCGGCGGCTACGGCACCTGGGGGCACTGATCCATCCATCCCTCACGCGACGTGCGGCGGGGCGCACCCGCCGCACGGGCGCCGTCAGACCACCATCGACCATGTGTCGCCCCCTTGAACACGGCACAGAAGGTCGAAGCGGTGGAAGCTCGGACGGACGCGCATCCAGGTCGTGCCGGACGTGAAGGCGAAGACGCACCTCGTAAAGAGAAAGCCCCCGTTACCGGGGGCTTTCCGAGTGGGCCGGGTAGGGATCGAACCTACGACCTTGGGATTAAAAGTCCCCTGCTCTACCAACTGAGCTACCGGCCCGTGTTTTGAACGGCAGTGCTTTGCACTGCGGTGTTTGAGGAATGTCCAGCGGAGTACGCTCCCTCTATGGGCAAAGGGTACGCAGAAGGCAGCGCGGTCGAGGAACGCTTGGCGGCGCTGGAGCGCGGCGACGAGTCGAGCCGCCAGCTCGCGCCCGGCCGGACGGCGGTCTACGGCTCGACCGAGGACGACCCCGAGACGCACTTCATCGGCTGGCTCGGCGACGTCGACCCGGACGACCTGTTCGCGTCGGGCGCTGCGTGGGGCCTCCAGATCGTCCGGCGCAACAAGAACTAGCCTGCGGTCAGCGGCGGGCTGAGGTACTTCGTGACGGCGCCCGGGTTCACCCGCGCGACGATCCGGACGTCGACCCGGTAGCTGCCGGCCGCGAGCTTCGCGCGCGGAAGCACGATCTTCGTCAAAGGGGTCGACGGTCCGCCGCCCAGCTGTCCGCGTTTGGCGACGACCGGCAGGCCGTCGGCGCGCTCGAGCGTGACGAGGTACAGGCAGTCGCGGTTGCAGTTGAGCGAAATGGCGATCGGCTGCGTGAGTGCAGTCGGATACTGGACGTCGTACGGCAGCGCTTCGGCGGAGACGCCGGGGCAGACGAACGCACCGCGCTCTGCGGTGGCGATCGTCGGCCGGAGCGTTGCGCGGGTCGCGTCGGTAAGTCGGTCGAACAGGACAGCGCTCACGTCCGGCGCGCACGCCGCCGACTTCAGTGTGGTGGGGTAGGGCACCGGTGCACCGTCGACGACGAGCGACGCGCTGGGGAATGCGTCAGCGAACTGGGAATGATCGGCGAGCGTCCAGGCGCCCTTCGCTGGTGCGGAAGCGGGACGGAACGCAACGACGTTGGCGTCGAGGCCGGCGAGGGCGCCGACGGTGCCGGCCGGGTCGCTGCTGCCGTCGACGGCAACTCCGAGCGGTGAGTCGGGCAGGGCTGCGCGGATCGCGCCGAAGGCGGCCGCGTACGCGGGTGCGTCAGCTGCGAGAGGTGCCGGCGTCAAGACGACGGCGTGCAGGGACTTGACGTTGACCGCGAGCGCGGCGGCGTATTGCGCAAGGGCTGCGCGCCCCGCGTCATCTGCCGGCAGCGGCGCCGCCGTCAGCTCGACGATCGTCTCGATCGGTGCCATCTGCTGCAAGGCGGCGACGAGTGTGGGGTCCGGCGCGGTTGCGCCTGCCGGCCAGGTGACGTTGACGCGGACGAGGTGCAGGCCCGCTTGTGCGGCGAGCGCCGATTGCGACGGATCGGCGAGTGTCGCGCCAACGCGGAACGACGGCGCGGGCTGCGGTGTCGCTTGAACGGTGGATTGGGTTGCACGCTTCGGCACGGTCGAGGTCGCGCGCACGATCGGCAGTGCGTCGAAGGACGAGTGGTTTCCGGCAGCGTCGGTGGCTGTGACGTGCACCGGATATGCGCCGGCTCGCTTCGGGACGCCCCAGGACAGCGTGTGCCAACCGCCGTCGACGCTGACGCGTCGCGACGGTCCCGCCCCTGTGACGACAGAGACGGTCGACGGCTTCGAGATCCAGAACGTGAGTGCGCCGAGCGCGCCGGGGTCGAGCTGGAAGGCGGGCGGCTGCTTCTCGTACGCGGCGAAGCGCACAGCGGCATCGGCGAAGCGTGGATCGGCCGACTTGAGCCGCTGCAGGAGCTGCACGACGTACTCGTGGTAGTCGAGCGGAGACGGATCGTGCGGCAGCGCGTAGTAGCTCCAGTAGCCCGTGTCGAAGCGATAGAGCGTCGCGGCTGCCGCGCGTTGCATGCGTAGCGCGAGTGCAGCGGCGTCACTGTCCTGCGCCGTCGTCGCGTACGACTGCAATGAGATCACCGCCTGCAGTTGCGCGTTCAGCACCGGCAGCGAGGTAAAGGAGTAGAGGCGGATCCACGGTCCGGCTGCGACCGAGGTGAGCAGGCGTCCCGGGATAGCCTGGTAGGCGGCGCGCGCCTTCCCCAGCAGCGACGTTGAAGCGGTTTGGTCGAGCACGAGCCCCGCAGTGCGGGCAAGCGCTTGCGCGGCGACCGCCTGCGCCATCCCCGACAGCCACGGTGCGCGGCCGCCTGCGTACGGGAACGTGTACTCCCAGCCGATGCCGCCACTGCTCTGGTAGACGCCGCGCGCGACGAGTGCATCTGCCAACCGCTGCGCGCCGTTCGCGTCACCCGCCGCAACGCGTGCGTTGAGCGCGCCGAAGTTCGCGAGTGGGTGGAACTCGAAGCAGCGTCCTGCGAAGTAGCGGTACACGACGCCGTCCGCGTCGGTGATGTCGGTCTTCGGTTGCGGCGCGTAGTGCTTGAGGAAGTAGTCGTCGTTCGCCTTCAGCTCGCCGATCAGTGCGAGCGCGCGCGGTTCGGTCATCTTGCCGCCGAACGACGCGATCTCCGCGAGCGCAACCGCGATGTGCTCGCGCCTGCCGGCTGGCAACGTGCGGGCGAGGAATGCGGCGCGGCGAACTTCGGCGCGACCGCGTTCCTTGGTCGTCGGCGTGACGCGGGGGGTAGCGAGCGCCTTCAGTGCCGAGCGCTCCAGCGGCGTCACCGAAGACGCCGGCGTTGCGCCCGCGAGAGTGACTGCGACCGCCGCGGCGGCAATAAGCGTGCGACCCCTCACGCAGTCACTGACGATAGCGCCGATCGGGGTTAAGTCCGAACGTCGCGTTCCCACTCGGTTAAGAGCGATTCGACGTGGCGCCGCTGCGCGTCGTTGAAGTCCATTCCCTTCAAGAGCTGGCGCGCTTCCGAGGGATCGTTGTTCTCGATCGCCGCCTCGAGCCGCTCGCGCGTCGGTGTCGGCTCACGCAGCTGACGACGAAGCCAGCGGAGAAGCGAAACAGTCGTCGCAGTCGTCACAGCTGCTTCTGCCAGATCCCGAGACGTTGATCGGTGGCGAACCCGAGCCGTTCGTAGAGCCGGAGTGCGCCGGTCGGGTTCGTCGAGTCGACCTTCAGGCCGACGCGCTCGACACCGCGCTCCGCGTACGCGCGGAACGCGTGGTCGAGCAGGGCCTTGCCGAGGCCGCGACCGCGCTCGCTCTCGCGCACGACGATGTCCTTCACCCAGCCGCGCCGTTGGCTTTCCTTCCAGTGCAGCGCGCACGCGACGAGCTCGCCGTCGCGTTCGACGAGGAACCACAGCGCGGGGTCGAACTCGTCATGCGCCGTCATGAGCGCGAGCCAGCCTTCGTGGCTTCGTGCGACGTAGCTCTTGTCCCAGCCGCCGTACTGCTCGTCGAGGAGCGCGTGCACATGTTCGCCGTCCGTGTCGGTGTAGGAGCGGACGGTGACGTCCTCGGCCCACACCGGCTCGGGAAGCGCGCCGTCCAGCGGACGCCACATGCGCAGGATCTCGCGGTCGAGCGTGTAGCCGTTGCGCTGCACTGCGCCGTACAGCGGCGCATCCTCCGGCACGGCGGTGACCGCCACATGGGCGAAGCCACGCGCACGCGCGTCATTCTCGACATGCGCGATCAAGGCGTCGCCGGCGTCGGGATCGGTGGCTGCGTGGACGAAGCCCTGATCCTCGGCGAGCTCGGCGTACCCGACGATCGCGCCGTTCTCGATCGCCACCCACTTGCCGCTCGTCGGAAGCTCCCAGTGCTGGCGCAGGTACTCGCGCGTTTGCTGGGAGATGCCGAAGGCCGCGCGGCTGCGGGCGTCGAGCAGCTCGAACACCGCCTCGAAATCGTCCCCGGTTGCTTCCCGGATGTCGGTCACAGGGCAACGGTACTGCGCGCGCTGGAGAACGGCTGGATGATTGAACCCGCCCAGACGAGTCGCGGGACCTAGATCTTCGGGCAGGGGCAGCCTCGTTCGCCTTGCTGATGATTGCGGAGGGAAGCATGGATCAACCGCCGGAATCCTCAGCCGACCGACGCGAACGGCGCCAGCTACATGCCGCCACCAAGCAGGTGGTCTTTCGCGAGATCAACGAAAAGCTCGAAGGGCTCAACGCCAGTTTCAGTGAGATCATCCCCCTCGGCGACTTCGTCTGCGAGTGCGCCGACCTCACGTGCATCGAGCGAATCGAAATGACGGTCGCCGAATACGAGCAGCTCCGCGCGCATCCGACGCGCTTCGCCGTTTGCCACGGCCATGTCTCTCCGGACGCCGAGCGCGTTGTCGAGAAACGGAGCGGCTACACGATCGTGGAGAAGCTCGGAGCCGGGAGCGAGTACGCCGCCCGGTTCGACCCCCGTGCGAGTGACTGACAGTTCCGTTTCCAGCTGACGGCCACGGTACTCTGCCGTGAGCGCCCCCATCGTCTAGTGGCCTAGGACTCCGGCCTTTCACGCCGGCAGCACGGGTTCGAATCCCGTTGGGGGTATTGCGCAACACGGGCGGTTAGCTCAGCTGGGAGAGCGCATCGTTTACACCGAGGAGGTCGGCGGTTCGATCCCGTCACCGCCCATGTCAGCAGTCGGGCCCGATCTGCCCGGAGAGGTAGATGCGTGAGATCTGCACGCCGCCCAGACGTGGCTCCGCGGCCGTCAGTTCCGTACGCGGGTTGCCCGCGCGGTGCAATCCGTCGGCGACCGCGCCGGTTGCGAAGACGGGCGCAAGCATGAGCGGGTAGAGCTGGTTGAGGTTGGCGACGACCACGCCGCGCACGTGCGGGATCGGCGAGTGCAACCGGTCGACGCTCAACGCGAGCCGCTCGTAGAACAGCTCGTCCGTCATCACGAACCAGTCGGCGACGTGGCTCGTTATCCACGCCAGCGCTGCTCCAAACATCACCCAGAGCACAATCGGAGGGGAGAGGCGCTTCATGCAGACCCCTCTTTACACGACCCTCAAGAGACCTCGCTACGGTCACCCAGTTCGCCCGCCCCCCGGGATAACAAAAGGGAGGTTCTGCCTGTGCTGAAGCCCGCACGCTTTGCGCTGCTCGCGCTCATCGCACTTCTGGCCGCTCCGGCCGCCACGGTCCACGCCGCCCAGAAGATGCCCATCGGTTTCTTCGACGACCCGGCGTTCCGCTGGTCACCAACTCGCGCGGACAATCTCCGGCAGGCAAGCGTCGCCGGTGCGTCCGTCATCCACACGACCGCGAGTTGGGCCAGCCTCGCGCCGACCAAGCCGGCCAATCCGGCCAACGGCGACGACCCCGCGTACAAGCTCAACGATCTCGACGAGCTCGTGTTCCAGTCGGGCGTCTACGGCCTGCGCGTGATGATCGACATCAACGGAACGCCGAAGTGGGCGAACGGGGGCAAGGCACCGAACGTGATGCCGAAGCGCCTGGGCGATCTCACCGCGTTCGCGAAGATGCTTGCGACCCGGTACAACGGCCGCCAGGGCCACGGGACCGTCGCGCTCTGGTCGGTCTGGAACGAGCCGAACCTCCAGATGTTCCTCACGCCGCAGTACGTCGGCAAGACGATCGTCGGCCCCGCGAACTACGCGAAGCTCTTCAAGGCCGCATATGCCGGCATCAAGGCGGGCAACTCCCTGTCGAAGGTGGCGATCGGCGAGACGTCCGCCCGCGGACGTGACAAGCCGCTCGCCGGCGTCAGTGGCTCCGTCGCTCCTGGCACGTTCGCGAAGTACCTGGCGAAGGTGCCCGGCCTGAAGTTCGACGCATGGGCGCATCATCCGTACCCGACGTCACCGAACTTGCCCCCGACGCAGAAGGTGCGCTACCCGAACGTCACGCTCTCGACACTGCCGACGTTCGAGAAGGACCTGAAGACGTTCTTCCATCGGAGCGTTCCGGTGTGGGTCACGGAGTACGGTCACGAGACCAAGCCCCCTGATCCGCACGGTGTGTCGTACGCGACCCAGGCCAAGTACGCTGCGCAGGCGCTGAACATGGCGAAGAACGATCCGAACGTGCAGATGTTCATCTGGTTCGTTTTCCATGACAGCACCGGCAATCCCTGGCAGAGCGGGCTGTATGCGGCGAACAACACCCAGAAGCCTGCGTACGACGCGTTCGGCGCCGTCGCTCGG
>JAOPYY010000017.1 GCA_025964395.1 Actinomycetes bacterium | reverse complement strand
ACTCCGCAGGCTGGCTCGAGTCGGGGCTCGTCTCGTGTTACGAGAAGTTCATCGTCGACGTCGAGCTGCTGCGGATGCTGCACCACGTGTTCCAGCCGTTGAACATCAACGAGGAGACGCTGGCGTTTAGCGCGCACCAGGAGGTGGGCCAAGGCGGTCACTTCCTCGGCGCCGTGCACACGCTCGAGCGCTTCCGCGAGTGCTTCTACCGCCCGTTGCTCTCCTCGACGGAGAACTACGAGCGCTGGAACCGCCTCGGCGGACGCGATGCTGCCGCCCGCGCGACCGAAATCTCGGAGAAGACGCTCGAGGAGTACGTCGAGCCGGAGATGGATCAGGGGCTCAAGGACGAGCTGAAGGCGTTCGTCGATCGCAGGCGCACAGAGCTCGGAGACTGAGATGACGACAGTGGGCGAGGTGATGTCGCGCGATCTGCTGACGGTCGAGCAGGAGACGACGCTCGTGGAGGCGGCGGCCGCGATGACGGCGCGCCGGGTCGGCGCGGTGCTCATCGTCTCCAGCGGCAGGCTGACGGGGATCCTCACGGAGCGCGACGTCCTGCGCGCGGTCGCGTCCGGCGACATCGGGGGACACGTCTCGGCCTGGATGACCCGCGGCCCCGAGACGGTCGACGCGGACGAAAGCACGCAACAGGCCGGCGTCGTGATGATCCACGGCGGCTTCCGACACTTGCCGGTGCTCGACGGCGGCGCGCCATGCGGCATCGTCTCGATCCGCGACCTGATGCGCGTGGTCCTCGACGATGTGAGCCCGCGTGGCGTCTAAGCCCCTCACCAAGAACGCGATGTTCGTGGACGGCTCGTGGACGGCCGCCGCGGCGGGGGAGACATTCACCGCCCTGTCGCCTTCGAGTGGCGAAGAAATAGGTCAGCTTCCGCAGGGGTCGCGCGAGGACGCGCAGCGCGCGATCGACGCCGCGAACCGCGCGTCGGATGCGTGGGCGCGCCTGACAGCCTTTGACCGGGCGGCGGCCATGCACCGGGTCGCAGACGCGATCGAGCAGCGCCGCGACGAGCTTGCACACACGCTCACACTCGACCAGGGCAAGCCGCTGCACGAATCGCGCGACGAGGTCGAAGAGCTGATCCAGTACTGGCGCAACGCAGCCGAGGACGGCAAGCGGCTCGAGGGGCGGCTCGCCAACTCGTTCACCGCCGGCAAGCGCGTGCTGCTCGTGCGCAGGCCCCGCGGCGTGATCGGCGTGATCACGCCGTGGAACTGGCCGTACACGATGCCCGCCGAACTGATTGCACCTGCTCTCGCCTCGGGCAACACCGTCGTGTGGACGCCCGCCTCCTCGACGGCGGTCGCGGCGGTTGCGCTCGCGCAGTGCGTCGTCGAGGCAGACCTGCCGCAGGGCGTGTTCAACCTTGTCACCGGGCCGGGCTCGGTCGTCGGCGACGAGATCGCACGCAACCCGGGCACGCACGGCGTCGGCTTCATCGGTTCGACCGAGACGGGCCGCAAGGTCGCCGAGGCGGCTGCCGGCAAGGCCGCGGTGCTCGAGCTGGGTGGGAACGGCCCCGTCGTCGTGCTCGAGGACGCCGACCTCGACCTCGCTGCGGAGGCGACCGTCAGCGCGTGCTTCATGTGCGCGGGGCAGAGCTGCACCGCGGGCGAACGGCTGCTCGTGCACAAGGACGTGCGCGAGGAGTTCGTCGCGCGTGTCGCAGCGCTCGTCGCCGAGCGCGTGATCCTCGGCGATCCCTTCGCCGACGGGACGACGATGGGCCCGCTGAACAACGCGGGTGTCGCCGAGAAGATGGACGAGCATGTCGCGGACGCGCTCGAGCGCGGCGCGCAGCTGATCCACGGCGGCGAGCGCGCGTCCGGCTACGCGACGAACCTCTACTGGCAACCGACCGTGCTCGATCGCGTGCCGGTGGACTCGCTCGTCGCGCTCGAGGAGACGTTCGGGCCGATCGCGCCGGTTGTCGAGGTCGGCTCGCTCGATGAGGCGATCCGGCTGACCAACGCGTCGGAGTACGGACTGCTCTCGGCGATCTTCACGCGCGACCTTGCGAAGGGGCTGCGCTTCGCCGACGAGGTGCGCACCGGCTGGGTGAACATCAACGATTCGTCGAACTACTGGGAGTCGCACCTGCCCTTCGGCGGCCGTGCGGGCACTGCGAGCGGGATCGGCCGCGTTGGCGGCACCGGGCCGATGGAATCGTTCACCGAGTTGCAGACCGTCGTCATCTCGTGAGCTGGGACTACATCATCGTGGGAGGGGGGTCAGCAGGATCGGCGCTTGCGGCGCGGCTGACCGAAGACCCGTCGACCCGGGTCCTCGTGCTCGAAGCGGGGCGCACTGACTCGTGGTGGGACCTCTACATCCACATGCCGGCCGCGCTGTCGTTCCCGATCGGCAGCCGCTTCTACGACTGGAAGTACGAGTCGGAGCCGGAGCCGTTCATGAACGAGCGCCGGATCTACCACGCGCGCGGCAAGGTGCTCGGCGGCTCGAGCTCGATCAACGGGATGATCTTCCAGCGCGGGAACCCGCTCGACTACGAGCGCTGGGCCGGCGAGCCCGGTCTCGACCAGTGGGACTTCGCCCACTGCCTGCCGTACTTCAAGCGGATGGAGAACTGCCTCGCCGGCGCCGACGAGTGGCGCGGGGGCGACGGCCCGCTGCAGCTCGAGCGCGGCCCCGCAGACGGACCGCTGTTCGGCGCGTTCTTCGAGGCGGTGCAGGAGGCCGGCTATCCGCTGACGGACGACGTGAACGGCTACCGGCAGGAAGGCTTCGCGAAGTTCGACCGCAACATCCGCAAGGGCCGCCGCTTGAGCGCGGCGCGCGCCTACCTGCATCCGGTGATGAACCGGCCCAACCTCGAGGTGCGCACGCGCACGTTCGTCGACCGCGTCGTCTTCGAGGGGACGCGCGCCATCGGTGTGCAGGTGAAGGGCGAAACGATCCGCGCGGGCGAGGTGATCCTCTGCGGCGGCGCGATCAACACACCGCAGCTGCTGCAGCTCTCTGGAATCGGCGACGGAACGGCGTTGGCAGCACTCGGCGTCCCCGTAGTCGCCGATCTCCCTGGCGTCGGTGAGAACCTGCAAGACCACCTCGAGGTGTACGTGCAGTGCTCGTCGAAACTGCCCGTGACCGTCGCGCCCGCCTACAAGTGGCGCAACCGGCCGCTCGTCGGGTTGAAGTGGCTGCTCTTCAAGTCCGGGCCCGGCGCGACGAACCACTTCGAGGCGGGCGGGTTCATCCGCTCGAACGACGAGGTGTTGTATCCAAATGTGATGTTCCATTTCCTGCCCATCGCCGTTCGGTACGACGGCACCGCGCCGCAGGGTCACGGCTATCAGCTGCACGTCGGCCCGATGTACTCGGACGCGCGCGGGTCGGTGAAGATCACCTCGACTGATCCGCGCGTGCATCCGGCGCTGCGCTTCAACTACCTCTCGACCGACCAGGACCGGCGCGAATGGGTGGAGTGCGTGCGTGCCGCGCGCTCGATCCTCGGCCAGCCGGCGTTCGACCGCTTCAACGGCGGCGAGCTCTCGCCGGGCGCGAGCGTGGAGACTGACGAGGAGATCCTCGACTGGGTTCGTCGCGACGCGGAGACGGCGCTGCACCCGTCGTGCACCGCGAAGATGGGCGTCGATAGCCTGGCGGTCGTCGACCCGGCGACGATGCGCGTGCACGGTGTCGACGGGCTGCGCGTCGTGGATGCGAGCGTCTTTCCCTACGTGACAAACGGGAACATCTACGCGCCGGTGATGATGGTCGCCGAGAAGGCCGCGGACCTGATCCGCGGCAACACGCCGCTTGCTCCATCAGATGCAGTGTTCTACAGGCACGAGGTCAAGACGACATCTCACTGAGCGAGCTGCACGTCGGTGAGTTCCTGGCGGCGCTCGGCGAAAAGACGCCGGCGCCTGCGAGCGGTGCGGCGACAGCGCTGACCGCCGCGCTCGCGGCGGCACTCGTCGAGCTGGCGGGCCGCTTCGCGGGGGACGAGCCGACGGTCGTCCGCGCGAAGAGGCTCCAGTCGCGGCTGTCGGAGCTCGCGGACGAGGACTCGGCGGTCTACAGCGCCTTCATGGCGGATCGCACCGACGAGACCCGCGCCGCCATCATTGCGGTGCCGGAGGAGATCGCCGCCTGCGCGGACGAGATCGCCGCGCTCGCGGAGCACGTCCGGGGCCAGCTGAGCTCCTCGGTCGCCGGCGACGCCGAGGCCGCCGCGGAGCTCGCGCAGGCCGCCGCCCGGGTCGCGAGGCGGCTGGCGGCGTTGAACGCCTAAAACCGATCGGGCACGGGCAGCGAACACCTTCCATAGGCACTACGGAAGGGAGGCTGGTCGTGAAACGAGTCGTATCGGTGGCCATCGTCCTGCTCGCGCTCGGGGTGACCGCACTGGGGATCGCAGCGAGCGCCGGCTCGTCCTACAAGGTGAGCGCAAACCTGACGCCGGGCGCCGATGTGCCCAAGCCGGTCGGCGCGCCGAACGCCAAGGGGTCGTTCACCGGCACCTACGTCGAGAACACGAAGGGCGCGAAGCTCACGTGGAAGCTGTCGTACTCGAGCCTCACCGGGGACGTGATGGCAGCGCACATCCACAAGGGCAAACCTGGTGTCTCCGGCCCGGTCACCGTCCCGCTCTGCGGACCGTGCACGAGCGGCATGACCGGGAGCGCGCAGATCAGCAAGGCCGTGATCACTGCGCTCGAAGGCGGCAACGCCTACGTGAACGTGCACACGGCGAAGAATCCCGCGGGCGAGATCCGCGGTCAGGTGAAGGTCAAGGGTTAGACCGCACCTGTCGCGCGGCGGCGGGCCGAGTGGGTGTGCTTCTCCGGTGATCCCTCTCGTGCTCGCCGCCGCGTTGTGATGTCCCGGGGTGGCGTCGTGACCAGCCTCTAGTCTGTCGCGATGCCGTCCTTCGTCGAGCTCCTCGCGGAGCGCACCGTGCTGCTCGCGGACGGCGCGACCGGGACGAACTACCAGAACATGGGGATCGAGCCAGGTGTCGCGCCGGAGGAGTGGGTGGTCGACGCGCCGGAGAAGGTGCAGGAGCTCCACCGCCGCTTCGCCGCTGCGGGCGCGGACCTCGTGCTGACGTGCTCGTTCGGCGGATCGTCGTTGAGGCTCGCGGACGAGGCGCTGCACGGCCGCGCGGTCGAGGTGAACCGCCGCGCCGCCGAGCTCGCACGCGAGGCTGTCGGCGACAACGTGCTCGTCGCAGGATCGCTCGGGCCGACCGGCCATCTGACCGAGCCCTTGGGCCCGCTGACGCACGATCTCGCCGTCGCGACGTACGCGGAGCAGGCGCGTGCACTCACGGACGGCGGGGTCGACCTGCTCGTGCTCGAGACGTTCTTCTCTCTGGACGAAGGCCTCTGGGCGCTCGAGGGCATCCAGAGCGCGAGCGACCTTCCACTCGTCGTCTCGTACAGCTTCGACCAGGGGACAAAAACGATGATGGGCCTCACGCCGACGCAGGTCGTGGAGGCGTTCGCGCCTCTCGGCATCGCGGCGATCGGCGCGAACTGCGGGAAGTCACTTACGGACACAGACGTGATCGTCGACGAGCTGGTCGCCGCCGCGGACGGCCTGCCGCTCTGGGTGAAGCCGAACGCCGGGGTGCCGCGGATGGTCGGCGACAGCGTGATCTACGACGCGGGCCCGGACGACCTAGCGGAGCACGTCCGCGGCTATGTCGATCGCGGCGCGCGCATCGTCGGCGGCTGCTGCGGCTCGACGCCCGAGCACATCGCAGCGATTGCCGGCGCGCTCGGTCGCTGAATGATCCCAGCAGTGACGGGGAGGGGAAAGCCCCCTCCCCGTCGTCAAAAACGACGTCCCTACTGGTGCGGACAGTTCGTCTGCCCGCCGGGGTTCGTGCACGGCCCCGTCGTTGTCGTCTGCTTGTTCGGCTTCGGCGAGTTGAAGCTGTTCTGCTGGACGGTCGAGCTGTCCTGCGTGAATCCGCCCGAGTTTCCAGCTTGCTTCACGGTCTCGGTCGTCGAGGTCGTCTTGCAGCCGTTGTTGGTGCAGGAACCCGATGAGCCGAGGCTCATCGTGGCACCGATCGCCGCGAGGACACCCAAAATCCCCAGGAGCGCGAGGAACGCGACCAAGCGTCTTCCCGTCATCGTTCGCCTCCCTTCTTGGACCTGCAGATCGTCGCGACGAGCACGCGACCTTCCCCCCGCCGACAAGGCTGGCCGGAACGGCTCCGTGAAGCCGGTCCCGCAAGCCACCGGGTGAGGGTCGCGAGCCTCAAGGTCGACCACCTGCCTAAGACATCTCTCTCACTGAGACATCTCTCAACGGCGTAACACATCGGCGCAGCGGTCGAAGGGTTTTCTGGCCGACCTAGCCCCGAGTCCGGCCGTTTGGGCAGGGGGTGAAGAGGTTCTCGGCTGGACGCCCTACCGGGTTGGAGTGGGATCAGTCCCCGCGGAGCGTGTGCCGGACCGCTCCTATGACGTCGGCGACATCGTCGTCCGTCAGCTTGGGGGACAGGGGCAGCGACAGCGTGCGCTCGGAGATCCACTCAGAGCTCGGGAGATCGCCGACCCGGTAGCCGTAGGTCTCCCGGTAATACGGGTGGAGGTGCAACGCTCGGTAGTGGACGCCGGTGCCGATCCCCAGCTCGTGCAGAGCCGCCAGCAGCTCGTCACGTGTGATGCGGCAGTCGTCGAGGTCGAGGAGCAGCGTGTAGAGGTGGCGCGCATGCCGCGTCCCCGCCTCCTCGGGCGCCGGGAGAAACACCGGCAGATCTGCGAACGCCGCGTCGTACAGTCGCCAGATCTCCTGTCGGCGCAGCAGGTTCGTCTCGACGCGTGCGAGCTGCGGTAAGGCCAGCGCTGCTTGCAGATCCATCATGTTGTATTTGAACCCCGGCTCGACGACTTCGTAGTGCTTGAAGCCGGCGTCGGAGAAACGCGCCCACGCGTCGGCCGAGAGTCCGTGGAGCGCGAGTCGTTTGATGCGTTCGGCGTGTTTGGCGTTGCCTGTGACGACCATTCCTCCCTCACCGGCGACAACGTTTTTCGTCACGTAGAAGCTGAACACTCCGAGGTCGCCGAGCAGGCCCGCGTGCGAACCGTGATAGAGGGTTTCGATTGCGTGCGCGCAGTCTTCGATCACAGCCAGGTCGTGCGCGCGGGCGAGGGCGAGCAACTCGTCCATCGCCGCCGGCCGGCCGGCGAAGTGGACGGGGACGATCGCCCTCGTCCGCCCGGTGATCTTGCGCTCGACGTCGGCGACGTCGAGGCACATAGAGCTGCGGTCGACGTCTGCGAGCACCGGCCGCCCGCCGGCGTGGATCACCGAGTTCGCGGTCGCCGCGAACGTCAGCGCCGGCACGATCACCTCGCTGCCGGCCGAGATTCCGAGCGTGAGCATCGCGAGGTGGAGGCCGGCGGTGCACGAGTTGAGCGCGACGGCGTGCGAACTGCCGACGTACACGCGGAAGCTCTCCTCGAGCGCGGCCACCCTCGGGCCGGTGCCGATCCAGCCGGAGCGCAATGTGGCGAGGACCTCCTCGATCTCGGGCTCGAGGAGCTGCGGGCTGCCGAAGACGAGATACCGCTTCCCGGC
>JAOPYY010000016.1 GCA_025964395.1 Actinomycetes bacterium | reverse complement strand
AGCGGGTGGTTCTCGAACGGATCGTCGTTCATGTACTTCCCAAGGGGCATTTCGTGCTCGAGCGCCGCGTTGCGCCGCTTCAGCTCGAGGTGGTCCTGGATCACCTGCGAAAACATCGACGAAGTGTCGACCGCCATGAAATCCTCCTGCTCTGACGCCATAACTCTCCGGCGTCGAAGTGTAGACGACCTCCGGTCTAGGTTGTAATCGACTCGGCTGAGACCACGACGCGGTTCTTTCCCTCGCCCTTTGCCGCATAAAGCGCCGAATCCGCAGCCGCGAGGATTTCCCCGAGCTCGTGGCTCTCAGGGAACGAGGCCACGCCGAAACTCGCCGTGACCAAGCACTGATCGCCGTTCGGCATCTTCACCCGGCGGGCTTCGATCGCAGCGCGCGCGCGCTCGGCGAGCCGAGCGCCGCCAACCGCGTCTGTGCCGGGAAGCACAAGCGCGAACTCCTCCCCGCCCCAGCGGCCGGCCACGTCGCTCTCACGCACCGTCTTCCGCAGCGCCCCGGCGAACGCCTTGAGCACCTCGTCACCGGCCGCGTGCCCGTACTGGTCGTTGACCTGCTTGAAGTCGTCGAGGTCGGCGAGCACCACACAGACCGAATCGCCGAAGCGCGCCGCGCGCGCAAGCTCGGAGCGGAGCGACTCTTCGAGGCTGCGCCGGTTCGCGAGGCCGGTGAGGCTGTCAACCAATGCCTGCCGCTCGACCATGCGGTGCAGGCGTGCGTTCTCGAGCGCAACGACGACCTGCGCGGCGAGGGAGGCTGCGGTCTCGACATGGTCGGCCTCGAACGTGTCCGAGGTGAGCACGAGCGAGCCGAAGTCGGACGAGCCAACGCGGAGCGGGAACGCGAGCCGCTCGGAGCCCGCATCGGGATCGCCCGCACGCGCCAGCTCGCCGTTCGGGCCGAGCACGACACCACCGGCGGCGCCGGTCGCCTCGACAGCGGACTCCACGACGACCTGGACGAGCTGGCCCGGGTCGTGGGTTGCGACGAGCGCCTCGCCGAACCGCGCGGTCGCATCGCGGACGCGGCTGCGCTCGGTCTCCAGCTCCGCAAGACGGAGCTCGAGCGTCCCGGCCATCCGGTTGAACGCGCTGCCGAGCTGTGCAAACTCGTCGCGGCCGCGAACGTCGACACGCCCGCCGAGCCGCCCGTGCGCGATCGCGTTGGCGGCGTCGACGAGACGTCCCAGCGTGCGCACGATCGATCGTCCGAGCAAATAGGTCGCGATGCCGAACAGGAGGAGTGACGCGAGCAGCGCGACGATGATCGTGCGCTCGGACGAACGCGCAGCCGCGTCGATGCGGTGCTGCGGAGTCAGCGCTGCGAGCGCCACGCCATCGGGCAGCTTGGCGGTCTCGAGACCGCGGTAGTCGGTGTTCCCGAGCCGCACGCGCGCGGCTTGTCCCGGCGCGAGGCTGAGCGAGCCGGTCCCGCCGGCGACGACGCGAGCACCGCGCACGGCAACGAGCCGGTCGCCACTCTCGAGGGCGCCGGCCAGAGAGCGAAGCGTCCGGTCGTTCAGCGGGACGGAGACGGAGACACGGCCGAGCAGGCGGCCGCGATCGAGCACCGAGACGGAGCGTGAGCCGTTCCCGAGATGGGCCCCGGGGACGCGGGAAAGGATCTTCTTGAGCGTGCGGCCGTCGTGCCCGCGGAGCGCGCGCTGGAGCGTCGGGTCGGCCGCGAGCTGCTGAGCGGCCTGGCCCGCGGCGTCGAGGCGCGCCGCGTAGCCCGCGACGGCGCCCCGCAGGCCCGCCTGGAGGGCGGCATCGGCGCGGCGCGTCTCGCTCCGCTTGGCGAGCGAGTCGTAGCCGTAGAACGCGATCGCAAGCGGGAGCAGCGCGAGGAGCGCAAACCAGACAACCAGCTTGAACTTGAAGCTTCCCATTTGCGGCTAAAGGCCCAGTTCAATTGTGCCGATAGGCCCTGTGCAGTTGTTGTCGGCCAAATCGGGGGGAACCATGAGGCTTTCATGGGCGCAAGGCGTGGCGGGCCTACTCACATGTGCTGTGGTGGCAGGACTTCTCCTGCTCCCAGGCCGCCTCCTCGGTCCGGACCAGCCGATCCGCCTGGCCGTTCCGCTGCCCCAGGCAGCCCGTTCCGTCCAGGCTGCGCCTCCGCTCGCGATCCAGCATCTGCACCACCCCGCGCAGGCAAAGTCGCCCGCCCTGTCCACGCCGCGGCGCTTCACCTATGTCGCCGCCCAACCGCGGGCGGTCGTGCAGGTCAGTCCGGCGCGCAAGCTGCTCAAGGCGCACCGCTCGGCCGTGATCCAGAAGCTCGCTCCCACCGCTCCGCTCGTCCGGGCCCGCGTGCTCGCCGCCGTCTCCGTCCCGCGTCACGTCGCCAAGCCGGCGTCCTCGACCGCGAAGACGATCGCCGCCCTCGCGGCCAGCCTCAGCAGGAAGTAACGAGACCGGGCAGTATGGGCGCATGCCGCGCGTCCCCCGCCTCGGCCCTGTTGGGGCCGCATTCGCCCTGTGGGACGTCTGGCGCCGCCTGACGCCGAAGCAGCGCAAGTGGCTCGCCGCGCAGGCACGTACGCACGGGCCGCGCCTCGCCCAGCAGGCGCTGGACGCTCAGAAGAACAAGCGCAAAAAGCGCTAGACCGTTAGACCGTCAGCGCGTCGCGGACGATGCGGTCCTGCTCGATCAGGTGCGCCGTCGGGTAGCCCTCCGACGGGCTCGCGCGCCACGGGCGGCCGACGAACCGCACCGGCAGGTCGCCCGTCGCCTCTTCGAGCCGGTGGCGGATCGACCGCCACGGCCCCATGTTCTGCGGCTCTTCCTGCACCCACACGACCTCGTCCAGCAACGGGTAGGACGCGACGAGCTCGCGCGCCTGCTCCGTCGGGAACGGATACAGCTGCTCGATGCGCGCGACGGCGACTGACTCGGCTTGCTCGCGCGTTTCGTGGCCGACCACGTCGTAGTAGATCTTCCCGCTGCAGAGGACGAGGCGCCGCACCGCATCCTTGTCCGCGCGCGAGTCGTCGAGCACCGGGCGGAAACCGCCCTCGGCGAGGTCTTCGAGCGTCGAGGCCGCGTCCTTGAGCCGCAGCAGACCTTTCGGCGTGACCACGACGAGCGGGCGCGCGGTCGCGTCGAGCGCCTGCCGGCGCAGCAAGTGGAAGTACTGCGCGGCGGTGGTGCAGTTCACGATGCGGAGGTTCTCCTGCGCTGCGAGCTGCAGGAAGCGCTCGAGGCGCGCGCTCGAGTGCTCGGGGCCGTTGCCCTCGTACCCGTGCGGGAGCAGCAGCGTCAGCCGTGACGTCTCGCGCCACTTCGAGAGCGCCGACGAGATGAACTGGTCGATCACGATCTGCGCGCCGTTTGCGAAGTCGCCGTACTGCGCCTCCCAGAGGACGAGCGCCTCGGGCGCGGCGGCCGAGTAGCCGTACTCGAAGCCGACACAGGCGTACTCGGAAAGCGGTGAGTTGTAGACCTCGAAGGACGCGGTTGCGTCTTCGAGATGCTGCATCGGCGTGTAGGTCTCGCCGGTGTGCACGTCGTGCAGCACGAGGTGGCGCTGCGAGAACGTGCCGCGCTGCGAGTCCTGGCCGGTGAGGCGGATCGGGATCCCATCGACGAGGAGGGATGCGAAGGCGAGCGACTCGGCCTGGCCCCAGTCGATGCCGCCCTGCTCGAGTGCGGTGCGCCTGCGCTCGAGCTGCTTCGCGAGCTTCGGGTGCACGGTGAAGTCGTCAGGCGTGCGCAGGAGCTCGTCCGTCAGCTCCTCGAGCGTGTCCGCCGCGACCGCCGTGACGGGGTCTGCGGTGGTCGAGCGCGGGATCGCTCCGTCGTGCTCGACCTTTCCGTCGCCGAAGGACGCCTTCAGGCGGTCGTGCGCGGCGCGCAGCATCGACTCCACTTCGGAGACGAACCTCTCGGCCTCCTCCCGGGTCAGCACGCCTTCCTCGATCAGCTGCTCTTCGTAGAGCTCGCGCACGCTCGGGTGCGCGTTGATCTGCTCGACCATCAACGGCTGCGTGTACGCGGCCTCGTCCTGCTCGTTGTGGCCGAAACGGCGGTAGCCGACGAGATCGATCACGACGTCCTGGCCGAAGCGGCGCCGATACGCCATCGACAGGCGCGTCGCGGCGATCGACGCCTCGGGATCGTCGGCGTTGACATGGATGATCGGAACGTCGAAGCCTTTCGCGAGGTCGGACGAGTAGCGCGTCGAGCGCCCCTCGTTCGGATCGGTCGTGAACCCGATCTGGTTGTTCGTGATCAGGTGCAGCGTGCCGCCGGTCGAGTAGCCCTCGAGGTCGTGCAGGTTGAAGGTCTCGGCGACGACGCCCTGGCCCGCGAACGCCGCATCGCCGTGCAGCAGCACCGCGAGCGCGACCGACGGATCGTGCGCGCCGTTGCGCGTCGAGCGGTCGGTCTGCTCCGCACGCGTACGACCCTCGACGACGGGGTCGACAGCTTCGAGGTGACTCGGATTCGCAACGAGGCGCACACCCACCTTGCCGTTGGCGGTCGTGCGCGTGCCGTGCGCGGCGAGGTGGTACTTGACGTCGCCCGTGCCGCCCTCGGGGTCGGCGGCGACTGCTTCGATCGTCCGCTCGCCTTCGAACTCGCGGAGGATGTACTCGTACGGCATTCCGATCGTGTGTGCGAGGACGTTGAGACGGCCGCGGTGCGCCATGCCCATCACGACCTCGTGCGCGCCGGCCTCGGACGCGAGCTCGATCGTCTCGTCGAGCATCGGGATCATCACGTCGAGCCCTTCGAGCGAGAACTGCTTCTGCCCGAGGAACCGCTTGCGCAGGAAGCGCTCCATCCCCTCCACCTCGCAGAGGCGGCGGA
>JAOPYY010000003.1 GCA_025964395.1 Actinomycetes bacterium | reverse complement strand
AGGTCGCCCTCCTCCTGCAGCGACGCCTCGAGCTGCGCGAGCTCCTCGGTGAACGAGAGGCGCATCAGCCGAACCGTCCCGTCACGTAACCCTCAGTCCGCTCGTCGGACGGGTGGGTGAAGATCTTCTCCGTCGAGTCGTACTCGACGAGCACGCCGTAGCGTGCGCCGTCTTCCTCGAGCTGCAGCGAGAAGAACGCTGTCATCTCCGCGACGCGGGCGGCCTGCTGCATGTTGTGCGTGACGATCACGAGCGTGTAGTGCTGCTTCAGCTCGTGCATCAGATCCTCGATCGCCGACGTCGAGATCGGGTCGAGCGCCGACGCCGGCTCGTCGAGCAGGATCACGTCCGGCTCGACGGCGATCGCGCGCGCAATGCAGAGGCGCTGCTGCTGTCCGCCGGAGAGACCGAGCGCCGACTTCTTCAGCCGGTTCTTGACCTCGTCCCACAACGCGGCGCGCTTCAACGCCTGCTCGACGCGGTCGTCAAGGTTGTCCTTCATGCCGAGGATCCGTAGGCCGTACGCGACGTTGTCGTAGATCGACTTCGGGAACGGGTTCGGCCGCTGGAAGACCATGCCGATCCGGCGCCGCACCTCGATCGGGTCGACGTCCTTCGCGTACAGGTCGGTGCCGTGGTAGAGGACGTCGCCCTCGATCTTCGCGCTCGCGACAAGATCGTTCATCCGGTTCAGACAGCGGAGCACCGTCGACTTCCCGCAGCCCGACGGGCCGATCATGGCCGTGATCGCGTTCTTGTAGATGTCGATGCTCACGTCCTTGACGGCGACGGACTTGCCGTACGAGACGGTCAACCCGTCGATGTCGAACACGATGTCCCGGCTTGTGGGCGCAGGAGCGGTATGGCTGACGGTCAGCGAGGTCATGGCCGCTGCATCTTGACGGGAGGAGGGGAGGGTTGCCACCGGAACCAGTGTCGACGGGGTTTCCAGCCACGGGGTGCCCAGGATGTGAACGAGTTGTGACGAGGTGGTGACCGGCCGTCAAGGCCCTTCGGGAACTGGAATGCTGGCGCCCAAATGGAAGCCGCCTCGGTCCCGAGCTCGGCCGGCCTGCGCCGCACTCGCCGCCGCGGCGACCGCGTCGGCGACAACCTGCTCCACGCGCTGACCGCCCTGGCGGCCCTGATTGGCGTGCTGATCGTCTTCGCGATCATCTGGCGCGTCGCGGACGGCGCCTGGCCCGCGATCAAGGTGTTCAAGCTCCATTTCCTCGTGGACGGGGTATGGAACGCGCCGCTCAACAAGTTCGGCGCCCGTGACCTGATCATCGGCACGGTCGTGACCTCGTTTGGCGCGATGCTCCTCGCGGCGCCGCTCTCGATCGCCATCGGCCTGTTCCTCAGCGAGCTCGCGCCGCCGGCGATCCGCGGGCCGGTCGGTACGCTCGTCGAGCTGCTCGCCGCGGTGCCGAGCGTGGTCGTCGGCCTCTGGGGCATCTTCGTGCTCGCCCCGTTCGACGCGCAGCACGTGCAGCCGTTCCTCGGCCGGACACTCGGCTGGATCCCGATCTTCGCCCACGGACAGGACAAGGTCGAGTCCACGGTCTTCACCGCGATCGTTGTGCTCACGATCATGACGATCCCCATCACCTCGTCGATCTGCCGCGAACTGTTCCTCGGCGTTCCGAACGAGCTGGAGGAGGGCGCGATCGCCCTCGGTGCGACGCGCTGGGAGATGGTGAAGACGGTGATCGTCCCGAGCGTGCGCGGCGGCGTTGTCGCAGCGGTGATCCTCGGGCTCGGCCGTGCCCTCGGCGAGGCGATCGCCGTCACGCAGGTGATCGGCAACTTCATCCCGCTCAAGCCCTCGATCTTCGAGCCTGGTGACACGGGGGCGAGCCGTCTCGCGAACCAGTACCAGGGCGCGATCTCGAACATCCAAGTTGCATCGCTGATCTACCTCGCGTTCATCCTGCTCGTGATCACGTTCATCACGAACCTTGCGGCTCAACGTGTGGTCAAGCGCTTCGAGTTCCACCGGACCGGGGGAGACTGATGGACGCGCCGCAGATCTCGCTGAAGGCGACGGGCCGCTCCCGCCGCCGGCTCTTCGTAAACCGGCTGGCCGAAGGCAGCGCCACGATCGCCGCGCTGATCGCTGTCTCTGCCCTCGTGATCCTGCTCTGGTCGGTTGGCAGCCGCGGCGTTGGCTCACTCAACTGGGCCTTCTTCACCAAGGGGCCGGCGGTCTTCGGAGAAGCGGGCGGCGGTGTCGCGCCCGCCCTCGCCGGGTCGTTGCTGCTCGTCGCGATCGCAACTGCGATCGCGTTGCCGTTCGGGGTGCTCGCGGCGATCTACGTCAGCGAGTTCGCGCCGTCGCGGATCGGTGAGCAGGTGCGTCTCTGGCTCGACGTCCTGAACGGCTTTCCGTCGATTGTGATCGGCATCTTCGTGTTCGCCCTGTGCGTCAAGGTGCCGCTGCCGATCGTCGGCTGGGGCAATCACCAGAGCGCAATTGCCGGTGGCGCTGCGCTCGCGATCATCATGCTGCCGCTCGTCGGCCGCGCGACGATGGAGGTGCTGAGACTCGTTCCGAACGAGCTCCGCGACGCAAGCTACGCGCTCGGGGTCTCGAAATGGCAGACCGTCATTCGGGTCGTGCTGCCGACGGCGTTCGGCGGCATCCTCACCGGCACGACGCTCGCGATCGCGCGCGCGGCCGGCGAGACTGCGCCGCTCCTCTTCACCACGGCGATCGCGGGGCAGGTGGTCGACTGGAATCCGACGCACGCAGTGCAGTCGATCCCGCTGATGATCTTCCAGAACTCCGAGTCGCCGGACCCGAGCCTGCAGGCGCAGGCGTGGGCCGGTGCGTTCGTGCTGATCGCGTTCGTGCTGGTGACGAGCCTGACCGCGCGCTTCTTGCTCGACCGCAGCCGCAAGAAGCTCGGCCTGAACCGCTAGCCCCCGCCGGTGCGTTCACCACTCCGTCACCCGGCCGTCACACGGCGTCAGCCCACGCGCGCGGTTTCGCGGGGCACATTGGCGACGTCAGGCAACACGGTCCCAGAGCGATAGGAGAGAACGTCAATGACAAGAGGGCTCGCCCTCATCGCAGCCGCAGCAGTCGCACTCACCGCGATTGCAGCCGCAGGCGCCAAGAGCAATGACACGACCATCTCGGGCGCCGGCAGCTCGTTTGTCGCGCCGCTCGTCTCGACGTGGACGCCCGCCATTGGGTCCGCGTTCGGCTACACCGTTCAGTACAGCCCGGTCGGCTCAGGCGCCGGCATCGCGGCGATCACCAACCGTCAGGTCGACTTCGGCGCGTCCGACGCGCCGCTGAGCCCCGACCAGGCGAACGCGTGCAAGAGCTGTGTCCAGATCCCGTGGGCGCTGTCGGCGACCTCGGTCGCCTACAACGTGCCGGGCGCGCCCGTGCACTTGAACCTCGACGGGAAGACGATCTCCAAGATCTTCCTCGGCCAGATCAGCAACTGGAACGACCCGGCGATTGCCGCGCTGAACAAGGGCGCGAACCTCCCCGATCTGAAGATCACCCCGGTCTTCCGCTCGGACGGCTCCGGCACGTCGTACAACTTCACTGACTATCTGTCGGCAGTAAACGCCGAGTGGAAGTCGAAGATCGGCGTCTCGACGCAGCCGGCCTTCCCGGCGGGCGTGGGTGCGAAGGGCTCCGGCGGCGTCGCCGGTGTCGTGTCGCGCACCAGCGGTGCCGTGACCTACGTCGACGTCGCCTACGCGCTCAAGAATCACATCAAGTTCGCGGCAGTGCGTAACG
Source organism: Actinomycetes bacterium (assembly GCA_025964395.1). GTDB lineage: Bacteria > Actinomycetota > Thermoleophilia > Gaiellales > Gaiellaceae > PALSA-600. The sequence goes on along the minus strand of JAOPYY010000003.1, from coordinate 1,664 downwards.
CGGCCGGCAAGTTCCTCTTCCCGAGCCTCCGGCGCATCACGGCCGCGGCCGAGGCATTCCCGAAGGTGCCCGCGAACAACGAGATGCACATCGTCAACCCGCCGAAGTCCGCGGCGCTGGCGTATCCGATCTCGACGTTCACCTACGTGATCGTCCCGCAGCAGACCTCGCACGCTGCTGAGCTGCGGAAGCTGATCTTCTGGGCGCTGACCCAGGGCCAGAAGCCGCAGTACGCGTCGAAGCTGATGTTCGCGCCGCTGACGAAGTCGGCCCTCGTCGCGTCCGAGAAGACGCTGAAGTCGATCCACACCTAGGCCTAGGCGCCCCTCCCGGTGTTGCCTAGGGCAAGGGCGCCCCTTCGGGGGCGCCCTTTGTCGTTCTCGAGATCGGGGCCCGACTTAGGCCGGGAACGTTGCGCGGATGCGGAGGCCGTGGCCGGGGGCGCCTTCCGCCTCGATGTCGCCGCCCGCGGCGACGACGACGTGCTTGACGATCGCAAGCCCGAGCCCTGTTCCACGCGACGTGCGCGCGGAGTCGCCGCGGTAGAAGCGCTCAAAGAGCCGCGACAGCGTGCCTTCCGGAACGCCGGCGCCGTCGTCCGCGGCGGTGAGCACGGCGAACGCGCCCGCGCGCTGGATCGAGAACGTGAAGTGCGCACCGTGGCCGGCGTACCGGATCGAGTTCATGGCGAGGTTCTGCGCGATCATCCTCAGCATCCGAGGCCGCAGCGGCACGTCGACGCTCGCGTCGCCCTCGACCGCCAGTGTGACACCGGCGCGCTCGGCCGCGTCCGTCAGTTCGTCCAGAACATTCGCCAGCACCGGCAGTGCCGACGTGTGACCTAGCGAGACGACCTCGCGCCCGCTTTCGAGCTCGGAGAGGAACAGGATCTCGTCGATCAGCGCGCCCGCGTTCTCGACCTCGGCGCGCGCCTGGTCGATCAAGCCCTGCACGTCGGCGTCCGGGAGGTCGGCGGAATCCAGGAGGGCGAGGATGCGGGCGAGCGGCGTCCGCAGCTCATGGGAGACCGCGGCCGTGAAACCCGTGCGCAGCTCGTCGAAGCTCCGGGCGTAGGTGTGATCGGGCTCGACGTGCATCTCGTCGAGTTCGTCGCCGCCTGGTTCTCTCTTGTCCCCGTAAGACTCCGTCACCAGATGGTCACCAGTCCTTCACCCGGACCTCCCCCCTTTCGGCTCTCTCGTAGGGGCGTGACCAAGGTGCTGATCATCGAGGACGACAATGTGATCGCTGACGGCATGGCCCGTCACCTGTCCGCCGGTGGCTTCGATCCGATCGTGGTCGGCCGCGGCGAGCTCGGACTCACGCGGCTGAGGTACGAGAACCCGGACGTCTGCGTGCTCGACCTGATGCTGCCGGAGCTCGACGGCTGGAAGCTGATCGAGACGGCGCGGGCCGAGGGGATCGGGACGCCGATCGTGGTCGTCTCCGCGCGCGGCACCGAGCACGACCGGGTGCATGCGCTCGACCTTGGCGCCGATGACTATCTGGTGAAGCCGTTCTCGATGCGCGAGCTCGTCGCCCGCGTCGGCGCGGCAGCACGGCGCGGTGTGCGCCCGGCGGAGGAGAAGCGGGGCGATCCGATCGAGATCGAGGAGTTGCGGATCGACCCGCGCGAAGTTCAAGCCTACGTCGACGGCAAGAGC
>JAOPYY010000230.1 GCA_025964395.1 Actinomycetes bacterium | reverse complement strand
GCGGCGGTGGCGGACATCTGCTTCGCCCGCTCGATCGCGCCCTCGATCGGGCCGACCATGTAGAAGGCCTGCTCGGGCAGCTCGTCGTGCTGTCCCTCGAGAATCTCGTGGAAGCCGCGGATCGTGTCCTCGAGCTTGACGTACTGCCCGGGGGTGCCGGTGAACTGCTCGGCGACGTAGAACGGCTGCGACAGGAAGCGCTGGATCTTCCGCGCGCGCTGCACGATCAGGCGGTCTTCGTCCGAGAGCTCCTCGATACCGAGGATGGCAATGATGTCCTGCAGGTCCTTGTAGCGCTGCAGCACTTCTTGCACGCGTGTCGCCGTCGAGTAGTGCTCCTCCGAGACGATGCCGGGCTGCAGGGCGCGCGAGACCGAGTCGAGCGGATCGACGGCCGGGTAGATGCCCTGCTCGACGATCGCGCGCGAAAGCGTGGTCGTCGCGTCGAGGTGGGCGAACGTGTTCGCAGGCGCCGGGTCGGTGAGGTCGTCGGCCGGCACGTAGATCGCCTGCACCGAGGTGACCGCGCCCTTCGTGGTCGAGGTGATGCGCTCCTGGAGCTGCCCCATCTCGGTGGCGAGCGTCGGCTGGTACCCCACCGCTGACGGCATCCGGCCCAACAAGGCTGAGACCTCGGAGCCTGCTTGAACGAAGCGGAAGATGTTGTCGATGAAGAGCAGCACGTCCTGACCCTGGTCGCGGAAGTACTCCGCCATCGTCAGGCCGGAGAGAGCAACGCGCAGGCGCGCTCCCGGCGGCTCGTTCATCTGGCCATAGCAGAGGGCCACCTTGTCGAGCACGCCCGACTCCTCCATCTCGAGAAGCAGGTCGTTGCCTTCACGGGTGCGCTCACCGACGCCGGAGAAGACCGACACGCCGCCGTGCTGGCTTGCGATGTTGTGGATCAGCTCCTGAAGCAGCACCGTCTTTCCCGTACCGGCGCCGCCGAAGAGGCCGACCTTGCCACCGCGAACGTACGGGGCGATCAGGTCGATGACCTTGATGCCAGTCTCGAAGATCTCGATCTTCGCCGTCAAGTCGGCGAAGGGCGGCGGATCGCGGTGGATCGACCAGCGCTCGGCGTCGGGGCCGGGCGCTTCCTTCTCGTCGACCGGCTCGCCGAGCACGTTCCAGACACGGCCGAGCGTGATGTCGCCGACGGGCACGGAGATCGGCCCACCGGTGTCGATCACCTCGGTGCCGCGGGCGATGCCGTCCGTCGCGTCCATCGCCACCGCGCGCACGCGATCGTCACCGAGGTGCTGCTGCACCTCGGCGATCAAGTAGCCGCCCTCGGGCCGCGGGATGCGCACTGCCGAGTAGATGTCCGGCAGCCCGTCAGGGAAGACAGCGTCGACCACGACGCCCTTGATCTCGAGCAGCTTTCCGGTCTTTTGGCCGTTGGTCGCCACGTGTCTAGAGCTCCTGAACTGGTGAAGGTGCGATGTCGTCCCGGCGCCGGGCGCGGATAACGCGCGCCAGCAGGCTGGGCAGCCGGAGATTAGCGGAACGCCGTTCCGAACCGCGCAACTGCCGACGCAGGTCGTTCTCCCTCAGAGCCGCCGACACACGGTCGGCGTGATCGAGGCTTCAGACGTACGAGCTGATGAAGGACGGCTGCACCTGAAGGCAGCTTAGAGGCCCCTACACGGGCTCGCCGGGGACCAGGCCGTTCCGCGGCAGGACGCCGGCGCCACGGTCGACGAGCCCCGGACGGCGGAGCTGGCGGAGCCGGTCGGGAGAATCGACGCTCGCGACCATCGAGACGTGTTTGGCGGCGGCCGCGCTCCTGGACGGGCCGGAGAAGGCAGCGACGACCCCGGCTGAGACGACGAGCACCACGGCTGCCGTGACCTGCAGGGCGCGCAGGCCCGTGCGGCGGGCCTGGCGAGGGGCGAGCGCGAGCGGCAGGGCTCGCTGGAGCACCGGCTGCTGGAGCGGAGCGGCCCGGAGCGCTGCAGCGACGGCTGCGGAGCCTCGCGCGAACGTGCAGCACGGCTCGCAGCGGCCCAAATGGGCGTCGAGCAGCGCGGACTCGAGCTCGGAGAGCTCGCCATCGGTCCGCAGCGACGCCCACGCCTTGGCGCGCTCACACAGCTGCGAATTCGGCGGCATACCCAGTTCAGACGTCGCCCATGGCAGACGGTTAGAGACGAACCGTGATCAAAACGCGATCAGACGATCGCGTACCGCGTGTCCGCGAGCACGCCGAGTGCGATCAGCACGAACCCGAGCACCACGAGCACCGCGGACAACGACAGCGTCTCGCGCTGCTCGTCCGGGGTCGCCCAGCGCACCCAGCGCTGCAGGGAGAAGACGCCCCACCCCTCGCCCACCGGCCGCGACGGACCGCGGTTGCCAACGAAGAAGCCGCTGATCAGCAGCACGGAGCCGACGATGTACCAGCCGAGGGAAAGCGAGCGAGAGACACTCGAGCCGAGCGCGAGCCCGAACAGCAGCGCGAGCACAGCGGTGCCGCCGGCGAGCGCGCCGAGGACGATCCCGAAGCGGCGGGCAGCCGCAGCCATCTAGGCGGTCTCGGCGGCGGTGCTGGCGACGCCCGGACGCGCCATTTCTTCTTCGGTCATCGGCCAGCGCTCGAGCGGGTAGTGGCACTTCGCGGTGTGGCCGACGGCGCCACCGCGGTGGATCAGCGCCGGCTCCTCCACGTCACAGTGGCCCTCGACGAAGCGCGGGCAGCGCGGGTGGAAGCGGCAGCCGCTCGGCGGGTTGATCGGGCTCGGGACGTCGCCCTCCAGCACGATCCGCTTGCGGTGACGGCCGACGGTCGGGTCCGGCACCGGCACGGCGGAGAGCAGCGCGCCCGTGTACGGGTGCTTCGGCTCCTTGTAGAGGTCGTTGCGGTCGGCGGTCTCGGAGACCTGGCCGAGGTACATGACCATCACGCGGTCGGAGATGTGGCGAACGACGTTGAGGTCATGCGCGATGAAGATGTAGGTGAGGCCGAAGTCGCGCTGCAGGTCCTTGAGCAGGTTCAGGATCTGCGCTTGCACCGACACGTCGAGCGCCGACACCGGCTCGTCGCAGACGATCAGCTTCGGGTTCACGGCGAGTGCGCGCGCGACACCGATGCGCTGGCGCTGGCCGCCGGAGAACTCGTGCGGAAAGCGGTTGTAGTGCTCCGGGTTGAGGCCGACGACCTCGAGCAGCTCCTGCACGCGGCGCTTGATCTCGGCCTCGGTACCGAGCTTGTGCACCTGCAGCGCCTCGGCGACGATGAAGCCGACACGCTTGCGTGGGTTCAGCGACGCGTACGGGTCCTGGAAGATCATCATCATCTCGCGCCGGAATGGGCGCATCTCGGCGCGCGAGAGCTTCGTGATGTCCTGCCCGCGGAACTTGATCGACCCGGCGGTGGGCTCGAGCAGCTTCATGATGCAGCGCGCCATCGTCGACTTGCCGCAGCCGGACTCGCCGACGACGCCGAGCGTCTCGCCCTCGCGGACCGCGAACGACACACCATCGACCGCCTTCACCGAGGCGACTTCCTTCTGGAAGATGATCCCGCGCGTGACGGGGAAGTACTTCTGGAGATCCTCGACGACGAGGAGCTCATCACCCTTGAGCTCGAGCTGCGTCTGCCGCAGCATCTCCTTCTCGGGCGCCGCCACTAAGAAGCCTCCGCCATCATTCCGGCGAGGAGCTTAGCGGCCTCACGGTTCTTGGTCTCCTCGTCGAGGTGGCACGACTGGAGGTGGCCCGGGTCGTCGGAAACCGGCGCAAGAGCGGGATCGACTTCCTTGCAGATCGGCATCACGTACGGGCAGCGCGGATGGAAGCGGCAGCCCGTCGGCGGGCGCAGCATCGACGGCGGCTGGCCCTGGATCTGCACGAGGCGCTCGACGTCGGCGTCGAGGCGCGGCAGGGAGCCCATCAGGCCCCACGTGTACGGATGGTGCGGCTTCTTGAAGATCTGCTCTACGCCGCCCTTCTCCGCGACCTCGGCCGCGTACATGACGACGACGTCGTCGGCGATCTCAGCAACGACGCCCAGGTCGTGCGTGATCATGATCACCGCGCTGCCGAACTCCTCCTGGAGCTTCTCGATCAGCGTGAGGATCTGCGCCTGCGTCGTCACGTCGAGCGCGGTGGTCGGCTCGTCGGCGATCAGCAGGTCCGGGTTGTTGATCAGCGACATCGCGATCATCACGCGCTGGCGCATACCGCCGGAGAACTGGTGCGGGTAGTCGTCGAGCCGACGCTCGGCGCGCGGAATCCCGACCGCCTTCAACAGCTCGAGTGCCCGCGCGCGCGCCGTCTTCTTGGAGACGTCCTCGTGCAGGCGCATCGCCTCGGCGAGCTGGGCCCCGATCTTGTGCACCGGGTTCAGGCTCGTCATCGGGTCCTGGAAGATCATTGCGATCTCGCTGCCCCGGATCTCGCGTAGCCGCTTCGGCGTCGCGGTCAGCAGATCCTCGCCCTTCCACATCGCCGTGCCCGAGGACATGGCGGTGCGCTTCGGGTTGAGGCCCATGATCGTCAGGCAGGTGACGCTTTTGCCGGAGCCGGACTCGCCGACGATCCCGAGGGTCTGGCCCTTGTCGACGGAGAACGAGACGCCGTCCACGGCGCGTACGACACCGTCGTCTGTCCTGAAGTACGTCTTCAGGTCGGTGACTTCGAGGAGGGCCACAGCTAGGTGAGTCTAATTCGTGGGTCGATCCAGGCGTACAAGAGGTCGACCACCAGGGTAAGCAAGATGATGCAGAGGGTCGCGAAGACAACCACGCCCTGGGTGGTGGGTAGGTCGAAGTTCTCGATCGCCTGGATGGCGGTCTTGCCGAGCCCCGGCAGCCCGAAGACCGATTCGGTGAAGATCGCGCCGCCGAGGGCGATGCCGATGTCCATCCCGAGCATGGTGACGACGGGGAGCAGAGCGTTCCGGAGCACGTGCGAGCGCATGACGAGCCATTCGGGCGCGCCCTTGGCGCGCGCTGTGCGGACGTAGTCCTCGCCGAGCGCTTCCATGACGTTCGCGCGGATCATCCGCACGTAGAGCGCGGCGAAGAGGAAGGCGAAGGTGGCCCACGGCAGCACGAGGTGGTAGGCCCACTGGACCGGACCGCCACAGTTGCCGGATGGGTTGATGAAGTCGCAGTAGCCGGTGATCGGGAAGACGCCGGCCTTGAAGCCCAGGAAGTAGGCAAGCAGCAGGCCGATCCACACCGGATGCGCACTGATCCCGACGAGGACGAAGACCATGGCTATTCGGTCGAGCAGCGATCGCGGTCGCAGCGCCGAGAGGATCCCGACGGGCAACGCGATCAGCATCCAGAACACCGCACCGCCGAACACCAGCGAGGCGGTGACGGGCGCGGCATTGAGCACCACGGAGTTCACGGTGAGGCGGTTCGTGAACGAACGGCCGAGGTTCGGCGTCTTGAAGTGCGGCGAGAAGTTGTTGGGCCCGAGCCCTGCTACCGGCATCAGGCGACCGAAGAACTTGCCGTACTGGACGTACAGCGGCCGGTCGGTGCCGAGGTAGTGCGCCGCGCGCTTGATGCACTCGGCCGTCGCGCGCTGACCGCAGGCGAGCCGAGCCGGATTGGCGGGGATCGCATAGAAGATCACATAGGTGACGATCGTGACTGCGATGAACAGCACGAACGCCCACATCAGCCGGCGGACTAGGTACCTGAGCAAGACGCGGGGACTTTAACGGAAGGTTTGTTGAGTGGGTGTTGAGAGGTGTACTCGAGAAGACCCGGGCTTGGGCGCCCGTGGTACGGGCGCCCAAGCCGGATCGGAAAGGCCTCGCCTACTTGATGCACAGGGCCGCGAGATTGGGCCCGTAGATGTTGTTGTAGGTGAAGCACCCAACCCTCGACGAGACGAGCAGGCGGTTATTCGAGTTCGCCCGAGCGGCCCATGCGGGATTGTCCTTGCTGATGTTCACGTCGACGTTGCCGTACGCCTTGTAGCGAGCGTCGCCCGACAGCAGCGATGCATCACGCATCGCCTTGTTGTACTTCGGGTCGTTGAAGTACGCGACGTTGTTGTTGTTCGAGGCGTGCAGGTTGTCGCCCGACAGCAGCACGTTGATGAAGTCGTACGGGTCGGCGTAGTCCGCCAACCAACCTTCAGTCGTGATGTCGAACGGCTCACCGCGCGTCCCTTCCTTGTCGATCTGAACGGCCCGCGCGAACAAGTGCGTGTTGACGCTGAGGCCGATCTGCTTCAGGTTGAACTGGTAAATCTGGGCTTGGAGCGGAGCAGCACCACGGTTTGAGGTGTAGAACTCGACCGTCGTCCCGTCCTTAACCCCGGACTTCGCCATCCACTTCTTGGCTGTCGTGAGGTCCGGGCCCTTGAGCGGATACAGGCTCGCGTCACGGAAGCCGGCCATGCCCGGGGGCAGGATCTGGTCCGTGCGCTTGCCGGCCAGGTAACCGCCCTGGGCAAGCAACGCCTTGCGGTCGATCGCGTAGTTGATCGCCTTCGCAAGCGCGGTGCCGGTCGCGCCCTTAAACAGCGGGCGGTCATGGTTGAAGGCGAGGTAGCTGACACTCAGGATTGGCTTGACCCAGAACTGGCCCTTGTTGATGCCGTACTTCTGAGCAGCTTCGGCATACGACGCAGGCGGGATGCCGCCGGCGGCGTAGTCGGTCGCGCCCTGCTGGGTGCGCAGGTAGATCGCATCGAGCGAGTTGCCAACCGTGTAGTTGATCTGGTTGACGTTGTGCGGGCGCTTGCCCTTGTAGTTCGGGTTCTTCTTGATCGTGATCGACTTGTTCGGCACCCGGTCCGAGATGTAGTACGGGCCTGCAGACGCAGGAGCCAGCACACCGTTCGGATCGTGCGGGAGGTCCGTCGGGATCGCGCAGAAGAACGGCATCGCCATGCGAGCCAGGAAGTCCGGCGACGCCTGGGTCAGGGTGATGATGAGGTGCGACCCGCTGACCTTCACGCCCGAAACCGGGGACTTGTCAGAGCCGACGATGTCCGAGAAGAACGCGACGGCCGGCGATTGCATCTTGGGGTCGGCGTCGCGGTCGATCGCGGCCTTGAAGTTCGCGGCGGTGACAGGCGCGCCGTTCGAGAACTTCGTGAAGCTCGCCTTGACGTTGAAGTCGTACACCTTGCCGTTGGTCGAGACCTTCGGGAATCCCGCGGCCGCTTCGGGGACGAGCTGGGAGCTCTTCGCACCATTGGCGTCCGGGTAGTTCATCAGCTTGAGGCAGGTGGCGTACTCGATCTCCCAACCGGTCTGGAGGTAATCGAGCGCCGGATCCGTGTAGTCGACGTCGGTCGTAAGGTCCGCGTTAAGCGTGCCGCCAACGGCGCCGGTCTTGGCCGACTTGGCAACAGCGCTCGCCGCAAACACTGCGAGCAGCACGATCGACATCGTCACGGTGGAAAGCCAGAGCTTTCTACTCAACTGACTTGCTCCTTTCTTGGGGTTGAGCCGGCGGGTTTTAGGGGCCGACCGGCTCAGGCGCAGAACGCATCCTCGGCACGTGTGACGAGGCGGCGGCAGTTTAGTTAGTTCTCTGTTAACTGCAACTCGGAACTGAACTGCAAGTCAGACCAAGGCCTTTTACGGACCCTGGATCCTTGCTGCCTGGAAGGACTCCGCTAATGCGTCGAGCGCGGGTCGAACGCGTCCCGCAGCCCGTCGCCGAGCAGGTTGAACGCGAGCGTCGTGAGCAGGACGGCGAGCCCCGGCCAGACCATCAGCCACGGCTGCGTCGTGTAGTAGTCCGACGCCTGCTGGAGCAGGTTCCCCCAGCTCGCGGTGGGCAGCTTGATGCCGACCCCGAGGTACGACAGCCCGGCCTCGGCGATGATGAAGGACGCCACGGACAGCGTCGTGTAGACGATGATCGGCGCCACGAGGTGCGGGAGGATGTGCGACCGGATGATGCGCCAGTCGCTCGAGCCCACCATCCGTGCCGCTTCGACGAACTCCTTCTCTCGCAGGCTGAGCACGACAGCCCGCATGATCCGAGCCGGATAGAACCAGCCGAAGATCGAGAGGATCAGGAAAAGGTTGAACACGCCTCGGCCGAAGATCCCGAACGTGATGTTGTTCAGCGAGTCACCGATCGTCGAGGCCAGAGCGATGATGAAGAGCAATGACGGGAACGCCATCGTGATCTCCGTCACGCGGGAGACGATCGTGTCGACCCAGCCGCGGAAGTAGCCGGCCATCGAGCCGAGCAGCACACCGATCGAGATCGAGCCGAGCGTCGCGAGCAGTGCCACCTCGAACGAGACCTGAGCGCCGTAGAGCAGGCGCAAGAACTCGTCGCGGCCGAGCGTGCTGTCGGCGCCCAGCAAGAGGAACACCTTGTGCCCCGGGTTGAGCGGATTGTCGACCCACGAGAGCGGGCCGATCGGTTGGCCCTGCGCATTCATCGCCGTGTAAAAGAGGTCGTCCGGGCCGTGGCCAAGAATGGCCTGCGCGATCGGCGCGCCGACGAAGGCGCCGAGGATGAGAAAGATGATCGTGACGCCGCCCGCGATCGCGATCTTGTCCTTGCGAAGGCGGCGCCAGACCTGCTCCCAGTACCCACGAGCCTTGACCTCGATCTCGCCGAGCTCGACACCGGACTCGAGCGCGACCGCACCGGCCATGCCGGCGCCCGCGCCTAGGACTTCCTTCTCGGTTCCCGGTGCCACGGTCGGTGAGATTACCCGTTCATCCGTAAATCAGTGATCGACAACGGCGATGTGGGTCGTTAAGCGGGCGTTAACCGAGGTCGAAACTCTCGAATCTGGTTCGGGTGACACCGAATCAGGTTCGGAACAAGAACGTCAGCCCGACAGAGCGTCCGCGCCCGCGACCACTTCGAGGATCTCCTGCGTGATCTCGGCCTGGCGTGCGCGGTTCATGGCGAGCGTGAGGCTGTCGATCAGCTCGCCGGCCGCCTTCGACGCGTTGCGCATGGCGGTCATGCGCGCTCCCTGCTCCGACGCGGCGGACTCGAGCAGCGCGCGGTAGAGCTCTGTCTCGACGTATACGGGCAGCAGCCGCGCGAGGATCTCCTCGGGCTCGGGCTCGTAGATGAAATCGGGAGTGCCGCCGGTCGCGTCCTCTTCCGCCTCGGCCACCTTCTCGAGCAGATCCTGCGGGATCGGGAGCAGGTCGCGCACCGTCACCTTCTGGACGAGTGCGGACACGAACGCGTTGTAGACGATCACGACGCGGTCGATCTCCTTGTCGACGTACGCCTCGGAAACCGCGTGTGCGATCGCCTGCGCGTCGCTGTACGCGGGGCGCTCGCTGAAGCCGACCCATGACTGCGAGACGTTCATGCGCCTGAAGCGCAACGTCGACGCCGCCTTCCGCCCCGTGCTGAACCAGACGGCCTCTTGGCCGTCAGCCTGCACCTCGCGCATCAGCGCGAGCGAGCGGCGGATCACCTGGGCGTTGAAGCCGCCGGCCAGACCGCGGTCCGCGGTGACGGGGATGATCGCGACGCGCTCGATGTTCTCGCGTCGCTCGAGCAGCGGCAGACGCACCGTGCCCGCGGCCTGTGAGACGCCGGCCATCAACTCCAGCATCCGGTCCGCGTACG
>JAOPYY010000228.1 GCA_025964395.1 Actinomycetes bacterium | reverse complement strand
GTACAACAAGGCGATGCAGTCCGCGTCTCTGCTCTCCGGTAGCGCGCGCTACACCGCCTACGGGAACCTGGACGTCAGCATGATGAAGGACAACCCGCCGTGGGCGGCCCGCTCGAACTTCAACGACAGCATCCTGGTCTCGAAGCGCGTCGGCTGCTTCACGTTCAACTCGATCTACTCCGTCGACCTGGCGGCCGTCTGCCTCAAGTAGCCGGTCCCTGATCGAACGACGAGAGGGCGTCCCTGCGGGGGCGCCCTTTGTCGTTTCTAGAACTGTTCCCTGTCGGGAATCAGGTTCGGGCTCCGTAGTTACTCCGGCAGCTGCCAGACGTCGTCACGGAGCAGCGGCACCACGATGCCGCTGCGCGTGACGGCGTCGACGTCCACCTGAGGCCCCCCGACCATGAAGTCGGTGTGCACGTTCGAGACGTTGACGCCCTCGATCACGCCTCCCTCGACCGCCTCTGCATAGGCGCCGCCGTACGCGACATGGCAGGTCGTGTTCTCGTCGAAGAGCGTGTCGAAGAACGTCAGCCCCGTCTGTCCGATGCGCGAGGTGCCGTCGACGAGGGCAATCTCGCCGAGGTAGGCCGCGGTCTCGTCCGTCTCGATCTGGGCCTTGACCACGTCGGCGCCCTCGTCGGCCTTCACGTCGACGATGCGGCCGCCTTCGAACCGAACTTCGAGCCCCTTGACGATCCGGCCGTAGAGCGCGAGTGGCCGCGTCGAGCGGACGAAGCCTTCCGCGCGTCGCAGGTCCGGCGTCGTGAAGACCTCCTCGGTCGGCATGTTCGCGACGTACGGAATGCCGTCCGCCGTGAGCGACTCGCAGCCCTGCCAGCGCGACTCGGGCAGCAGCCCGACACGCAGGTCGGTGCCCGGGCCCTTGAAATGGATCTCGTCGACCTGGAGGTCGTTGAGCGCGCTGGCGCGCTTGCCGATGCGCGCGACGTGCGCGCGCCACGCGGCGACCGGGTCGTCTTCGTTCAGCCGCACCGTGTACTCGACGGCCTGCCAGAGCCGCTCGAGGTCCGGCTCGCCGAACATCTGCTGCGCCCAGCCGACGTTGGGGACGCCGATCACGGTCCAGTTGTTCAACTGCTCGTTGATCTGCCGGTTGGATTCCTCCGCCAGTTCGAGCATGCGCGCCTTCCCGACGCGATCACCCGGCAGGTCGGCGAGCAGGTTGGGCTCGGCATCACCCGTGAGGGCCACGACGGCCGCGCGCTCGTCGCCCACCTGCTTCGCGCGGTTCAACAGCCACGGCGGAGTCCACGAAAGCATTTCGTCCGCGGCTCCCTGGATCATCGCCCGGCGAATGTGTTGGTCGGTGTAGTAGACGTCGACATAGGAGGCGCCGGCCTTGTACGCCTCGCGCGTCACTGCCCGCGCAACGGGGGCGTGCTCAATGCGAGCAATCACGTCGACGAGTTGGCCGGGCTGCACGTTCGCTCCGACGCGCACCGCGAGCTCCGCGTACCGATCTTCACGATTCGTTTGCGACTCCGTCGGGCCTACGTCTGTCATTCGGGCAGCTGCCACGTCTCGTCGCGCAGGATCGGCACGGCCTTGCCGTCCTTCGTCAGACCGTCCACCTCGAGCTCGGGACTACCGACCATGAAGTCAGTGTGCACGCTCGAGATGTTCATGCCCTCGCCCGGCTCGCCCTCGAACGTCTCCGGGATCCCGAAGCCGTAGGCGATGTGGCAGGTCGCATTCTCGTCGTAGAGCGTGTCGAAGAACGTGATCCCCGTCTTGCCGACCCGTGAGGTGCCGTCGACGAGCGCGAGCTCGCCGAAGTACGACGCGCCTTCGTCGCTCGAGATCTGGCTGCGCACGAGCTCGGCGCCGTGCTCGGCCTCGACGTTGACGATCTTTCCGTCCTTCACGGTCAGCTTCAGGCCCTTGACGATGTCTCCAAGGAGCGCGAGGGGGAGGCTCGAGGCGATCGTGCCTTCGGCACGGCGCCGGTCGGGCGTCGTGAAGATCTCCTCGGTCGGCATGTTCGGGACGTACTCGCGCCCCTCCGCCGTGCGGAACAGCGCCGACATCCAGCGCGCCGCCGACAGGAGCCCGATCGTGAAGTCCGTGCCAGGCCCGCGGTAGTGCAGCGCGTCGAACTGAAGCTCGTTGAGCGCCGCTGCGCGGCGCTCGAGGCGCGCCATGTGCTCGCGCCAGGCGCCGACCGGGTCGGCCTCGTCGAGGCGCGTGCAGAAGGCGACCGCCTCCCAGAGCCGCTCGACATCCGGCTCGCCGAACATCTCATTCGCCCAGCCCGCATTCGGGTAGGCGACACCCGACCAGTTGATGCCCCGGGCGATCATGTGGCCGCGGATGATCTCGGTGACCTCCTTCATCTGCGCCTTCCCGACGCGCTCGCCGTCGAGGTCGCCGAGGAGCTCCGGCTCGGGGTCGCCCGTCGTCGCGATCATCGCCGCGCCGTTCAGCGCCTCGGCGCGCACCTTCAGCCAGTCGGGCGTGTACGTCAGCGCCTCGTCGGGGCCGAGCTCGATCATTGCCTTGCGGACGTGCTGGTCGCGATACATCACGTCGACGTAGCGCGCGCCCGCGGCGTACGCCGCACGGGTCAGCGCGCGCGCGAGCGGCGCATGCTCGATCTGCGAGACCACGAACACGTTCTGGCCCTCTTCGACGTTCGCGCCGACGCGCACCGCCAGGTCCGCGTACCGCTCCAGACGGTCCCTTGCCGGCTCCGTCGCGTCTAGCTCAACTGCCATACGTCCTCCCTCAGGATCGGGACACGCTTGCCGTCGGTCGTGATGCCGTCGACGGCGACCTCGGGGCCGCCGACCATGAAGTCCGTGTGCACGGCCGAGACGTTCGCGCCGCGGGCCCGCGTCTCGTCCGCCGTGAGGCCCGCGAGCTCGGGCGCTGCGAACATGATCGCGCTACCCCAGGCGATGTGGCACGTCGCGTTCTCGTCGAACAGCGTGTTGAAGAACGTGATGCCCGTCTGTCCGACGCGCGACGTCCCGTCTACAAGGGCGACCTCGCCGAGCCGGTTCGCGAATTCGTCCGTGTCGAGCTGTCCGCGGACGGCGTCCGCGCCGCTCGATGCCAGCACCTCGACCGCTTCGCCGTTTGCGAACGTCAGCTCGAGATCGCGCACGATCGTGCCGCCGAGCGCGAGCGGACGCGTCGAGCGGACCGTGCCTTCGGTGCGGCGCCAGTCCGGGGCGCTGAAGACCTCTTCGGTGGGCAGGTTCGGGACGTGCGCGATGCCGTCGCGGGTCTCGATCCCGCCGCCGACCCACCGGGACTCGGGCAGCAGGCCGACGGTCAGGTCGGTGCCGGGCCCCTCGAAGTGCAGCGCGTCCAGCGCCAGCGCGTCGAGTTGCGCGCAGCGGGCGCGCAGGCGGCCCGTGTGCTCGCGCCAGGCCTCGACCGGGTCGGCCTCGTCGAGTCGAACGGTCATCGCGATGGCATCCCACAGCCGCTCGACATCAGGCTCCCCGAAGACCTGCTCGGCCCAGCCGGCATTTGGGTACGCGGCGATCGTCCAGTTGACGGCGCGTGCGTTCTGGATCTTCAGCGCGTGCTCGATCACGGTCACGGGGCGCGCCTTGCCGACGCGCTGCTGGTCGAGGTCGGCGTACAGCTCCGGCTCGGCCTCCCCTGCGATCGCCGCGATCGCGGCGCCCTCGGAGGCGTCGGCGCGCTCGACGAGCCAGTCGGGCGAATGCGTGAGCGTGTCCTCCGGAGCGAGCGCAACCCGCGCGTACTGGACGTGGGGATCGCTGTAGCGGACGTCGACATAGGAGGCGCCGGCGCGGTAGCCGGAGCGGGCGAGCGCGCGCACCAGGTCGACGTGCTCCGGCAGGGCGTTGACGAAGAACGTCTGGCCCGGTTGGACGTTGGCGCCGATCCGGACGATCAGGTCGGCGTAGGCATCGATGCGCTCTGGCATGCGGCTAGACAATAGAGAACGCTATATCAAGTGTCGAGGGGCACATCGTCCCACGTTTGGCCTGCTCCGCACAGCCAGTTCAGCGCGTGGTGGCGCTCGACGGCGATCGAGTGGGCCTCGGCATGCTGCTCCGGCGCCAGATGGCGGTAGACCTTCCCGTAGGCCCGGAAATCGCCGCGCATGGGCGCTGGGAGCACCCCCTGCTCGTAGCCGCGCATTGCAGTCGCCGCGATCAGCTGGTCGAACGTGGCGTAGCGCTCGGGCAGCTCGAGCGCCCCGGCCGCCTGCAGGCTCGTCGTCCTCGCGCGCCAGTGCCAGAGCCTTGCCGAGTCCCGCTCGAGCTCGATCTCGTCGCCAGGGCGGAGGTCGGCGTCGTCGAGCTGGACCGCGGCGACCTCCTCTGCATCGAACGGCTCGTCGTAGGCCGGCAGTTCCAGCAGCTGCAGCGCCCAGAGCAGCGTGCCGAGCGCCTCGCCGCGCCACACGGCGTCCACGACCGCCTGATCGTCGTCCGGGAGCTTCGCCAGCGCCACGCGCAGCTCGTCGCCGAGCGCCCGGCTGCGTTCGACGACCTCCCCCTGTGAGCGGAGCTTGCGGCGCGGCATCCTGGGCCGAGACTAACTGCCCAGGATGCGGTCGATTTCTTCCAGGGTCGCGGCGTCGAGCTCGATCCCGGAGGCGGAGGCGTTGTCGCGCACCTGTTCGGGACGCGAGGCGCCGACGATCGCGGAGGCCACGTTGCCCTCGCGCAGCACCCAGGCGAGCGCCAGCTGCGCCATCGTGAGGCCATTGCGCTCGGCGACCGGCACGAGGCGCTGCACCGTCTCGAGCACGTCCTCCTCGAGCCAGTTGCTCATCATTCCGCCCATCTTTTGGCTGGTCGCGCGCGAGCCCTCGGGCGGCGGCGTGCCGGGCTTGTACTTGCCGGTCAGGGCGCCCTGGGCGAGTGGCGACCAGACGATCTGCGAGATGCCGTTGGCCTTGCAGAGCGGGAAGATCTCCCGTTCCGGGTCGCGGTGGAGCATCGAGTACTGCGGCTGCGACGAGACGAACTTCGCGTAGCCCTTCTCGTGGCTCAGGTCGAGCGCGGCCTGGATCTGCGCCGCGCTCCACTCGCTGAAGCCGATATAGCGCGCCTTGCCGGAGTTCACGACCTCCGTCAGTGCGGCCATCGTCTCCTCGAGCGGCGTGTTGCTGTCGTAGCGGTGGCACTGGTAGAGGTCGACGTAGTCGGTGCGCAGGCGGCGGAGCGAGTCGTCGATCTGCTTCTCCACCTGCTGGCGGGAAAGGCCCTGGTTCTCTCCCGTGTCGTCCATCGGGAAGTAGAGCTTCGTGGCGAGCACGTAGGAGTTGCGCGGCCGGCTCTGCAGGACGTCGCCGAGGAAGTCCTCCGCGGCGCCGCGTGCGTAGACGTTCGCCGTGTCGATGAAGTTGATGCCGACCTCGAACGCCGCGTCGACGCAGGCACGGGCGGATTCGTCGCCGACGCCACCGCCGTAGGTCAGCCACGAACCGAGGCTGATCTCCGACACGTTCAGGTCACTGTCTCCGAGCTGTCTGTATCTCATGGGGGTAGATCGTTCCAGAGCCGGCACAGTTGCCGTCGGGACCAGTGAGTACCGTCCCTCGTCGTGGCAAAACCGGCGGCCGTCCAGCATGTGTGCACCGAGTGCGGGACGTCGTCCGGCCGCTGGCTCGGCCGCTGTCCCGGGTGCGGCGAGTTCGGGACGATGCAGGCCGAGGCGGTTCCCGCGCGCGGCGCACGGTCTTCGAGTGCGCGCGGGGCCGCGCAGGTTGCACCACGCCCGCTGCTGCGCCTCGTCGACGTCGTCTCGGAGGAGGCGGAGCGCATCTCGACCGGTGTGCCGGAGCTCGACCGGGTACTCGGAGGCGGTCTCGTTCCTGCGTCCGTCGTGCTCGTCGGCGGCGAGCCGGGCGTCGGTAAGTCGACGCTGCTCCTGAGCGCGCTCGGCGCGATGTCGCGCGACAGGCGGGCGCTGCTCGTCACCGGTGAGGAGTCCGTCGCGCAGGTGAAGCTGCGCGCCGCGCGCCTCGGCGGTTGCGACGACGTGGAGATCCTCGCCGAGACCGAGCTGGACGTCGTCTGCGACACGCTCGAGCGCGAGCGGCCGGCCGTCTGCGTGATCGACTCCGTGCAGACGCTCTGGTCGCAGGAGATCGGCTCCGCGCCGGGCTCCGTCTCACAGGTGCGCGAGGCGGCCGGGCGCCTCCTCCGCGTCTCGAAGGAGAGCGGCGTCGCGACGTTCCTCGTCGGCCACGTCACGAAGGACGGATCGGTCGCGGGGCCTCGCGTGCTCGAGCACCTCGTCGATTGCGTCCTCCAGTTCGAGGGCGACCGCTACCACGCCCACCGCATCCTGCGGGCGGTGAAGAACCGATTCGGCTCGACGAACGAGATCGGCGTCTTCGAGATGACCGGCGAGGGCCTGGTCGGGGTGCCCGATCCGTCCGAGGTGTTCGGCCACACGCACGGCGGCGAGATCGGCGCGGCGGTCGCGTGCACGCTCGAGGGCACGCGACCCCTGCTGCTCGAGATCCAGTCGCTTGTCGCGCCGACCGACCTTGCGATGCCCCGCCGCGTCGGCACGGGCGTCGACCCGAAGCGGCTCGCGATGATCGTCGCGGTTCTCTCGCGGCACGCCGGCCTGCCGCTCGGCGGGGCGGACGTCTTCGTGAACGTCGCGGGCGGCGTACGGATCGACGAGCCCGGCGCCGACCTGGGGATCGCCCTCGCGATCGCCTCGGCGGCGAAGGGCGTACCGGTGCGGGAGGGGCTCACGGCCTTCGGTGAGATCGGTCTGACCGGCCGGATCCGGGCGGCCACGCAGACCGACCGCCGAATCGAGGAATGTCGCAAATTCGGCAGTTCGCTCGTCCTCGGGCCCGACTGCGAGACTCTGCGCCAGGCGCTGGCCGCCGGCCTCACAAATTCTCAGAGCTAGCAGGGATTTTTCCAAAAAAACCCCAGTTTTCCAGGGTTTCTGCTAAGATGGTGGCCTCGCCGGTGGAGCCATATGGGCCGCCGGCTCTTTCGCGACAGCAGACGGAAAGAGGCGCATTTGTACAAGGTCGGCGACAAGGTGGTGTATCCCCACCACGGTGCAGGAACGGTCGTAAAGCGCGAAAAGCGCGAGGTTCTC
>JAOPYY010000126.1 GCA_025964395.1 Actinomycetes bacterium | reverse complement strand
TCCGGGAAGTCGCCCTCGGAGTAGCCGAGGTAGCGCAGCGCGGGCTGCAGGTGCAGCGGCGGCTGGTAGTAGACCGCGAAGCCGATGTCTGCATCCTTCAGCGCCGCAGCAAGACGGTCGCGCTCGGGCGAGCGGACGCAATACATGTGGTAGACGTGACCCGCTTCGTCGACGGGAGTCTCGACGAGCCCGTCGAGCAACTCGGTGTACCGCGCGGCCGCTTCACGGCGCTGCTGGTTCCAGTCCTCGATGTGCTCGAGGAAGATGCGCAGGAACGACGCCTGCATCGCATCGAGGCGCGAGTTGTAACCGACGTACAGGAACTCCTTCTTCGATTCGGAGCCGTGGAAGCGCAGCATGCGAATGCGCTGGGCGAGTTCGGCATCGTTGACGGCGATCAGTCCGCCGTCACCGAGCGCGAAGAGGTTCTTCGTCGGGAAGAAGCTGAACGTCGATGCAACGCTCGTCGCGATCCCGCCCGCGCCGAACGCTTGCGCCGCATCTTCGATCACCGGCAGGCCGAAGCCGCTGAGGTCGGGCGCGGGACGTCCGAAGAGATGCACCGGCATGATCGCCTTCGTCTGCTTGGTGATCTTGCGCTCGACCTCCGTCGGGTCGAGGTTCAGCGAGACGGGATCAATGTCGGCGAAGACCGGGATCGCGCCGCGCCGTGCAATCGCCTCGGCCGTTGCGTAGAAGGTGAAGGTCGGGCAGATCACCTCGTCGCCGGGGCCGATGCCCATCGCGTCGAGCACGAGCACGAGCGCGTCGGTGCCGTTCGCGCAGCTGACCGTCTCCTGCGTCCCGAGGAGCTCCGCTGCTTCGCGCTCGAAGGCCTCGACCTCGGGGCCGAAGATGAACTGACCGGACTCCAGGGTGCGCGCAAACGCCTCCTGGAGCTGCGGGATCAGCGGCGCGTACTGGGCTTTGACGTCAACGTGGGGGATCGACATCGGCGGAGGGCATCCTAGCGGGGCGGCGCAGACGCAGTGCCCAATACGCCGCGGCTGCCGCGATTCCCACCACGACGGCGATCTCCACGTACCGGAAATCGTGGTGGAGCGTTGTCCAATTCGACCCGAGCGCCCAGCCGGCGCCCGCCAGGGCGACGCACCAGATCGTGTTGCCGACGAGCGTCAGCACGTTGTAGCGGCCGAACGGGCTCTCGAAGACGCCCGCTGGGATCGAGACGAACGAGCGTGCGACAGGGGTGATCCGACCGACGAACACGGCCCACGCATCCCAGCGCTCGAACCAGCGCTCGGCTCGATCCAGCCGGTCCGGCGTGAGGTGAAACCACCGGCCGCGGCGCTCGAGGAACGCGCGGCCGCCGCGGTCGCCGATCCACCAGCCGAGGATCGCCCCGAACTGGTAGCCGATCACGCCGGCGAGCACCACCGCCACGAACGCCGCGAAGCCCGTCCCGTGCCAGCCGAAGACGTCGACACGGTGCGTCAACGCCCCCGAGGCGAGCGCGCCGCCGTAGAGCATCACGAGCTCGCTCGCCGCGGGGAACACCGCGTCGATCAGCATCAGAATGAAGATCGCCGCGACGCCGTAGTGGGCGAGCCAGGAAGTCACAGCTACGGAGCCTAACTACCCGCGCCTGAACGCGAACGGAACAACGATGTCGGACGTGCCGACATCGCTCGTTGCGAACACGTGCGCGACGTAGACGCCGCCGTAGGCCTTCGTGCCGTGCGGGAGCGTGCCGTCCCACACGACGGAGCGCGCTCCTGCCGACAACGCGACCGGCGGGAGCGTGCGCACGACGACGCCGTTTTTCGTCTCGATGCGCAAGCGAATGCTGGCCGGACGAGAAAGGTTGAACCGAATTGTCGCTTGCGCAATTGCGCTCTTGGGTGCTGTGACGCCCCGAAGCGTTGTGTCGAACCGAAATGAGCGGTCGATCGTCGACACGCGACCGAGATCGTCCGTCGCGGTGACGCTCCAGTGCCAGTCGCCCTCCTGGTCGAACGTCGAATACGTGAACGCGTACGAGCCCGGGTCGTGCTGCACGTTGGTCTCGATCGGCCGCGGCACATGATCGGGGCCGATCAGCTGCGCGGTCACCTTCGACGGGCGCACGATCTTGTACGAGAGCGACTGCGTCCCCTTGCCCGGGTCGCCGTTGACGAGCGCGAGCGGCGGGGACGCGGCGTACACGCCGTAGTACTGGATCAGCAACGCCTCCTTGACGAGACGCTCGCCGCCGGGATCGCTCGGCCGGTTGAGCAGCTGGCCGTCGAACGCAACGGTGACCGAGTCGCCTGAGTCGACGGCCGAGGCGGTGACCGCACCGAGGCGCGCGAGGGTCTGCGCAAGCTCGAAGCTCGTCAGTCCGACGCTGTAGCCGGGCTGCCGGCCGTCGACCGCGACGAGAATGATGCGTCCGTCCGCGAGCTGCCCCACGCCCGCACGCGGGTCGCGCTGGCTGACCTGGTCGTTCGTGAAGTCCTCGAGCGAGCGGAACACCGGCTTGCCGGCCTTCACGAGCGCCGGCCCGCCGCCGAGCGCGGAGACGACGCCCGTCCACGCCGGCTGCAGGATCAGCCGGGTGGTCAGCGGCGTTCCGACCGGCGCTTCCGCTTGCAGCGCAGCGGCGAGCGTCGTGCCCGCAGCCATCACCACAGCGCCATCGGTTGGGATCGGCGTGCCGCCGCCGACCGTGGTGGCGGTCACGATTGCAGCGAGATCGACATTCGGAGCCGCCGCGGGGAACGGCTGCAGCACCACTTCGGCCGCGCCGGGAACAACCGGTGTCCGGGCGCCGAACCCCGGCGTGAAGAGAATCACCTCGCCCGCCTTCGGCACTTCGTTGAGCCCGTTGAGGGGACGGCGCTGACCGGTGCCGCGCCACGTGCCGAAGAACTTGACGCGGTCGACGTGCAGCGCACCCGCGGAGTCGACGCCGATCGACGAGCGCGTGCTGAGCGGCGGGTGTATGAGCAGGCCGCCCTGCATGAAGATCCCCGCCGGCTGCCCGCCGGTCGCGTTGAAGAGGTCGCCGTTGATGCCCGCAACGGTCATCTGGCTCGAGACGTCCTTCTCGAGCTGCGTCACGCGCTGCTTCCCGCCGACGACCGAGCCCTTGGCGAGCACCGGAGCAAGTTGGTAGAGGCCGTTCTGGTCACCCGGCCGCGGTGCGGTCAACACGTGGATGACCACCGCGCCGTGAGGCGTGAACTGCACCGCTTTCTCGTACGTCACGCCCGGCATCAGCGGCGTTCCCTGCGCGTGCGCGGGCGCAGCGAAACTCGCCATGAGCAGGCAGATTGCGGCGGCGCGGCGAAGCATGACCCGCGCCCGAGGGTAGCCGACGGCCCCGCCGACCGTCGGAGGAGCTCAGCCTTACGTGCGTTTTACGCTGAGCTTGCGGACCGCGTACGGCCGTCGACGAGGGTTCGCCCGTTGTCAGTCAATAGGAGGGCTCAATGCGCAAGTTGACATTCGCCGCGGTGGTGCTCGTCGCCCTGGTTTCGGCGAGCTACGCGGTTGCAAACGGGATTGAGGGCGCTAAGAGTGCCAAGGCCGTCGCAGGAACATTCAGTGCGACCGGCACGAGCACGTCCAGCAAGACGTGCACCACGACCGACGGCAAGACGATCGTCGTCACCGACGGCAAGTACACCGGCGTCGCGGCGGGCGATGCTGATCTGGCAGGTGCGATCACGCTTCGCGCTCGCAGCGTCATCAACACGACCGACAACGTCGGCACCGTCGACGGTCGCTTCTCGATCGCCGTCGCCAACGGGAAGAACACCGACGGCACGTACTCGGCCGTGTACGACAAGGGTGCGATCTCCGGGCTGGCGTCCGGGAAGGCGCATCAGTCGAACAGCAAGCTGCTCGCGAACCTCTCGGCCACCTTCTCGGCCGCGTCGGGCTTCAGCGGCGGCAAGCTGGGCGGCGCCACGGCAGGCGGCTCGGCAGTCGAGCTCAGCACGGGTGGCTGCAAGTCGTCCGGCTCGTCGTCCACCGAGAAGAGCTCGGCGCACGGAACGATCTCCGCGCTCTCGACGAGCTCGATCACCGTCGCCGGTCTGACCTGTGCGATTCCGTCGGCCGCCTCGGCTGATGTGAACGCGAAGTACAAGGTCAACGACACCGCGACGATCAACTGCTCGGTCGTGAGCGGGGCGAACACGCTCACCAAGATCGAGGCCAAGAAGGGCAAGTAGGTAATCGGCCGGCTATCGGCCGCCGGGACCTCCCGGCGGCCGATACCTTTGGCCTTGTGAGCACCCGCACCCACCTGGTGGAAGGGCTGATGGAGCGCTTCGCGCACATCCCGCCCGAGGCAGTGCTCAAGGAAGACCTGCTGCGCACGGGGATCGATTTCGACACATCGGCCCTGAGCGACAACCTCGAGGGCGAGATCAAGCCGAAGTCGTATTTCATCTTCTCGTTCGACCAGAAGCCGCTGACGCAGCTCGGCGAGGCCGCGCTCCGCCGCCCGCCCGAGGAGATCGCCCTAACCGGCGGCCCGTACGACCTCCGCCGCACGATCGTCTCCGTGCGCGTGAACCCCGACTCGCCGTACCGCATCGCACGCGACGAAGCCGGGCTGAAGCTCTCGCTCGAAGGACGCGTGATCGCCGACGTCGGCCTGCCGCCGATGCCCGAGTACTACCGCCACGAGCTCGAGAACGGCAAGACGGTCATGGAGACCGCGCCGACGATCCAGTGGGGCTACCTGATCTACCTGACCGTGCTGCGCCTCTGCCAGTACTTCGGCGCGAAAGAGGAGTGCCAGTTCTGCGACATCAACCACAACTGGCGCCAGCACAAGAAGGAAG
>JAOPYY010000063.1 GCA_025964395.1 Actinomycetes bacterium | reverse complement strand
TGGGTCATCAATGACCTCCTGAGTTGGATTGCGCGTGCACGATTCCCTACCACGTTCGTTTCTAACGTGCAACGCGGACGGACAACTTCCTGCCGCACGTTGCTGAAAAGGTAAACGCAAAGTGCGGCTCGCGTGGAGTGAACTACACGCATCGGACGTTGTACATGACCTTGTGCTTGCCCGATGGACAACAACATGCCCACAATGTGTCGGAAGTAGTCGTGCGTTACGCGCGTGCAGAGACGATCGGCGTCGTCGTCGGAGCGTCGACACCACCCGCCGGCTCGACCGACACCATCACTTGCGCGCCGCGTCGGACACGCACGAGCAATTTCGTCGTGCGCCCCGCGAACACACCCGCCGGACGCACCGACGGGTCAGCGACCCACGCCTCGTACGTCTTCCCGTTGGGCGGCTTGGGCAGCTGGACGCTGAGCACCGCGTCACCGGACGGCGCCACGACGAGCTCTCCCCGTGCGCCCTTCAGCGGCACGTGCCGCGCCGCCGGGTCGGTGAGGATGCTGAGCGTTGCGCGCTCATGCGAAAGCGACTTGTCCAACGATGCCGCCCAGACGCCGAGTGCCACCGCCGCCGCGGAAGCGGCGACCGCAGCGGCTGCGACGAGCGAGACCGCGAACGATCGACGCGGCCTGAACGGCAAGACGTTCTGCCCGTCGGCCCGTGCCGCGGCGAGCACGCGAGCGCGGAGCTCGGCGGGCGGCGGCGGGCCTTCGACCGCGAACGCGAGCGAGCTCGCGGCGGTGCGGAGTCCGTCGATCTCCGCCCGGCACCGGTCGCAGTCTTCGAGGTGTTGCTCGAACTGCGTGCGCTCGTCGTCGCTCAGCACATCGAGCGCGTAGAGGGCGGAGAGTTCGTGGACGTCGTCGGCCATAGGGATCCAAAGCCGTATTCGCCCGGCGGCGCCGGACGGTTCGGACTGTCCTACGCGATGGGTTCGTTCTGAACGTTGTGCTCGGTCGCGTAGTCGTCGACCAGCTTGTTCACCACGTCCATGCCCTCGCCGTAGGCGTAGTTGATCTTCACGAACGGCTCCCACTTCTCCGGCAGCGCGTCCTCGGGGAAGATCGCCTCGACCGGGCACTCGGGCTCACAGGCGCCGCAGTCGATGCACTCCTCGGGGTCGATTACGAGAATCCGACCGGCCTCGTGGATGCAGTCCACGGGGCAGACGTCGACGCAGGAACGGTCTTTGATGTCGATGCAGGGCTCGGCGATGATGTACGTCACGGCGATTTACTCTACCGATGAGAGCAGAGGGTCGATCAGTTCATGCGTCCGTTCGAAGAGCGCGGATTTCGCGACGACCTGGTCGAACCCTGCGGCGTGAGCGCGCCGCAATCCCTCCGTGTCCGTGTGGTTCGTGTAACCGAGGATCGGCACGTCGGGGTAGTTGTCCGCGACGTCGTTGGCATCGATCCGCGCGATGTCGGCGATCACGAGATCGGGTGGCTCGACCCCGTCCGTCGTCTGGAAGCGATGCTCCGCCAAGAGCGCCTCGAGCTTGCCCCGGATGAAGAGGTCGACCCCGCACAGGAGGATCGTCGCCATGCCTGAGCCCGACGTTAGCACCGTGGACCGCTCCTACCAACACGGCCTCGCGCTCGCGCGCGCGGGACAGTTCTTCGACGCCCACGAGGCGTTCGAGACCGCGTGGCGCGCGTGCGCGGATCCGGAGCGCGACTTCTTCCAGGGACTCGTCCACGTCGTCGTCTCCGCCTACCAGCGCGGGCGCGGTCGGCCGATCGCCACCGAGCGGCAGCGGCTCAAGGCGCTGAGACGGCTCGCGGCCTTCGAACCGGCCCACCGGGGCCTCGACGTCGCCGCCCTGCGTGCGGCGCTAGACCGTGCTGAGCCCGACCCGCGTCAGTATCTGGTCGATCGCCGTGCTCAGCCACCAGTCGCGGTTGAAGAAGAGCAGCAGGCCGAGCGCGACGAGCACGGCGCCTGACGTCCCCTGCACGACCGCGTAGTGGTCGCGCACCCACCGGAACGCGCGCATCGCGTGAGCGAACGCGAGCCCCGCGAGCACGAACGCCGCCCCGAGGCCGAGCGAGTACGCGACCAGGAGGACGATCCCCCGAGCGACCGTTCCCGAGCCGGACGCGAGCACGAGGATCGACGCGAGCACCGTCCCGATGCACGGCGCCGCACACACGGCGAACGCGCCGCCGAGTAGCGCGTTGGAGCCGCGTCGCCGCGCGTGCTGGAGGAGGCCGGGCGCGACCGTGCGCTCCGGGAACGGCAGGAGGCCGAGGAACGCAAGCCCGAGCACGACGAGCACGAACCCGGCGATCTTCAGCTGCGTCGGCTTGTCGACTGCGCTGCCGACCGCGGCCGCGGCCGCGCCGAGCAGGACGAAGATCACCGTGAAGCCGAAGATGAACGGGAGGCTCGCGACCACGATGCGCCTCCCCACCCCGCGCTCGGCCAAGCGGTCGACTTCGACCGCCGAGATCGCGGAGAGGTAGCCCGGCACGAGCGGCAGCACGCACGGGGTGATCACCGACAGCAGCCCCGCCAGGAACGCGATCGGCACCTTCTCAAGCATCGAACTTCTTCAGCTCCTCGTCCACGCGCCGCTCGTCCTCGGCATCGAGGAACGTGTCAATCGAGTCGATACTTGCCGGCGCTCGAACCGTTCGCCACCGCCAGGCGCCGAAGCCCAGGCCCGCGGCACCGAGCAGGATGCCGCCGATCGGCAGCACCCACGCGATCAGGTCGAAGCCGTGCGTCTGCGGCGTCGAGAGCACCGCGGGACCGAACTGGCCGACCATCGAGTCGATGATCTGCTGGTTCGTTCGGCACGCCTTGATCTGGCGTGCGATCTCGGTCTTCATCTCGACCGCGAATGTCGAGTTCGACTCGTCGAGGGTCGTGTGGCACTGGATGCAGACGAGGCGCGTCTCGAGGTACGCCTGGCTCGCCCGCGGTGTGCAGGCAGTGGCGGGAGCCGCGAGGACGAGCGCCGCCACCGCGGCGACAGCGAGCCTCACGACCGAAGCGCGCGACGGATGCCGTTGTCGATCTGCGCGCGGGACGCCTGGCCCGCAATGTGCGGCGGCACGACGCGGCCGCGGCGATCGACGAAGAACGTCTCGGGGACACCCGTCACGCCCCATTTCGGCCACGTGCTCCCGAGCGCGTCGCGGACGTTCGTGTACGTGACGCCATACCGCTTCAGATATGCGCGCGCGGGGCCTTTGAGGTCCTGCGCGTTGACGCCCACGAAAACGACGTCACTCCGCTTCGCGCCCCACGCGCGCGAGGCCGCCGCCACGTCACGCGCCTCGAGCTTGCAGGGATAGCAGCTCGACTGCCAGAAGTTCACGACCACGACCTTGCCCCGCAGCGAAGCGAGGGTGAGGTTGCCGGAGCCGGTAAGGAGCGGGAGGTCGAGCTTCGGCGCGGGGACGATCTTGCCCTTGTCGACCTTGACGGCGACGCCGGGCCCGTTCTGGTGCGCGAGGTCCCAGACGAGCAGTCCGAGGAGTGCAAGGACGGAGCCGACCGCGACTGCTCGAAGGGCGCGCATCACAGGACGAAGACTGTAGTCCCGATGTCCACGTGGTCGAAGAGCCACTCGGCGTCGGGCACTTGCATGCGGACGCAGCCGTGCGACGCGCTGTAGCCGATCGAGCTCGGAGCGTCCGTGCCGTGGATGCCGACACCGGGGGCATTCAGGCCCATCCAGCGCGTGCCAAGCGGGTTGCTCGGGCCCGGCGGGACCGGCTTGAGGCCGTGAGCCCAGGCGCTCGAGGTCGGCGGGTACCACCACGGGTTGCGGTACTTGACGACGATGTGCCACTCGCCCGCGGGCGTCGGGTAGATCGCCTGTCCCGTGGCGACCGGGAAGGTGCGGTACACCTTGTTGCCCGTGTAGAGGGAGAGGCGGTTGATCGACCGGTTGATCACGATCACCTTGCCGTAGGTGCCGACCGAGACCGTCGGCGCAATCGTCTTGGTGCGCACCCGGACCGGTAGGCGCGTGTTCCCGCGCAGCGCAGCGACGATCCGCTGGGTGAGCCGCGTCGCGTCGAGACGGCGGCCGGCCTTGTCCTTGGTAAAGAACGGCTTGCCGTTCTTGAGCTTCAACGTCGCGTCGACCGGCGTACGCGCGAAGCGCTTCTCGACGCTCGCGACCCACACGCGAAGCGGAGCACCGCGCACCGCGACGACGAGATCGACGTTCGTGCCGGCCGGCGAGACGCGCGCGCGAGCGACAGCGGTCTCGATATAGACCGACGCGAACTTCGCCGGGTCGAGATTCAGCCGGCTCCGGTCGACGACGACGGCGAGCGGACGGGCAAACGCGTCGTGCACCGCGGTGACGGCGTCGCTCGGGCTCAGGCCACCGACCCGGACGCCTGCGACGCGGACGCCCGCCGGAATCGTGTTCGTCGGCGGCGCAGGTGTCGTCGTCGTGGTCGTCGTCGTGGTCGTTGTCGTCGTCGTGGTCGTTGTCGCGGTCGTCGTGCCGGTCGTCGTCGTCGCCCCCGTCGTCGTCGAGGTCGAGGTCGTGACGTCGGCGATCACGGTGCCGGAGAAGGCCCCTGCAGCCATGAAACCGAGCACGAAGAGGAGGACGACGTACAGACGCTTCACAACGCAAGCAGTGTAGCCACGGTCATTTCCGGGTCGTCAGAGACGATTCCGTCCACGCCGGCGGCGGTCACGCGACGCACGCCGGCCGGGTCGTTGACCGTCCACGCGAGCACCGGGGCACCCAACCGGTGCGCGGTCGCGACCGCCGCACGCGAGCAGAGCGTGTGGTGGAGCGAGAGCGTGTTCGCGCGCGCCCAGCGCAGCAGGAGCGGCACGCGGACGGGCATCGCCTGGCGCAGCGCTGTCGCGCCCGCGCGCTGCAGCGGCGGCGGCCAGTGGAGGTTCGAGACGCCGAGCCGGTCGCGCGGGTAGCCGATCGCCCGCGGCAGGTCGGGCGCGAGCCGGGCGAAGCGCCGTGCGGTGACGGCGAACGCCGTCGAGAGGACCGCGCGCTCTGCAAAGGCGTGGCGCTCTATCGCCTCGAGCACCTGCTCCTCGTAGCCGGGCAGCTTGACGTCGAGGTGCACACCGACGTCGTGGGCCTTCAGGTACTCAAAGGCTTCGTCTAGCGAAATCGAGTCGTGCGGCAGTTCGTCGAGCGAATGACCGAGCCGCAAGCCGGGCGAGATGTCGAACTCGACGAGATCGACGCGTGCCGCGACCGCCGCCTCGAGTGCGGCGAGCGTGTTCTCGGGCGCGACGGCCGCCGCGCCGCGGTGGCCGATCACGAGCGGGCGCCCGTCGGTCTTGCGCAAGTTCAAATGCGGCGCTGGCTCACGCTGCTGTTGAACCAAGCCGTTGGATGACGACGATCGCGCAGTCGTCGGGCAGATCGCCGCCGGCGTAGTCGCGGCACGCTGCGAGCAGCTCGTCGGCCAGCACCTGCGCCGGCTGTGACGCGTTCCGGGCCAGCACCTCGTCCATCCGGTCCATGCCGAAGAGCTCGCGGCCGCGGCGCGACTCGATCACGCCGTCGGTGTAGAGCACGACGGCGCCGCCAGGCGGCAGTTCCGCGCGCACGTGCTCGTAGGTCTGCGCGGCGTCGATCCCGAGCGCGAGCCCCCCGCACACGAGGCCGGTCACCGTGCCGTCGGGATGGACGAGCCGCGGCTCCGGATGACCCGCGCTCGCGCAGAGCACCTCTCCGCCCGGGTCGACGGTGAGGTACGCCATCGTGATGAACTTGCCGACCGCGATTTCGCCGACGACGACCTCGTTCGCGTGTGCGAGGAAGTCCGACGGTTCGGAGTGCTCGCGGGCGAGCGAACGGAAGACGAACTTCGCCATCGCCATGTCGGCGGTCGCGTCGATCCCGTGCCCGGTCACGTCGCCGAGCACGACAGCGAGGCGGCCGTCCGGCAGCTCCATGAAGTCGAAGACGTCGCCGCCGACGTCGACCTGCGCCGCCGACTCGTAGACCGTGCCCACCTCGAGGCCGGCGACGGCGGGCCGCTCGCGCGGTAACAGCGACTGCTGCATCGTCTCCGCGAACTGCTTCTGCTGCTGGTAGAGGCGCGCGTTGTCGATCGCGAGCGCGGCCTGCTGCGCGATCGTGCCCGCGGTCGTCAGCGTCTCAGCGCTGATCGGCCGCGCAGGATCCAGACAGAGGATCGTCAACTGCGCCAAGAGCTCAGTGGCCGTAGCGATCGGCAGCAGCGCGGCGGTGGAGCCCTTGTCGAGGAACGGGATCAGCAGGGCGTGCGCACCGCCAAGGCGCCGCGCGGTCGGGATGTCGAGCACGAGCGGCACGTGCGAGCGCGCGGGGCGCGGCTGCGGGCGCTCGAGGATCGTGCGCACCGCGTGATCCATCCGCGTGTCGGCGACGTGCACCGCGCGCGGGACGAACTGGTCGCCGCGCTCGTCGGGAACGCGGATCACAGCCGCGTCGACGCCAAGGACGTCAACGATCGTCGAGGTGACCGTCGCGAGCGTCTTGTCGAGCGAAAGGCTCTGGGCGAACGAGCGCGAGATCTCATAGAGCGCGTTCACCTGGCGCGAGGTCTGGCGCTCGGTCTCGAGCACATCGCCGAGCGCCTCACCGAGCTCCTTCGTGCGTTCGTGCAGCCGCGCGTTCTGCACCGCGACCGCGAGCTGCGCAGCGAGCGCGGTGAGGAGCGCCGTGTCGCTCTCGCCGATCGTCCGCGCGCCCGGGTACGCGATCAGCAGCCCGATCGAGTCGTCTTGCACATGGAGCGGGACCGCGACGGCGGACTTCTGCCCCGCGGACGCGAGCGCCGCGCGTGTTGCCGCGAGCGCCGCATCGTGACCGCCGACTCGTGCGTGGATTGCCGCGCGCGCCCGCAGTGGTCCCGAGAGCGCATCGCTGAGCCGCCCGGCGATCTCGTCATGGCCGCCGGCGAGCCCGCGCCCGGCGGCGGCGAACAGCCGGCCGTCCTCCCGGAGGTAGACACCGACCTGGTCGACCTGCAGGAGCTCGGCGATCCGGTCGACCGCCGTCTCGAGCGTGTGCGTGAGCGAGAGCCGCGCGATCGCCTCGCCGACCACTTCGAGCAGCGCGCGCGTGCGCTCGAGCTCCAGCTCGAGCCCCGCCGCGCGCTCGGCGGAGCGCAGGGCATGCGCGGCGCGCGCGGCGAACGCTGCGAGCGACGGCAGCTCGGCCTCGGCGGGGACCGCGTCCTCGGTGTAGAAGAGCTGCAGCGCGGCGAACGGCGGCTGGCCGAGCGGAAGCGTCGCGACGTAGGTCGCGCGGCCCGGCAGGCCCTGATCGTGCTCGACCGTCGCGGGCCGCCAGGCCTCGACCGCTACGCGCACCAACTCGGCGGCGCGACCGAGCCCGGCCTCCACGGGGCCGAGCGACGCGATCAGCTCCGGCGCCCCCTCCACCTCGACGTGCCAGATTGCACCGCCGCGCGCACCGGTCGTCTCGACCGCCACGCGCACCGTCTGCTGCGCCGCGCGATGCGCGTCACCACCCGCCGCGAGCGCGTCACCGGCGAGCTCGAGCCACTTCGCGCGCGTGACCACCGAGCCGGTGTCCGGCGCGAGCGTCCGCACGGCGAGCGCCACCTGCGCGGCGAGCAGGTGAGCGACCGCGCGATCGTCGTCGTCGAAGTCCTCACCGAAGCGAACGAGCTCGACCGAGCCGACAACGCGTCCGGCCGCACGGGCGAGGACGACGAGCAAGCCGGACGCGCGCGCGCGCTCGGCAGCCCGCCGGGTCGGCTCGGGCACCTCGCCGGCGACGACCGCCTCGGAGTCCGCCCTCGTGCCCGCGACCTCGGCGCCGAGCGCCGAGCCCTCGGGGGCCATGGCTCGCGCGACGAGCTGTCCATCGGCATCGAGCACGCGAAGCACGGCCAGATCCGCGCGGGTTGCTTCCGCTGCAGCGCGGGCGATCGCTCCAAGCGCGGAGCGCAGGTCACCACTGGCGGCGACCTCCGCCGCTGCCCGTGCGAGCGTCTCGACGGGCAGCCGCTGGGCCTCGACGACCATCGTAAGAAGGGATATTGCCTACACTTT